>NZ_JBXAOQ010000005.1:0-232006 GCF_058802985.1 Pseudomonas sp. GW822-FHT01E03
GTCAAGATTAAATTCCGAAACCCCTATCTGCGTATGCAGGTAGGGGTTTTGTTTTTGGCGTCCCTGTAGGCGCGAGCCCGCTCGCGAAAAACCCGCGAGCGCTGCGGGGCGTCAGGTTTCCCGCGTCATCGTTGGCGTCCATCGCGAGCGAGCTCGCTCCTACAAGGTCATTGTAAAAAAAATCACATAAACCTGACTCCGCGCTTTTGCTAAGGTGCAGCTCATTTTTAATGGACTGAGTTTGCGCCCACGGATCGGCATTCTTTTCAAAGAGTTGCTGTAGAAATGCCCGAACCGATACCCATCAAGGACCACGAGAATGAGACACGCCTGGTCAATAAAAGGCTGATGGCCTGCGGCTTGTTCGTTGCCGCTGTCACCTGTGCGCTGGTAGTGCGCCTGTATGTCCTGCAGGTAGTCGAGTTCGACTATCACTCGACCATCTCCGAAAACAATCGCGTACATGTCCTGCCAATTACACCGACTCGCGGGTTGATCTACGACCGCAACGGCGTACTCCTCGCGGATAACCGTCCCAGCTACAACCTGACCATCACCCGCGAACGTGCTACCGATGTAAACGAAGAGCTGGACGAGGTAGTCAATCTCCTGCATTTGCCCGCTGAAGACCGCTCGCAGTTCGACAAGGCGATGAAGCAGGCACGTCACCCCTTCGTACCCGTGACGTTGTTCTATGAACTGAGCGAAGAGCAAATTGCCGTACTCGCCGTCAACGAGTTCCGCTTGCCGGGCCTCGATGTCGAGCCTCAGTTCGTTCGGCATTATCCATTGGGCGAGCACTTCGCCCATTCGGTCGGCTACGTCGGACGTATCAACGAGAAAGAGTCAAAGGCTCTGGATACCGTGGAGTATCGAGGCACCCAATCCATCGGCAAGACCGGGATTGAAAAATTCTACGAGAAGCAACTGCACGGCCATGTCGGTTATGAGGAAGTCGAAACCAATGCCCAGGGCCGCGTGCTGCGAGTGCTCAAGCACACTGACCCGGTGCCAGGCGAAAACATTGTCCTGAGCCTCGACGTCAAGCTTCAGGAAGCCGCCGAGCAAGCCTTGGGCGATCGCCGTGGCTCGGTGGTCGCACTGGATCCCTCGACCGGTGAAGTGTTGGCCATGGTCAGCAACCCGAGTTTCGATCCGAATCTGTTCGTCACCGGTATCAGTTCCAAGGAGTACTCCACGCTACGGGACTCCATCGACCGACCGCTGTTCAACCGTGTGCTGCGCGGTCTCTATGCGCCGGGTTCGACCATCAAGCCGGAAATGGCAATCGCTGGCCTCGATGCCGGTGTCGTCACGCCACAGACCCGTGTGTTCGACCCCGGTTATTACCAGCTGCCGGATTTCGATCACAAATACCGCAACTGGAACCACAGCGGCGACGGCTGGGTGGATATGGATGCGGCGATCATGCGTTCCAACGACACCTACTTCTATGACCTGGCACACAAGCTCGGTATCGATCGTCTGCACGACTACATGGCCATGTTCGGACTAGGTGAGAAAGTTTCCCTGGACATGAATGAAGAGTCCCCCGGCCTGATGCCATCCCAAGCCTGGAAACGCGCTACCCGTCGTCAGGCCTGGTATCCGGGCGAGACGGTGATTCTCGGTATCGGCCAGGGCTACATGCAGGTCACGCCACTGCAGTTGGCCCAGGCGACGGCGCTGATTGCCAACAAAGGCGTGTGGAATCGCCCGCACCTGGCCAAAACCGTGGACGGTGTCGCGCCGGTGGATGAGCATCCGATGCCGAACATTCTGCTCAAGGATCCTCGCGACTGGGAGCAGGTCAACCATGGCATGCAGATGGTGATGCACGATGCCCGCGGGATTGCCCGGGCCGCAGCCGCGGGCGCGCAGTACCGTATCGCCGGCAAGAGTGGTACCGCGCAAGTGGTGGCGATCAAGCAGGGTGAGCGTTACAACCGGGAGAAAACCCGCGAGCGTAACCGCGACAACGCCTTGTTTGTCGGTTTTGCCCCGGCCGAGCACCCGAAAATCGTGATTTCGGTGATGATCGAAAACGGCGAGGCCGGTGGTCGCGTCGCTGGACCGGTCGTGCGGGAGATCATGGACGCCTGGCTACTTGATCAGGACGGGCACCTCAAGCCGCAGTACGCAGCGCCGAGCAAGGCACCGGGCGATCCTCACGTCTGAACCTTCATGGCTTCACAGCACAGGCTCACGGATGCTGAGCATGTGCTGGAAGCTCTCGAGGAACACCGTTTCGGCCTGGCTCATCTTCTGTTCGCGATTCCACAGCAACTGGATATCGAAATCCACCACCCCGTCTTCCGGCGGCAAGCGCCAGAGCAGACCTTGCTCGACATCCCGGCGCACCAGATGGGTGGGCAAGGCGCCGATGCCGTAACCCGCGCAGATCAAGCGGTAAATTTCTTCGAAACTGGTGGAGGAGGCGACGATCTTGCCGGTGAAGCCTTGCTGGTCGCGGAACAGCGTCAGGGGTGAAAGATTGCCGCCGAGTTGATCGCTGGTGAAGCTGACGAAGTTTTCCGCCGCCAGTTGTTCCAGGGTCAGATTCTGTTGCCCGAACAGCCGGTGACGTTGGCCACAAAAGTAAGCATAGGTCTCGCGAAACAGTACCCGTTGTTCCAGTCGTGGCTGTGGCAAGCGGCACAGGCCAACGCCGACTGTCGCAGTTTTTTGCAGCAGCGAACTGATGATGTTCGAGCTGCCCATCACCTCGACTTCCAGCTCGATTTTCGGATGGGTTTCATGGAAATCAGCGAGGAAGTCATCGTAATGCCGAGCCTGCACACCGCTGACGGTGAGGATGCGGATCTTGCCCACCACGTCGTCGTGGCGACTCTCCACTACCGTCCCCAGGCGTGAAATATCTCCGTAGATATCCGCCGCTATGCGCAGGACTTCTTCCCCGGTTTCCGTCAGATCAAAGCGTCGTCCGCTGCGGGCAATCAACACGCATTCCAGTTGTTCTTCCAGTCGTTTCAGCGCCTGGCTGACGGCCGACTGGGTGATGTGCAGTCGCGCGGCGGCGCGGCTCATGCTGCCTTCCTGGCCGATGACCAGATAGGTGCGCAGCAGGTTCCAGTCGAGGCGGTCATTGAGAAAGCGACGCCCGACCCACGGGTTGGAATTAGAAGGCATAAAACCTCATGCAGTAGCGGTGCTAATAGTAAAGATAAGGAATTGAAAATTGACTAATCCTGGCATGGAAGCGATAAAGCCCACAAGTGCCACAGAGCGCAACCGTCATCAGCCTTAACACCTGCCCAAAAACTATAAGTACACAGGGTCCTTGCATGCACACTACTCCCCAACCGCGCCGAGCCGCGGCCGCTGCCTTCATTGGCACGACCATCGAGTTCTACGACTTTTACATCTACGCCACCGCGGCGGCGCTGGTCCTTGGGCAAGTGTTCTTCCCCAGCAGCGACCCGGTCATGAGTACCCTGGCGGCGTTCGGCAGTTTCGCGGTCGGCTTCATTGCCCGTCCCATGGCCGGGATGGTGTTCGGTCATCTGGGCGATCGTCTCGGGCGCAAGAAAATGCTGTTGGTGACCATGGCCTTGATGGGCGTTGCCACGGCGGGTATTGGCCTGTTGCCGAGCTACGCCAGTGCCGGCATCTGGGCACCCATTGGTCTGATCGTGCTGCGTGTCATTCAGGGCATTTCGGTCGGTGGTGAGTGGGGTGGGGCGGTGTTGATGGCGAGCGAACACGCGCCGGCCAAGCACAAGACGTTCTACGCATCGTTCGCCCAGCTCGGCAGTCCCGCCGGTTTGTTGCTGGCACTGATCGCTTTCCGTCTGGTGACGTCCCTTGAGCCAGAGGATTTCCTCGCCTGGGGTTGGCGCTTGCCGTTCCTCGCCAGCGGCGTGTTGATGATGGTCGGGCTGTTGATCCGTTCCGGCGTTCACGAGTCGCCGGAATTCGCCAAGGCCAAGGACAACAACGAGACCGCCAAATACCCGGTGATGGACGTGATCCGTACCTGCTGGCGGCAGATCCTGTTCGCCGCCGCTGCCGTGACCATCGGCTCGGCCGGGTTCTTCTTCACCAACACCTTTATGATCACCTATGTCACCCAATATCAGGGCATTGCCCGATCGACGATTCTCGATTGCCTGTTTCTGGTGACCGTCATCCAGTTGCTCTCACAACCGCTCTCGGCGCTGATCGCCGAACGTATCGGCGAAGGTCGTTTTCTCAAATGGGTCGCGTTGCTTTGCATGGTCACGCCATACCCGATGTTCCTGCTGGTAGGCACGCAGAACATTGTGTTCATGACTGCCGGCATTGCCCTGGCAGTTGTGATTCTCTCGGCGCTTTACGCGGTGATCGCCGGCTACATGACCCAGGCCTTCCCGGTGCACCTGCGCTACTCGGGCATTTCCATCGCGTACCAATTGGCTTGCGCCGTGGCCGGCGGCACCACGCCGCTGATCGGCACCCTGCTGGCCAGCAAGTTTTCCGGACAATGGTTGCCGCTGGCGGTGTTCTTCACCTTGCTCTCGGCCCTGTCCCTGATCGGTGTTTGCGGCCTGGCCCGCCTGCGCGCCAACCCGGTCGTCACCCACGCTGCTAAAGAGGTGTATTCGTGAGTAAACCTGCACACATCGACCCGGTTGAATGGCAAGCCCGTTGCGAACTGGCTGCGCTGTATCGACTGGTCGCGCACTTTCGCATGACCGACCTGATCGACACCCATATCACCCTGCGGATTCCGGGGCCTGAGCATCACTTCCTGATCAACCGCTACGGGGTGATCTTCGACCGCATGTGCGCCTCGGACCTGGTGCGCATCGATCAGGAAGGGCGGGTGGTCGACCCGGAGTACGCGGGCCATCGGGTCAACGCTGCCGGCTTCGTGATTCACTCGGCGATCCACATGGCGCGTCCGGACCTGAACTGTGTGATCCATACCCACACGGCGGCCGGCATGGCGGTCGCGGCGCAGAAGCAGGGCCTACTGCCGATCAGTCAGCATGCGCTGAAGTTCTACGGCAAGCTGGCCTATCACACCTATGAAGGCATCGCGCTGTCGCTGGATGAGCGCGAGCGCTTGATTGCCGACCTCGGTCCGCACCGGGCGATGATCCTGCGCAACCACGGTTTGCTGGTGGGTGGATCGGGCGTGGCCCAGGCGTTCCAGGAAATCCACTTCCTGGAGCGGGCCTGTCAGGCCCAGGTGCAGGCGCTGGCCGGTGGTTCGGCACTGCATTACCCGTCGCCGGAAGTCTGCGCGCACACCGCCGAGCAGTTCGACCGTGATGAGCAGGACAACATCATCGACCTGGCCTGGGAGGCCGCCCTGACGTTGATCGAATCCCAGCGCGAGTCATATTTGTCATGAACGCCGTCATCAACACTGTGGTTCTGCTGTCCCGCGACACCTTACTGCTCAAGCAATTGCAGGCGGCGTTTGCCCGCAGTGCGCCGCAGCTCACCGCCGTGCTGGCCGACGATTCCCGGGCCGCCAATGCACAGATGGCGGCGTGCTGGTTTCCCTTGCCGGGCAGTCTCGGCGCATTGCCGAACCTGCAGGTGATTCACTCGGTGGCCGCCGGTATCGATCACCTCGATCACGATCCGTCGTGCCCGGACCTGCCGGTTTGCCGTGTGGTCGACCCGGGCCATCGCCAGGGGATGACCGAGTACGTGCGCTGGGCGGTGATCCACTATCACCGCGGTTTCGATCAGGTGTTGTCGCACCAGCGGGAGCAACGCTGGGAGCGGCCGCTGCAACGGGCGGCGGGGCAGTTCAAGGTCGGTGTGATGGGGCTCGGATCGCTGGGCAGTGCGATTGCTCTGGATCTGGTCGCAGCCGGTTACGACGTGCGCGGCTGGGCGCGGCGCAGCAAGGACTTGCCCGGTGTGCGCACGTTCGCCGGGGGTGATGCGTTGCATCCTTTTCTCGACGGCGTCGAGTTGCTGATCAACCTGTTGCCACTCACCAGCGAAACCCGCGGGATTCTCGGACGAGCCACTTTCGAACAGCTTGCCAGCGGCGCGGCACTGATCAACTGTGGCCGGGGCGGTCATTTGAACATCGACGATCTCGAACAGGCCCTGGCGAGCGGACATTTGCGCGGCGCCTTGCTGGATGTGTTCGAGCAGGAACCGCTGCCGGTCGATCACCGGCTCTGGACAATGCCCGGTGTCACCATCACCCCGCATATGGCTTCGGCGGCGTCCCATGACTGTATTGCCGAACAAGTAGCGGAGAACTTCCGTCGCCTGAATGCTGGCGAGCCGTTACTCAACTGTGCCGACCGAGTATTGGGATATTGAACTAACACACCCCCGGTAGGAGCGAGCTCGCTCGCGATGGTCGTTAACGATTTCGCGTGTTTGCCGGTTAAACGCGGTGTTCTTGAGTTCATCGCGAGCAGGCTCGCTCCTACAGGGACCAGCTTCCCGTAAGTCATAACAACAACCTTCGCCTCAACCGTTTTACTGCCAGTCAAAACAATTAAATAAATTCCTGGAGACAGTGATGAGCGATCTATCGTCCGCAGAAAAGTCCGGCGCACCACCGGAAGTTGCAATCAGTATGAAAAAAGTCGCGGTGGCCAGTGTGATTGGCACCACCGTGGAGTGGTACGACTTGTTCGTGTTTGCCACGGCTTCAGCGCTGGTGTTCAACAAAGTGTTCTTCCCGGATTTCGTGCCGCTGATCGGAACGCTACTGGCTTTCGGCACCTTCGCTTCGGCGTATCTGGCACGGATTGTCGGCGCGGCGTTGTTCGGGCATTTCGGTGATCGCCTGGGGCGCAAGTCGATGCTGTTGATCTCGCTGCTGACCATGGGCGCGGCCACCTTCGCCATCGGCTTGTTGCCTGACTTTGCAACCATCGGTATCTGGGCGCCGATCCTGTTGTTGCTGCTGCGGGTCGTGCAAGGCCTGGCATTGGGGGGCGAATGGGGCGGGGCGGTGCTGATGGCGGTGGAGCATGCGCCGGCCAACAAGCGTGGCTTGTACGGCTCCTGGGTGCAGATCGGTGTGCCGGCCGGGACCATGATTGCCAACCTGGCATTCCTGTTGATCGCGGCGTGGCTGTCCCCGGAGGATCTGTTGGCCTGGGGGTGGCGTATTCCGTTCCTGGCCAGCGTGTTGCTGATCGCCGTCGGTTTGTATATCCGCCTGAACATCTCGGAAACCCCGGCTTTCAACAAGGTCAAGGAAGCCGAAGTGCAAGTGAAAATGCCGTTGGCGGAAGTATTCCGCAAATACTGGAAGCAAGTGCTGCTGGGGGGTATTGCCACCATGTCCACGGGCGCTTCGTTCAACATTATCGTGGCGTTCGGCTTGACCTATGGCACACAGAACCTCGGCTTCAGCCGCAGCGTGATGCTCGGTGTGGTGCTGCTGTCCTGCGCCTGGTGCATTGTCATGTTGCCGGTGTTCGGTGCGCTTTCGGACCGCTTCGGACGCAAACCGATCATTGTCGGCGGCATCATCGCCGAAGCGCTGGTGGCGTTCCCGATGTTCTGGCTGATGGACACCAAGGAGCTGTCGATGGTGGTGTTCGGTTATCTGTTGTTGATGACCGCGTTCGCCGCCAACTACGGGCCGATCGCGACCTTCCTCGCCGAGCTGTTCGGCACCCGGGTGCGTTATTCCGGTTTGTCCATCAGCTACATGTTGTCCGGCCTGCTCGGCAGCGCGGCGACGCCCATCGTCACCACGGCATTGCTGGCCGCGACGGGCAAAGGTTCGTCGGTGGCCTGGTACATGATCGGTGCGGCGTTGATTTCCCTGGTGGCACTGTTGCTGTTGACCGAGACCTTCAAGAAGGACATCAGCGAGATCCCCAGCGTCGTCCCCACAGACGATCCGGCCCCCGGTAAACCCTTCAAATCGGCTACGGCCTGACATCTGGAGTTCTACAACATGCGCAGAATTCAATCGGCCCCGGGCTACATCGGCCCGGTCGGGCCTTACTCCCAGGCCGTGGTCAGCGGCCACTTGGTGTTCACCGCCGGGCAGATTCCGGCCCACGGCAGCCTCGACGAACAGCCTGCTGATTTCCCCGAGCAGGTACGGCAAACCTTGCGCAATCTCGAAGCGATCCTGATCGAGGCGGGCTCCGGTTTCAGCCATGTGATCAAGGTCAATACCTACCTGACCGACCCCGCGCAACTGGAGCCGTTCAATGCCGTGTACCGCGAGTTCCTGGGCCATGCGCCACCGGCGCGCACCACGGTGTGCGTGGCATTGTGGGGAGTATCGCTGGAGATCGACTGTGTTGCCGAACTGATTGCCGGGGAGCCGCAGCATGGATGAGTCGCAACTGATCGAACAGCTCAAGGCCGTGAGCTTTCCGACCCTCGGGCACTTTCTCGAAGAGGGTTTTGCCGATCCGCAACTGCGGGCCATGGTGCCCAATGTGAAAGTCGTTGGCCGTGCGTTGACCCTGAAACTGGTGGGCGCCGATGCCATTGCCGTCAACCGGGCCCTGGCGCAAATCAGGCCGGGCGACGTGCTGGTGATCGACACCGGTGGCGATCATCGGCACGCGCCGGTCGGTGCGGTGACCAGTTGCGCAGCGCGCTGTGCCGGGGCTGTGGGTATTGTGGTGGATGGTGCAGTGACCGATCTGCTGGAGCTGCGTGAAGCCGGGTTGCCGGTGTTCGCCCGAGGCACCAGCCTGTTGACCACCAAGCTGCACGGTCGTGGCGACAGCGTCATCAATCAGCCCATCCACTGCGCCGGCGTGACGGTGCAGCCGGGGGATTGGGTGCTGGCGGACGACAACGGCGTGTTGTTTCTCGACACGGCATCGGCGGTGGCAGTCATCGATCAGGCGCTGGCTTCGGATCGCAGCGAGCCGCGCTTGCTCGAACGCTTGCTGGCCGGTGAACCGGTGACGCAAGTCTTGCGCGTTTAGTCCGTCAGCCGTTGTTGCAGGCTTTCGAGAAAGATCGTCTCGGCACGGCTCATGCGCTGTTCGCGGTTCCACAGCAAATGAATGTCCACATCGGCAATCCCCTCGTGGGGCGGCAGGCGCCAGAGCAATCCGGCGTCGACGTCGGCCGCCACCACGTGTTCGGGCAGACAGCCGATACCGAAGCCGGCGATCACCAGTCGCCGGACTTCTTCCAGGCTCGGTGAGGACGCGACGATGCGACCACTGAAACCCTGCTGATCGCGGAAAATCGTCAGCGGCGAGAGCATGCCGCCGATCTGGTCACTGGTGAAACTGACGAAGTTCTCCCGTTGCAAATCCCCTTCGGCGACGTCCTGCTGGCCGAACATCCCATGGTGCTTGCCGCAGAAAAAAGCATAGCGTTGACGCAGGAACAAGCGCTGCTCCAGGCGTGGCTGCGGGCGCCGATTGAGGCTCAGGCCGAGGGTCGCGGTTTTTTCCTGGAGGGCGCTGACGATGTCGGAACTGCGCATCACATCGACTTCCAGGTCCACTCGCGGGTATTGACGATGGAAGTCGGCGAGAAAGTCATCAAAGCGCTCGGAGAAGATCCGGCTGATGATCAGCAACCGCACTTTGCCGATCACTTCGTCGGCCGGTTGTTCCAGCACGCTACTGACCTGGGACATTTGCCCGTAGATTTCCCCGGCCAGGGCGAAGATCTGCTCGCCGACTTCAGTCAGGGCAAAACGTGGCCCGCGACGGGCAATCAATTGGCGGCCCAGTTGTTCCTCCAGGCGCTTGAGCGCCTGACTCACTGCCGGTTGCGTCAGGTGCAGGCGGGCGGCAGCGCGGCTGATGCTCTGCTCCTGGCCAATCACCCGAAAGGTGCGCAGCAGGTTCCAGTCCAGGCGGTCATTGAGCAGGCGTTGCATAGGCGGTCAGCAGAAAGTCGGGGGGGCCAATAGGGAGAGTCGACGGCTTGCACACATCCTGCGCAAGCCATGGAAAATCTACAGTCGCGGGATCGTAACACTGTTGGAGCGCAGCAGCAGAGACAACTCGGATCTGCAAAAAAACCTCATGCGTAGGCGAGGGCTTTTTCTTCCAGCAGTTCCTCATACAGCGCTGCCCATTTGCGACCCATTTCGTCCGCGGTAAACAGATTTTGATAACGGGCCTGCGCCTTCTCGCCCATTTGCGCCGCCAGCACCGGGTTTTCCCAAAGCGTGCGCATCGCCTCGCGAAACGCCGATGGATTGCTCGGTGGCACCACCAGCCCGGTCTCGTTATGGATGTTGATGTAACTGGTGCCAGTGCCAATTTCACTGGAGATCATCGGTTTGCCATACATCGCGCCTTCCAGCAGCGAAATGCCAAAGGCTTCGGAGCGCAGGTGCGACGGGAACACCACCGCATAACTCAACTCGAGCAAGGCGACCTTGTCTTCGTCGCCCAGGAACCCGAGAAAGTGCAGGTTCCGCAGGCCCAGCGCCCTGGCCTGGGCATGCAGCTCCGCTTCCAGCGGGCCGGCGCCCACGATCACCACGGGATAGTTCAGCCCCTGCATCGCTTCAAGCAGGATGTGCAGCCCCTTGTAGTAGCGCATCACACCGACGAACAGGAAGAACTTGTCCCCCAGCTTCTGGCGCCAGCGCTCGGTCCGCGCCGCGTCTTGCGTCGGATAACCCGACTTGTCCAGGCCATAGGTGATGACACGGGTCTTATCGTGGTAGTCCTTGAGCACGTCGCTGGTGTGAAAGTAGTTGGGGGACGCCACGGCGATTCGATCCGCGCTGTCCAGGAACCGACGCATCAACGGACGGTACAGTTTGAGCAGATGGCGTTGGCGAATGATGTCGGAGTGGTAACTCACCACGCTGGGCTTTTTGATGTCGCTGACAAAATGCACCAGGTCCATGAAGGGCCAGGGGAAGTGATAGTTGACCACGTCGGCTTCAGCCGCGAGCTCTCGAAACTGCTTGAACACGCTGTAGGAAAAACCGGTGGAGGCGAGTTGAAAATCCATCCTGGCCTGATGCACCTGGTGCTCGCGGATCTGCAACACGCCCGGTGCCGGATTATTGCTCAGGGTCAGCACAGTGCTGTCGACACCATGGCGCGCGCCACTTTCGCTCATCTGGAAAATGACTTGTTCGATGCCACCCATGGAGTCGGGCAAGTAGGTTTTATAAAAGTGCAGAACGCGCATATCAGTTCTCCATTGCCTGGCGGTAGGCGCGGGCGGTCACCGTCGCGCAACGCTCCCAGGAAAAAAGCTTCGCTCGCTGCAAGCCTGCCTCGCGACAGACCTGCCAATGCGCCGGGTCGTCGATCAACCGCAGCAAGGCATCGCGCAAGGAGTCGGGGTCGTGCGCCTCGATGTAGTTGCCGGCATCGCCAGCGACCTCCGGCATCGCCGACTCACCCGTCAGAATCACCGGAGTGCCACTGGCCATGGCTTCCAGCACCGGCAGGCCGAACCCCTCGTACAACGAAGGGAAAACCAGCGCCCGGGCTCCGGCCAGTAGCTGCGCCAGATCGTCGTCCGACAAGTACCCCAGAAGGCACACATGACCTGATGCGAGGGCCGAACGTAATTCGTCGTTGAACTGCTGACGTTGCCAGCCGGCCATGCCGGCGATCAGCAACGGAAAACGCTGGCGCACGGTTTCCGGTAGCCGGGCATGGGCGCGCAGGGCCAGGGTCAGATTCTTGCGTGGCTCCAGGGTACCGACGCAAAGGAAATACTCCCGCGCCTCGACGCCGTGGGCCTTGAGGACCTGATCGATGGCCTCGGGTTCACGGGGGTGGAAGCGCGCGGCCACACCCAGCGGTGCCACCACGAAGCGCTCGGCCGGCAGTGCGAACCAGGCCTGCGCTTGCTCGGCGATGTACTGCGAGTCCGTCAGAATCAGCCGCGCCCGCTGTACGCCGTCGGCCAGTCGCCGCTCGATTTCGCGCAGGCGTGCCGGTGGTTGGGTGTCGGGATAGTGCAGGTGCGTGAGGTCATGCAGTGTGATGATGGTCGGGCCGTTGAACGACAACGGCCACAGGCTTGGCTCGTGATACAGATCGATGGCCTGGGCGGGGCGCTGATCAAAACGCTTCTGCTCCAGCCAGCGCCGCGCCTGATAGGCCCCCGGAATCTGTCGCAGCAACGGCGTCAGACGCGAGTAACCGGGCATCGCCGCCTCAGGCAGAGTCGAACTCCAGCCCCAGCCGTGGAACAACGACAACTCGACGTCCGATTCGCGGGCCAGGGCCGTCGCCAGTTCGGCGACGTACTGACCGATGCCCGTGCGCGGTGCCTGGAGGATGCGGGCGTTAAGGGCAATTCGCATGCTGACTCTCAGGCACCTTCGTATCGCTGTGCAGATTGCGCTGGATGCGTTCGACCAGTTGCGCACTCGCCTCGCGCCAGCTCAGCCAACGCCAGTTATCCAGGTTGAGGGGCGCGGGAAATGCGCCGCCGCTTTCCATGTCGATGACCAGATCGGCCAGGTTCTGCGGGTCGGAGAGGTCGAAATACGCCATGTACTCGCCACCGATTTCGCGGAACACCGGGATGTCGCTGGCCATGGCCGGCAGGCCTCGCTGCATGGCTTCCACCAGCGGCAAACCGAACCCTTCGACGTAGGACGGGAACACCAGCGATGTCGCGTGGGAATAGGCGTGTTCCAGGCTCTTGTCCGAAAGGTTGTTGAACATGAACAAACGCAGGTTCAATTGCGGATGCTGGCGTATACGCTCGATCAGCGTCTCGCATTTCCAGCCAATCTTGCCGACGATGCATAACCGGGCTTTGGAGCCGGCCGCCCAGGCGCGCTCGAACGCGTCCAGCAGATACGCATGGTTCTTGCGCGGCTCGATGGTGCTGACCATCAGGAACACAGGGTCCGGCGTCTTGAACATCTGCAGCAGCCCCGGGTCGACGGTAGACCGGGCATCGGTCAGGTCGAGTTCGGAGCCGAGGTGGAAATAGTCGAACCAGCGTTGCTGAACCTGCGCGGTACCGATCCTGCGGGTCATCTCCTGGCGGACCTGGTCGCGGATGGTGGTCGAGATCGCCACGTAGCCATCAGCGGTGCGGGCGATCCAGTCGAACCATTCGTTGAAGACCTTCACCAATCCTGCGTCGCAAAACTGCGGGTGGGTCAGGGGAATCAGGTCGTAGATCACCGAAACGATGCCGACCCCGTCACGCTTGAGTTGTTCGGCCAGGGGGAAGAAGTTGGCGTGCCAGGACGAGTCCAGCAGCACCAATTGGTCGCCGGCACGATGCTGCAACGGCACGCAACGCTCGGGAACCTTCTGGCCCTTGAGTGCCCGATCGAGCAGGCGCATCGGCAGGCTCAGGCAGGCGAACGCGGTCAGACGGCAACCGACGTAAAGCACCCGGCGGGCGAACTTCGATTGGCTGAAAGGACGGCGTCGCTCCAGCGCGCGGTGGCGCAGCCAGAACTGATTGGCGAACTGTTCGAGCTTCACCCGCAGGCTCACCAGATCCACTTTGACGGTCGGCAAGGGCGCCAGGCTTTTCACCTCGAACAACGCGCCATTGATCATCACCACCGGAACGCATTCGCGCCGGGCGTTCGCGGCCGGCAATTGCTGAATCACATTGCGAACGACCCGCTGGATGCCCGAGTTGGCATCCGGGTGTTCGAAGACGTAGGTACATTCCACCAACAGTCTGGTCATCGTGTTTCCCCAATGGATTCCACCCGATTCTCACTGGAACGGGTCACGCTGGTCTGCGCTTCGAGCCAGGAGCAACCCACGAAGTCTTCCTGGCGATTGTTGATCACGTGGAAGACCAGCCCGTAGTCACGCCATTCGAAATTGCGATCCAGGTGCGAATCCAGCCGCGACAGGCTCAGGGCCACCGAATAATTGCCCTTGCCCAGGCGCATGTCGAAGGCAAAACGGTAGGTGACGCGTTCGCCGGCACTCAGGTCGGTGAGGGCTTTGTCCACCCGGTGGGTATTGATGCCGTACATGGGCTGGCCAAGGCGATCCTTGATCATGAAGCCGAGAATCAGTCGCTCGATGTCCTGGCGCACCTCGACCTGCACTTCCAGGACCATCGCCTGGCCGACTTCAGCCACCTCCACCGAACGCCCCTTGGGGTCAAGCAGGCGGACGCTGAGAATGCCCGCTTCGCCTGTCCCGGAAATGGTTTGCACCTGCCCGTTGGCGAGCATTTCCTGACGCACCGTCTGGCCCTCGCGCTGGGCGAGCATGGCGTTGTAGTAGTCCATCACTTCTTCAGGTTTGCCGCGCATGGCCATGCGCCCGTTCTCCAGGAGGATGGCGGTGTCGCAGATCGACTGGATCGCCGAACGGTCATGGGACACGATCAGCAACGTGGTACCTGCCTTGCGGAAGTTGCGGATGCGATCAAAGCTTTTGTGCTGGAAGTAGGCGTCACCCACGGACAGCGCTTCATCGACGATCAGGATGTCCGGCCGCCGCGCGGTGGCCACGCTGAACGCCAGGCGCATCTGCATGCCGCTGGAATAGGTGCGAACCGGATGGTCGATGGCCTCGCCGATTTCGGCGAAGCTCTCGATCTCTGGCATCAGCGCTTCGATTTCTTCGACCTGCATGCCGAGCAACTGGCCGGCCATGAAGGTGTTCTGCCGACCGGTGAAGTCCGGGTGGAAGCCCATGCCCAGCTCCAGCAGCGCCGCCACACGTCCTTGCAAGTGGATGTCGCCGCAGGTGGGCTGGGTGGTGCCGGTGATCATCTTCAACAGCGTGCTTTTACCCGCACCGTTGACCCCGACGATGCCCACGGCTTCACCCGGCTGAATCTCGAAATCGACCCCTTGCAGGACCCAGTGCAGGTGATGCCGGGTGCGGGAAAACGGCACCAGCCATTCGAACAGCCGGCTCCAGCGATTCGGGTACTGCTTGTAGGCCTTGCCCAGGCCACTGACACGTATATGTCCCATCAGAGTTCGTCCACCATTTCACCGACACGCTGGCGGAACAGCCGCAGCGCCATCCCACAGAACAACAGGCCGATCACCAGCAACGGGACCAGCGAGCTCCAGTCTGGCCATTGGTTGTAGAGAAACAGGTTCTGGTAGCTGTTCATCAGTGCCGTCATCGGGTTCAGCTCGATAAAGCGCTGGATGCCCGACGGCAGGATCGACAGCGGATAAACGATCGGCGTCAGCCAGAACCAGAATTGCAGGCAGATGCCGAAAAACTGCCCGACGTCGCGAAAGAACACGTTGAGCACGCCCAGAATCATCCCCAGCCCCGCAGCGAAGATCACTTGCAGGACCAGCAACGGTACCAGCGCCAGCAGCGCCATGCCGGGCAGCCGTCCGCTGATCAGCAGGAAACCGAGGAACAACCCCAGGATGATCGCGAAATTGATCCCGGCATTGAGCAGCACGATGACCGGCAGGCAGATGCGCGGGAAGCTGATTTTCTTCAGCAGGTTGGCGTTTTCCAGGAACATGCTCTGGCTGCGCGTCGTGATCTCGGCGAACAGGCCCCAGGTCAGCAGGCCGGCGCACAGGTAGACGCTGTAGGCCAACCCGTCGTCCACGCCCGGCAAGCGGGCGCGCATGATGGTGGAGAAGATCACCGTGTAGACCAGGATCATCGACAGCGGATTGAGCACGGTCCACAGGGCACCGAACAGCGAGTTGCGATAACGCGCCTGAAACTCCCGTTTGACGCTGCCGAGGATGAATCCCCGGTAACTCCACAGCGATTGGTAAAGATTACGCAGCATTCAAACCGTCCTGCCGTATTGATCTTCGAAGCGGACGATGTCGTCCTCTCCCAGGTATTCGCCGCTTTGCACTTCGATGATCACAAGGTCGATCACGCCGGGATTTTCCAGGCGATGCTTGTGACCGGCGGCAATGAAGGTCGATTCGTTCTTGGCCACCAGGTGCGTGCCGGTGCCATTGTTGGTGACCTTGGCCATGCCTTCGACCACCACCCAGTGTTCATTGCGATGGTGGTGCATCTGCAACGACAACTTGGCGCCGGGCTTGACCACGATGCGTTTGATCTTGAAGCGCGGACCTTCCTCGAGCACGGTGTAGGTGCCCCATGGCCGGCTGACCGTACGGTGCAGGCGATAGGCTTCGTGCTCTTTATCCTTGAGTTGCCTGGCCACCCGGCGCACATCCTGGGCACGGTCGGCGTGGGCCACCAACACCGCGTCGGCGGTGTCGACGATGATCAGGTTATCCACGCCCACGGTCGCTACCAGACGGTTTTCGCTCTGGACGAAGTTGTTGTGGCTGTCGATGAAAATCGATTCGCCGACGGTGCGGTTGTTCTGTGCATCCGCTGGAACCAGCGCGGCCACCGCCCCCCAGGAGCCGATGTCGCTCCAGTCGAAACGGGCCGGCACCACGACCACTTTGTCGGAGCGCTCCATCAACGCGTAATCGATGGAAATATCCATGATTTCGCCAAACAGGACCGGTGACAGTTCCTGTTGCAGGCTTCCGGCGTTTTCCACCGCGGCGCTGGCGGCCATGCAGGTCTGCGCCTGCTCCAGCAAGTCGGGAGCATGGGTTTGCAGTTCGGCCAGCAGGCTGGCGACCGAGAAGCAGAACATCCCGGAGTTCCACAGGAAGTTGCCGCTTTCCACGTAATGCGTCGCGGTTTGCAGGTCGGGTTTTTCGACGAAGCGCCGCACACTGGCAGCGCCTTTATCGTCCAGCGATGTGCCGGCTTCAATGTAGCCAAACCCGGTTTCCGGAGCGGTCGGCACGACACCGAAGGTCACCAGGTGACCGCGCCTGGCCAATGCCACGGCATGCTCGACCGCGTCCTTCAGTGCGTCGACATTGACGATCAGGTGGTCGGCGGGCATGACCAGCATGATCGCGTCGTCGCCATGCAGGGCCTGGAGGGAGAGGGCGGCGGCGGCAATGGCCGGTGCCGTATTGCGCCCCGTCGGCTCCAGCAGGAAGTGTCCGCGATGGCGGCCAAGGTGCGCGTCCCGAAAGTGATCCTTGCTCTGGAAGTAGTACTCGCGGTTGGTCACCGTGACGATATCGCCCCAGCCGTCGAGCAGGTCCGCGGCACGCCGATAGGTCTTGCCCAGCAGCGACTGGCCGTCGGGCAATTCCATGAACGGTTTGGGATGGCCTTCACGCGACACCGGCCACAACCTTGTCCCGGCACCGCCGGAGAGAATCACGGGAATCAGCATGGCCTACTCCTTGGCGACGCGTTTCATGTCCGCATCCATCATCATGCGGATCAAGGTATCCAGGTCGGTTTTTGGTTTCCAGCCCAGCACACGCTGGGCCTTGGCCGGGTTGCCGAGCAGCACTTCGACTTCGGCCGGGCGGAAGAACGCCGGGTCGATCTTCACGAAGTCGCGGTAGTTCAGGCCCACGTGATCGAAGGCGATCCGGCACATCTCGCGCACGGTGGTGGTGACGCCGGTGGCCACCACGAAGTCATCGGGCTTGTCCTGTTGCAGCATCAGCCACATGGCTTCGACGTAGTCCCCGGCAAAGCCCCAGTCGCGCTTGGCGTCGATGTTGCCCAGGCACAGTTCCTGCTGCTTGCCCTGCTTGATGCGGGCGGCGGCGTCGGTGACTTTGCGCGTCACGAACTCGATGCCGCGCAACGGTGATTCATGGTTGAACAGAATGCCGCTGCTGGCGTGCAGGTTGAAGCTTTCGCGGTAGTTCACGGTGATCCAGTGGCCGTACAACTTGGCCACGCCATAAGGGCTGCGCGGATAGAAGGGGGTGTTCTCGTCCTGCTGCTCGGCCTGGATCAGGCCGAACATTTCGCTGGTGGACGCCTGGTAGAAACGCGTGTGCGGGCTGAACTGACGGATCGCTTCGAGCAGGTGGGTAACGCCCAGGCCGTCGACGATGCCGGTGGTCACCGGTTGATCCCAGGAAGCCGCGACAAAGCTTTGTGCGGCAAGGTTGTAGATCTCGTCCGGCGCCGATTTGATCACCGCGCGCTGCACTGAACAGGCATCGGCCATGTCGCCGTCCAGGTAGACGATGTCCGCCTCGACCCCCATCTCGCGCAGGCGCCAGCGCGAGTCGCTGCTGCGACGCGCCACCAGGCCGTGGACTTTGTAGCCCTTGTCGAGCAACAGTTTCGCCAGATAAGCGCCATCCTGGCCGGTGATACCTGTGATCAATGCACTTTTAGTCATTCTTGTCGTACTCGCTTCTCCCAGTCGGACAGGATCGCCCGCAGGGATTGTTGTGTTGTGATTTCAGGCTTCCAATCGGTGGTTTGGGTCAGCCTGGCAGGGCTGCCACACACACGTCGCTGATCCGCGCGGCGAAGTCGCGCAGGGTCCTGGACCAATTGCAGGTCGACCTGGGCAAGATCTGCCAGTTGTTCGATCAAACTGCGAATGCTCTGCTCGCGCCCCGAGCAAATGTTGTAGACCTGCCCCGGTGTGCCTTTTTCCAGCAAGGCCAGGTAGGCCGAGACCACGTCCCCGACATCGAGGAAATCGCGCGTGACGTCGATGTCCCCGACCTCCAGTTGTGGCCCTTGCAGGCCTTGCTTGATCCGGCAGATCTGACGGGCGGCGCTGGCGATGACGAAGCTGTCTTTCTGCCCGGTACCGATGTGGTTGAACGGGCGGGCGACCAGTACGGGCCAGTCCTCGCTCAGGCCCCATTGCAAGCTCAGGAACTCGGCCGACAGTTTGCTCACGGCATAGGGATTGCGCGGGCAGGCTGGTTGCAATTCAGTGATGGGCAGTTGCTCTTCAGCGACCTGGCCATAGACATCGCCGGAGCTGACGTACAGAAACGTGCCGCTGAAGCCGCGCGCCTTGAGGGCCTGCAGCAGGTTCAGGGTGCCCAGCAGATTGATATTCAGGGTACCGGCCGGATCACGAAAAGCCTCCGGGACGAACGTCTGGCCGGCCAGGTGGATCACCGCATCGGGCATGACCGGCCACAAGCCTTCGAGGCTGTCCGGCGCGGCAAGATCGTAGCGGCCGGGAACAGGCAGAAGTTCCCATTCCGAGGCGTCAGCCTGCAAACGCGATTGGATGTGTTGTCCTACGAATCCAGTCAGACCCGTGACAAACAGACGTTTTTTCAACAGCGACCCCCCGGTCATACATTTCATCCATTTGCTACTGGCTTAATGGAAGGGTCTCACGAATCAACAGGATCGCTCGTAAGACAGATGAAATGTTTTGTTGTAGTTGTTTGGTAGCCAATCTGTGCCATTTGCTCGGCAATTTCAACAGGTCCAACCGTGACTGATCAGTTCTCGTCTGCGTAGCCTGATTTATTCTCGTCGGGCGGTTCACGAATCCTCAACGGATGTGGTTAGAATGCCCCTCGTCACGATTACCCGGGGTTCGGCAGCGTCGCTTCGAAACTGCGAGAAACTGACCACTAAAACAAGAACGAAGACGGGCAGGAAGACGATGGACGAGCGCCAGTAAACACGGACTCGAACCGTATCCTCCCCGTCATAGCGTGAGGCTGCCGGGATGGCGGCGTCACCGTGGGATGCCATGAATTTTATTCTTTACTCCGACGTCAACGACAGCTCCATCAGCCAGAGTCTCGGCCGTCCAGAATACAGTTACTACTTCGTGCTCAAGGCGTACCGACCGTTGTTCGAAAGCCTCGGGCCGGTGCATGTGGTGTCATCGGCCGCCGAGGTCGACCCGCTGTATCGGCAGTTGCAGCAGGCCGGTCAGGACGGCCTGTTCATTTCGTTCGCGCCACCGCACAAGACCCCCACCGACTTGCAATGCCCGATGGTGTGCGTGGTTGCCTGGGAGTTCGACAGCATTCCCGCCGAGCACTGGGACAACAATCCGCGTCAAGACTGGAGCCAGACACTGGCGCGTCTGGGACGAGTGATCACCTTGTCCACCCACACCGCCGAAGCCATCCGCCGGACCCTGGGCGACGACTTCCCGGTGTTGGTGCTGCCGACGCCTTTGTGGGAACGCTTCGCCGGTATCCGCCAGCAATATCCCGGTACGCCGGTGAACGCGGGTGCCACGTTGCAGATCAAGGGTTGCATCCTGGACAGTCGCTCGATGGGGTTGTCCGCCGATGGTTTGATCGCGCCGATCATCGAGCAACCGCCGCAGGAAATCGCCGAGCCCGAGCCCGAGCCGGAACCCGAACCTGAACCTCCGGTGCCGCCGTTGACCCTGCGTCGACGCCTCTTCATAACCAGACACTACCTGCTGTTGTGGTATCGCGAAGCCGTACGCGATCTGGTGCCGGATGCGGTTCGCCCATGGCTGGCCAGATTTCGGACACCTCAAGCGTTGCCGGTTGAACACGCGGTCGGCGAGGCGCCCGCGCCGGATGAGCCCGCAATCAGCGAACCCCCCGTGCAGGACGAACATCCGCAGGCGGCTTACCCCGACACCAGCGAAACGGTGGAAATCGAGGTCGATGGCGTCATCTATGTGAGCGTGTTCAACCCCGATGACGGGCGCAAGAACTGGCATCACCTGATCACGGCGTTCTGCTGGGCGCTGCGTGATGTGCAAGACGCCACGCTCGTGTTGAAGATGACCCAGAACGACCTGTCGACCTATTACGTCGAGCTCATGACCTTGCTGTCCCAGCTCTCGCCCTTCGCCTGTCGCGTGGTGGTCATGCACGGTTATCTGCAGGACGAGCAGTTCGCCCGGCTTTATGGCGCGGCGAGCTACTACGTCAACGCTTCACGTTGCGAAGGCTTGTGCCTGCCGCTGATGGAGTTCATGTCCTGCGCCCGGCCTGTCATCGCCCCGAACCACACGGCGATGCGCGACTACATCGACGAGCGTGTGGCTTTCATCGTCAAGTCCAGCCAGGAGCCGACGATCTGGCCGGAAGACGCGCGCATCCTGTACCGCACATTGCGCCACCGTCCGGACTGGGGGTCGTTGAAAACGGCTTATGAGAACAGCTACGCGATGGCAAAAAATCAGCCGGACGCCTGGCAGGCCATGGCGGACGCGGCCAGCGAACGCATGCACCAGTACTGCAGCTTCGCGCCGGTGCAGCAGCGACTGGCGCTGTTCTTCAAACAGGAACCTGTCCGTGACGTCGTGCCGGTGGTTGCCGAAACGGGGGCTGCATCGTGCTGATCATCATTCATTCGGAAACCAACAAGAGCAACATCCAGCAGAATCTTGGGCGGCCCGAGTACAGCTATTACTTCGTCCTCAAGGAATTCCGCCCGGTGCTCGAACGGCTGGGGCAGGTGATCGAGGTCAGCAACCCGGACGAGCTGGTCGATCGGTTGTATTTCGATTGCCTGAGCCGGGGCGAAGACTGCGTGTTCCTGTCCTTCTCCCCGCCGCATCGCACGCCGGTCCACTACGCGTGCCCGACGATTCCGGTGTTCGCCTGGGAGTTCAGCACCATTCCCACCGAGAGCTGGCAGGGCGAACCACGGCATGACTGGCGGACGGTGTTGGGCTCCTGCGGGACGGCGATCACCCACTCCAGTTTTACCGTGAATGCCGTACGCGATGTGATGGGCCCCGATTACCCGATCAGCGCTATCGCAGCACCTGTCTGGGACCGTTTTGCCGCCCGTGGCGAGCTTCTGGACAAGCGTCCGGTCGTGGGCCCCACACGTCTGAACCTGCGCGGGCTGTTGATCGACAGTCGTACCACGGACTTGCGCCCCTACGGCCCTGAACGTTTGCGCGAAGGCACGCCGATCGCCTTCGAACAACCACCGCGCGATTGTGAGCTGGTGCTCGAGGGCGTGGTCTACACCTCGGTATTCAATCCCTACGACGGACGCAAGAACTGGAAGGACATGATCAGTGCGTTCTGCACTGCCTTTCGCGACACGCCCGACGCGACCCTGGTGCTCAAGCTCACGCACCATGACATCGCCAACGCTTTGAACGACATGCTGCACCACGTCTACAAGAATCAGTCCTACCAGTGCCGCATCGTGCTGATCCACGGCTTTCTGTCCGACATCGACTACGAGCGCCTGGTCGAGGCCACCAGTTACGTCGTCAACTGCTCCTACGGCGAAGGGCAATGCCTGCCGTTGATGGAGTTCATGTCCTGCGGCAAGCCGGCCATTGCGCCGCTGAACACCGCCATGGCCGACTACATCGACCGTGACAACGCGTTCATCGTCGAAGGCACCGACGAACTGACCTCCTGGCCCCACGATCCTCGCGCCGCGTATCGTACCCTGCGTTACGTCACGGATTGGGACTCACTGTGTACGGCATTTTCCGCCAGCCATGACGTCGCCAGACAGGACGTCGAGCGCTATCAGCGAATGTCGGCCCATGCCGTGGGCAGCCTGCAGGAATTCTGCAGCCAGGCCGTTGCCGAACAGCGCCTGAAGGCGGTGTTCGAGCAGTTGCTGCAACGGCGTGAAGCAAACTGCGCACAAGCGTCGGGCACATGATTCGGCGCCTGCTTGCGAAGTTGCGGCCCGCACCGGTAGCGGTCGCCCCAGCAGAAACGCGGGTCTCGCCCAGGGACATCGGTTTGTACGATGCCCTGCTCGACGGCTGGTTTCTCGGCGACAGCGGTGAATTGCTCAAGGGGTTTGCCATCACCGCCGACGACACCTTGCTGGATGTCGGCTGCGGTGAAGGCGTGGCGACTTTGTTCGCGGTCCGCCAGGGCGCGTCGGTGATTTTCACCGACAGTGAACACGACAAGGTCCGCGAGCTTGCCCGACAAGTGGCGGCGCAATCAGACAAGCCGAGCCTGGGGCTGGTCAGCAACAGTTTGCCGCTGCCATTGGCCAAGGGCTGCGCCAGCAAAGTCGTGTGCATGGAAGTACTGGAACACATCGATCAGCCAGAACCCTTCATGGCCGAACTGGTGCGCATGGGTCGCCCCGGCGCGCTGTACCTGCTGAGCGTACCGTCCCCGGTAGGCGAACATTTGCAGAAAGGCATCGCTCCGGCCAGCTATTTCCAATCGCCCAATCACGTACAGATTTTCAGCCCCGAGCGATTCGCCGCACTGGTGGAAGACGCGGGCCTGGTCATCGAGCATCGCCAGGCGTCCGGTTTTTTCTGGGTCATGGGCATGATTTTTTTCTGGGCCAGCGAGCGCGCTGCCGGGCGTGAATTGGGTGGCGCGGTTCGCGACCGGATTCAGGCGCCGTATCCGCCGCTGATGGAGAGCTGGGCGAAAACCTGGCAGGACTTGCTGACCCAGCCCGACGGGTTGGCGATCAAGCAGATGCTGGATCAGTTCATGCCCAAGAGCCAGGTGATCATTGCTCGCAAACCTCATGTCCAGGAGGGCGCATGAGCAACGAAAAACGGATCATGGACATCGAGTTGTTGCGCGGCATTGCGGTGCTTGGCGTGCTGTTTCATCACCTGCAGGACAGCCTGTTCGCGGCGGCTGTGCCGTTGTTGCAAGTTATCACGCTGTACGGTCAGCCGTGGTGGGGCGTGGATCTGTTTTTCGCGATCTCGGGCTTCGTCATTGCCCGCAGCCTGATCCCGGCCTTGCGCCGTTGCACAACGCGTCAGGAATATTGGCAACAGACGCGTAATTTCTGGTTGAGACGGGCCTTTCGATTGCTCCCTTCAGCCTGGTTATGGCTGGCGCTGATGTTGCTGGCGTGCCTTTTTCTCAACCGCTCCGGCGCGTTCGGCACCCTGCACGCGAACATTCAGGCAACCCTGGCCGGCATCGCCCAATACGCCAATTTCCGCTTTGCCGACAGTTTTTATCACTACGAGTACGGCACCAGTTTCGTGTACTGGAGCCTGTCGCTGGAAGAGCAGTTCTACCTGCTGTTTCCGCTGATGATCGTGCTGTTTCGCAAGCACCTGGTGTGGGCGTTGCTGGCGCTGGTTGCGGTGCAATTGTTCACCTTGCGCACGCCGATCCTGATGGTAGTGCGCACCGATGCGCTGGCCCTTGGCGTGCTGTTGGCGATGTGGAGTACACAACCGTCGTACCTGCGCTGGGAGCCAAAATTCTTGCGTCGTCCATGGGCGGGCGTTGCCGCATCGATCGCGCTGTCGTTGCTGCTCAGCTTCCTGGCAACGGATCGTTTCACCTTCACCTCTTACCGGATCGGCGTGATTGCGGTGCTGTGCGCGCTGCTGGTCTGGATCGCTTCTTACAACCGCGATTACCTGTTGCCGCGCGGCGTGTTCAAAAACCTGATGACGTGGGTCGGCAGCCGTTCCTACGGGATTTACTTGATCCATATCCCGGCCTACTTGCTGGTTCGTGAATTCATTTTCCGTTTGCAGGCTGCCGGGCTGCCCAGTCCGGCTGGCCATCCGATCTTGATGTTGCTGATGGCTGGCGGCCTGATCGTGCTGCTGAGCGAACTCAACTATCGCGTCATCGAAATGCCCATGCGCAACCGCGGCGCCTCGCTGGTCAAACGCCTGGGCACTTCCCGAACAGCCGTCACATCCTCTGGAGCCACCTCATGCTGAGCCTTTTGAAGAAACTCACGGCGGGCACGCCCGCGCCTGTGCAGCCAGAGACACCGCCCGCAGCGCCAGTGGCGGAGAAAGTCGACCCTTACATGCTCGGCCTGCACGATGCGATGCTCAGCGGCTGGTTCAATCAGCAGACCGGCGAACTATTCACCGGATTCCCGGTGACCCCCGAGGACACGCTGCTGGATGTTGGCTGCGGCGACGGTGGCAACGTGCATTTCTGCGGGATGCGCGGGGCGAAGATCATCATCGCCGATATCGACGCGGCCAAGGTTGAAGCGACCCGCCAGCGCCTGAGCGATACACCGGCCCGCGACGTCGAATGCCATGTCACCGACTGCAACCCGCTGCCGATTGCCGATGCGACCGCCACGCGGGTGGTGTCGACCGAGGTCATCGAACACGTGGACGATCCGGCGCAGTTCCTCGCTGAACTGGTACGCGTCGGCAAACCGGGCGCGTTGTATCTGCTGAGCGTCCCGCACCCCAGCTCCGAGGACCTGCAAAAAGATATCGCGGCGGCCGAGTATTTCCAGAAGCCCAACCACATCCGCATCATCAGCGAAGAGCAGTTCAAGGCCATGGTCAGCGATGCCGGCCTGGAAGTGATCAGCCACAGCCAGTACGGGTTCTACTGGTCGATGTGGATGCTGTTGTTCTGGGAAGCCAAGGTCGATTTCAGCAACCCGGACCATCCGTTGCTTAACCACTGGGCGGATACCTGGCAGGCGATCCTGGCTTCGCCACGGGGCGCACAGATCAAGCAGGCGCTGGATGCCGTGGTGGCGAAAAGTCAGGTGATCATTGCGCGTAAACCCTGATCAGCAATGCTCACCCGGGCGAGGCCACGAACTCCAGCCTGATTGCCCGGGTACACCTGCATAGCCCTTGCCCATTATTGGCTGGAGCGAACGGCCCCTCCATCAATCAACAGATTCTGCCCGGTCAGGTAGCCCGCATGGTTGCTGCAAACGAAGGCACACAGCGCACCGAACTCTTCGGGTGAGCCGAAGCGTTTGGCAGGAATTTCGCTACGGCATTGGCCAAGGAATTCCTCGCTGTCCTGCCCCGACTCCTGGGCAGCAGCGACCAGGTTGTCACGCAATCGATCGGTGTCGAATGAGCCTGGTTGCAGGTTGTTGATCGTCACATTGCGACTGGCGATGTTTTCTTGCCGGGCAAGCCCTGCGATAAAACCTGTCAGACCACTGCGCGCACCGTTGGACAGGCCCAGGCTTTCGATAGGGGACTTCACGGCACTCGACGTGATGTTGATGATTCGACCAAATCCACGTGTCGCCATACCGTCTACCGTGGCCTTGATCAACTCGATAGGCGTCAGCATGTTGGCATCCAGCGCCTTGAGCCAGGCGTCGCGATTCCATTCGCGAAAATCCCCGGGGGGAGGGCCTCCAGCGTTGTTGATCAAGATATCGAAATGCTCATGGGCCATGAGCGCTGCCGCCCGACCCTCGGCCGTCGAAATGTCTCCGGCTACGGCGATGACCGTCACTTCAGGATTTAGCGCTCTGAGCTCACGGGCTGTTTCATTGAGCGTGTGCTCGCCGCGTGCGGTGATCACCACGTTCACGCCTTCATGGACGAGTGCCTGTGCGCAGGCTTTGCCCAGACCTTTGCTGGCGGCGCATACCAGCGCCCAGCGTCCTGCTATTCCCAGATTCATGTGCGTTTTCCTGAAATAAGAATGCTCAAAGAAAGTGGTTGCCTATTCATGCATGATCCACCGTTGCAGACCGGCTTGGCGATCGAGCACTGATGCCCATGAAGCGCCTCACTCGTTCTCCTTCGGCATCGCATCGTATGGTTTCAGGTGCGGCATCCAGTTGGATATTACCGTTCTCCATGAATACGACCCGGTCGGATATCGACATGGCAAAGTCCATTTCGTGGGTCACGATCAGCATGGTCATGCCTTCTTTGGCCAGGTCGCGGATCACGTTCAGCACGTCGTTGACCAGTTCCGGGTCGAGGGCCGAGGTCGGCTCGTCGAATAGCATGATCTGCGGTTCCATCGCCAGGGCTCGAGCGATCGCCACGCGCTGTTGCTGCCCACCGGAGAGCTGGTGCGGGTACTTGTGGGCATGGGCCAGCAGGCCGACCTTGTCCAGTAGCGCATAGGCACGATGTTCACTCAGCTCGCCCGGCTGGCCATGGTAACGGGGCGCCAGGGTGACGTTGTCGAGAATGGTGCGGTGCGGGAACAGGTTGAAGTTCTGGAACACCATGCCGATGTGCCGCACGCCTTTGCGCAGGCGGGTGCTGTTGGGTTTGTCCGACGCTTCGATGAATTTTTCGCCGAACAACAGAATGTCGCCGGTATCGATGGTTTCCAGGCCGTTGACGGTGCGGATCAGCGATGTCTTGCCGGAGCCGGATGGCCCGATGATCGAGACCACCTGGCCGTACTCGACATTCAGGTCGATGCCCATCAGCACTTGGTGGGTGCCATAGCTTTTCTGGATGTTCTTCAGTTGCAGGATGGGCGTCGCATTGTTGCCTGCCGCTTTGCGCGCAGTGTCGGGCAATGCTTCGGCGCTGGCCCTGAAGTTGGCTATGGCGGCCGCGTCGAGTGTGTGAGGCTTGCGGAAGTTCAGGTCCAGGTAGCGCTCCAGGCGCTGCAGGAAAAAACCGAACACGGTGACGATCAACACGTAATAGACGCCTACCGCCGCCAGGGTTTCCATGACCAGAAAGTTGGTGGCATAGAGGCGTTGGCCGACCGTGAGGATTTCGGTCAGGGAGATGACCGAGACCAGCGATGTCAGCTTGACCACCGTGATGTATTCATTGATCAGCGTGGGCAGCGAAATACGGAATGCCTGGGGGATCACGATCAAGCGTTGCATGCCGAACAGGCCGATACCCAGCGCGCGCCCGGCTTCCTTCTGGCCTTTGGCCACGGAGATCAGGCCACCACGATGGATTTCCGCCATGTACGCCGCTTCAGTGACCACCAGGGCCAGCAGGCCCGAGTAGAAGGGGTTGGACAGAATCGGTCCGCTACCGGGAAACAGTTGCGGCAGGTTGTAGACGAAGACCACCAGCACCAGCAACGGAATGCTGCGGAAGAACCAGATGTAGACCGCTGCGGGAATGCGCAGCAAGGGCGTGTGGGACAGCTTGGCCGTGGCCAGGACAAAACCCAGCAGCATGCCGATGAACCAGGCCAGGGCGCTGAGCTGGACCACCGTTACGCAGGCCTTCCAGAAGTCCGGCAGGGAGAACAGGGACAGGAAATATGACCAATCGAATTGCATGGGGCACCTCGATCTGCCGCCCCGGTGCAGGGGAGGCAGATGACCAGACTACAAGGACAGGTTCTTAATTGGCAGTCGGTTCTTCCAAGCCATATTTCTGGAGAATTGCGGCGTATTCACCGCTCTTTTTGCTCTCCTCGAAGGCCTTTTGCACGGCCTGGAAGGTTTCGTCGTTACCTTTCTTGACGAAGATGCCCAGGGTCTGCTGATAAATCGGATGCTCGGTGGTGATCACTACCCGGCCGTTGGTCTTTTCCGCGATCATTTTTGCCGCGCCGGCGATTTCAACCTGGGCCTGAATGTTCCTGGACAACAAGGCCTGGGTCACTTCGGGGGCCGAAGGGTACTCGCTGACGGTGATGGCGCCTTTGTTGTTCGGCACGCAGTAGTCGTCGGAGAGCTTCTTGAATTCCTTGACCCAGGTGGTGCCCTGTTCCAGGCCCAGTTTCAGGCCGCACAGGTCTTCAGGCTTCTTCGCATTGATCTCGCTGCCCTTGGGCACCATGACCGCGGCACCGGTGTTGGCGTAGGCGATGGTCTGGGCCTGAGTCTGGCGCTCAGGCGTGATGTACATGCCGGAAATGACTGCGTCGTACTTGCCGGAGTTCAAGCCCAGGATCAGGCTTGGGAACTTGGTGTCGACGAACTCCACCTTGGCGTTCATGTGTTTGGCCAGTGCCGTTGCCAGTTCGGGGTCCGAACCCACCACGTTTTTGTCCTTGTCATAGGACTCAAAGGGAGGGTAGGTGATCTCCATGCCGACCTTGAATGTGTCTGCCGCGGCCACGCTCACCGAGGCACCGAACATACCGGCTGCCAATACAGCCAGGCTCAAAAGGTTTTTCTTATTGTTTTTCATGATGTACTGACTCCGGCGTAGGTAGGGGGTTAGCTGAAAACTTCAATCAGGACGGTTGAGCCTGATTTTTCAAATGTCCGAAACTGGCGGGCTTGCGTGCCTTGCCTGGCAGTTGAACTTCCCCGTTGGCCACCCTCTGGCGCAGATACTGATAGGTCTGCAGCGCCTGGCCATACATGTGTTCGCCGATGGTGATTTCTTCGTAGTCGTTGCCTGCCTGTGCGAACCCGGGCAGTGGTTTGATCTGGGTGTGATAGTCGCAGGCATAAAACAGCGGAAAGGAATAACGTTCCTCCTTCACGCTGCGCACCCGGTGCGCGGTGGCTACGAATGCGCCTGCGGTCATCACTTCCAGCATGTCGCCGATGTTGACCACAAAGGCATCGGCAATCGGTGGTGCGTCGATCCATTGGCCAAGGTTGTTCATCACCTCAAGGCCTGGTTTGTCGGCCAAAAGGATGGTGAAACACTCGTAATCAGTATGGGCTCCAAGACCCGGTGCGTCAGGGGCGGCACCGTCGAAGGGGTAGTGGATGAGGCGCAGCTTGGACGGGGGACGGGTGACCAGGCTGTCGAAATAGTTTTCTTCCAGGCCCAAGGTCAGGGCGAAGCCGCCGAACAGGCGCCGGCCCAAGGCGAAGATGGCTTCATAGTAGGCCTGCACCGACGCCTTGAAACCTTGCAGCTGCGGCCAGTCATTGGGCCCCAGCAATGGCGTGTTGGTCAGCACCAGCGGGTCATCGGCCGGGACTTCGAAGCCGACGTCAAAGGCTTCCTTGTGGTCCGGCTTGCCCTTGGAATAGACCTCTTCGCCTTCGGGCACAAATCCCTTGTGGGTTTGGGAGGTGCCGATGTAGTGCTGCATCTTGGTGTCGAAGGGCTGGTCGAAAAAGTCCTTGGCAGCCTGGCGCAGGTTGGCGATCAGTTGCGGGTCGATACCGTGATCGGTGATGTAGAGGAACCCGACCTCGCTGGCGGCGCGCCCCAATTGTTCGGCCACGGCCAGGCGGTGTTCCAGTTCAACGCTGAACAGACCGGCGATGTTGACCACCGGGATGCTGTTGAAGTTGGCTTTGTGTGTGTCAGTGCTGGCGCTGTTGTTTTTATTATCAGGCATGACGCATCGGCTCCCTAAGGATGGCTTGAGTGGCTGAAACGGTCGAAGTGTTCGCGCTCGGTCTGGCCCATCCACACGTTCAACGACCATAGGTCGGCGACCGGGACATTGGTGAAGGGCAAATGATGCAGGTAGCCGTCGGCGCCGAATTCCGGGGTCAGGGTGCTGACCTGGTAACCGCGGGCTTGCTGCGAGCGCCAGATGCTTTCCCAGTGCTGCTGGTGGAAGGCCAGTTCCCTTGCATATTCGGGAGCCGCCGGGTGCGGAACCTGCGGGCCCTGGTCGTAACCGACCCGGGCCTGGATATGGTGAACCCGCTCGATGAAAGCGCTCAGGTCATCGGCCGGGTCATTCAACAGGCGTTCGCAGGTCACGACCCAGTGGCTGATGTCACTGGTGAACAACAGATCGGGCAATTGCCGGATCAACTCCAGAGTCACCCAGGGGTTGAACAGCGAACGCGAACGGTGGGTTTCGAAACTGCAGACCTGGCCGTGTTTGCGCGCCAGATCCAGCGCCTCGCCGAAAAACTCCACTTGCTGTGGCAAGGACCAGCGGTCATTGCCCGCCAGCACGTTGACGAAGCGTGGGCCGAGTTCAGCGGCCCAGGCGAGTTTCTGGTCGAGGTCATTGAGGTGAATGGCGGGGGACGCAGACTGGTCCGGCAGCACGTCATACGCGGTGAAGACTGTGCTGATATAGCCCAGGCGATTGGCCTGGAGAAAGGCGCCAAACTCGGTCCGTTCACGGGCGTCCAGTGGCAGGCGTGCTTCCATGCCATCAAAGCCCGCTTGCAGCAACTCCTCGAGAGCCTGGGCCTTGCTGGCGGTGTAACCCCACAGCGTGCGAAAAATTTCCAGCTTCATCGGTGATCCTCAAAAATCCCAAGGCCTACTGCAAAAGCACTTCGACGGCGCCAGGCTGCCAAGAGGCAGGTTCGCTGTGGAGCCGATGTTAGGCACAGGCCGCGCGCTGAAAGAATCTGAAAGTTCAAATGAATACTTCAGACTTTCATTAACAAATAGCTTGCTACTTATAGCGCTGGCCAGGAGGGATTTTATGGGCGAGAACGTGTCTGCGTTGGCTATTAGCGAGAGATGCCATTGTTACGACATCATTTTGAGGAGTCCCAAGCTACCCCCGGGCCGATGAGGGTTCGCTTTTGATCGATTGCTGCCTGTCGAGAAGAGCCGCGACCTGTAACTGACATTGCAGCCCCCCGTTTACATTCTGCTCGACGCCTGTGCGTTGCACATCGCATTCGACTGCCACCCTCAATTATAAGTTGTGTTAATAATTCGAATAATAAATAGAAAATTGACTAATCATGGCCCGGGAACGAAAAATCATCCCCAGACCGGCGCCGCCAGAGCGCCGCGGATTTGCCGTTTCTCTCCTGCCAGAAAAATAACCAAAGGAGCCCGACCCATGAAGCCTCAAGCTTCGTCCCAGCCGCGCCGTGCGGCCGCCGCTGCCTTCATTGGCACCATGATCGAGTGGTACGACTTTTACATCTACGCCACCGCCGCCGCGCTGGTGTTCGGTGCGCTGTTCTTCCCCTCGGACGACAAGCTGTTCAGCACCATGGCCGCTTTCGGCACCTTCGCCGTGGGTTTCTTTGCGCGGCCGTTGGGCGGGATTGTCTTCGGTCATATCGGTGACCGCATCGGCCGCAAGAAGTCGCTGATCATCACCTTGTTGATGATGGGCGTGGTCACGGTGTGCATCGGCTTGCTGCCGACTTACGCGCAAATCGGCGCCGCTGCCCCGGTGCTGCTGATTCTGTTGCGCATCGTCCAGGGCATTGCCGTGGGTGGCGAGTGGGGCGGGGCGGTGCTGATGGCCGGCGAGCATGCGCCGAAAGGCCGGCGCAATTTCTTCGCCTCGTTTGCGCAACTGGGCAGCCCGGCGGGTTTGATCCTGTCTCTGCTGGCCTTCAGCGCCGTCACCCGTCTGCCGGAAGAAGACCTGATGAGCTGGGGCTGGCGGCTGCCGTTCCTCGCCAGTTCGCTGTTGCTGCTGGTGGGCCTGGCGATTCGCCTGGGGGTCAATGAGTCGCCGGAGTTTCTTGCCAGCCGCGAATTGGCGAGCAAAAACAAACGCAAGGAGCAGGCGCCGGTCATGGAAGTGCTGCGCACCGCGTGGCGTCCATTGTTGCTGTGCATCGGCGCCAACACCCTGGGGATCGCCGGGGTGTATTTCACCAACACCTTCATGATCGCCTACACCACTCAGCAACTGGAACTGCCGCGTTCGCTGATCCTTGAGTGTTTGTTTGTCGTCGCGATCATCCAGTTCTGCATTCAACCGCTGGCGGCCTGGGTCGCCGAGAAGATTGGCGCCACCCGCTTCCTGTGCCTGGTGTCGCTGCTGGCGATGGCTTCGCCGTACCCGATGTTCGTGCTGGTCAGTTCGGCCCAGGCGCCGCTGATCATCCTCGGCATTGCGTTGGCGGTGGTGTGCATGGCGTCGTTCTACGCAGTGATCGCCGGCTACGTCAGCGGCATGTTCGAGACCCGTGTGCGCTACACCGCGATCTCTCTGGCGTACCAGATTTGCGGCGCTGTGGCCGGTGGCCTGACGCCACTGATCGGCACGCTGCTGGCACACAGGTTCGTCGGCCAGTGGTGGCCGATGGCGGTGTTCTACAGCCTGATCGCCGCGACTTCGCTGCTGTGTGTGCTGTCCCTTGCCCGTCGGCATGCCAGCGCTGAACGCCTGGAACTGGCCAAGGCCTGACCCCTGAATTTTCCTGGAGAAACACATGTTGAAGATCAATGGCGAACGCCTCTGGGCGAGTCTGATGGCGATGGCCGAAATCGGCGCCACCGCCCGTGGCGGCAGCTGCCGCCTGGCCCTGAGCGACGAGGACAAGGCCGGTCGGGAACTCTTTGCCCACTGGTGCCGCGAAGCCGGCATGACCCTGAGCGTGGATGCCATCGGCAACCTGTTTGCCCGCCGCGCCGGCACCGATCCTGATGCAGCGCCGGTGATGATGGGCAGCCACCTCGACACCCAGCCCGAAGGCGGGCGTTTCGACGGCGTGTACGGCGTGCTCGCCGGTCTGGAAGTGGTGCGCTGCCTGAACGATCTGGGCATTCAGACTCGCAAGCCGCTGGAAGTGGCGGTGTGGACCAACGAAGAAGGCGCACGCTTCACCCCGGCGATGTTCGGCTCGGCGGTGTTCACCGGGATCATGGATCTGGACGCTGCGCTGGCGGTGCGCGATATCGATGGGATCAGCGTCGCCGAGGCGCTGCAACGTACCGGTTATGCCGGCGAGCGCCCGCTCGGCGGCGCGGTGGATGCGTACTTTGAAGCCCACATCGAGCAAGGGCCGATCCTCGAAGACAACGCCAAGAGCATCGGCGTCGTCAGTGGCGGCCAGGCGATTCGCTGGCTCGACGTACGGGTCGAAGGCATGGCGGCCCACGCCGGCACCACGCCTATGCCGCTGCGCAAGGACGCCTTGTACGGCGTGGCGCAGATGATCCAGGCCATCGAAGGCCTGGCGGCGGACTTCGCTCCCGAAGGCCTGACCACGGTCGGTGAATTGAGCATCAACAAGTCGTCGCGCAACACCATTCCGGGGCTGGTGAACTTCACCGTCGACCTGCGTCATCACCGTGATGAAACCATCGAGACCATGGAACAACAGGTCCGTGCGCGGCTTCAGGCAATTGCCGACGCTCGCGGTTTGAAACTGGCGATCACCCCGCACTGGATCAGCCCGGCGACGCCGTTCGATGTGGACTGCGTGGCGGCGGTGCAACAGGCCGTGGACGCCCTGGGCTACGCTCAACAATCGATTGTCAGCGGCGCCGGACATGATGCGATCCACCTGGCGCGGTACTGCCCGACAGCGATGGTGTTCATCCCGTGCGTGGGCGGCCTGAGCCATAACGAAGCGGAAGATGTGCTGCCCGAGGATGTGCGCCAGGGCACCGATGTGTTGCTCAATGCCGTGTTGGCCCGCGCGGTAAAAACTGAATAAACGCAGTCAATGTGGGAGCGAGCTTGCTCGCGATAGCGGTGGATCAGTCGCCATGAATGTTGAATGTGCTGACCTCATCGCGAGCAAGCTCGCTCCCACAGTGGAATGCGGCTGGTTTCAAGATCCAAGTTAACTGACAGGTATTCACTCCATGCGCAGTTTTTTCCATCCCGAACAATTGCTCCACCATCCACGCAGCTACTATTCCCGTGGCCAGATGCGTACGCCGCAGGAAGTGCCGGAGCGTGCGCAGCGCCTGGTGCAGGCGTCCCGTGCGTTGGGCTTTGCCGTTGAGCAACCGGCCGATGCCGGGCTCGATCCGCTGCTGGCGGTGCACGGCGCACCGTACCTGAGGTTTTTGCAGGAAGCCCATCAGCGCTGGAAAGAGATTCCCGAGGATTGGGGCGACGAGGTGATGTCGAACATCTTTGTCCGCGAACCCAATGCCCTGCGCGGAATTCTCGCGCAAGCGGCGCGCTATCTGGCCGATGGCAGTTGCCCGGTGGGCGAGCAGACCTGGCGTTCGGCCTACTGGTCGGCGCAAAGCGCCATCGCCGGTGCCCGGGCGTTGCTCGATGGCGAGCCGGCAGCCTATGCCCTGTGCCGGCCACCGGGTCACCACGCCCGGGCCGAAGCGGCGGGTGGTTTCTGTTATGTGAACAACGCGGCGGTGGCGGCGCAGGTATTGCGCGCCGGTTTTTCGCGGGTAGCGGTGCTGGATACCGACATGCACCATGGTCAGGGTATTCAGGAGATTTTCTACGACCGCGATGACGTGCTCTACGTGTCGGTGCACGGCGATCCGACCAACTTCTATCCGGGGGTCGCAGGTTTTGCCGAAGAGCGTGGTGTCGGTGCAGGCGAGGGTTTCAACCTCAACCTGCCGATGGCCCATGGCGCCAGCGAGGCGGTTTTTCTCGGGCAATTGGAAGTAGCGCTGAAGGCGCTGAAGGACTTCGGCGCCGAGGTGCTGGTGCTGTCCCTGGGCTTCGATATTTTCGAGCTGGACCCGCAAAGCAAAGTAGCGGTGACCCGCGAAGGGTTTGCCCTGCTCGGTGAGCGCATTCGCAGTCTCGGGTTGCCGTGCCTGATTGTGCAGGAGGGCGGGTATCACCTGGAGAGCCTGGAGGATAATGCCCGGGCGTTTTTTGTGGACCCTGAGGTTTGGCAGCTCTGAGATCTTTGCTGCCTGGTAGATCGCTATCGCGAGCAAGCTCGCTCCCACACTGGTCAGTGTTGAACACAAATATGCGGTTCACCTCGGTCAAGTGTGGGAGCGAGCTTGCTCGCGATGAACGATAACGGGGTCCACCTGACGGAACACAAGCGCCCTACGGCACTTGCCATAGCCCTGACGTTAACGTAAAGATTGCTCCAGGGCGCCGACGTATGAAGGCGCAGGGTGGATGACCCGGAGCGCTTGATGACGCCAATAAAAACAAACTCCCCCAAACTGCATCGCGAAGCCCGGCTGGCCCGGGAAAAGTTGCACCTGGAAGGCGAAGTGCCGGATGGCGTCCTGCGTGCGGAGATCGATGCCTCGTGGCGACGCAGTCTCAGCCATGGCGTGCATTTCAATGCCAAGCATGAGCTGGCGCTGGAATCGAGTGCCAGCCTCGACGTGTTGCTGTCCAGCAACCGCTTGTTGATCGACGCTGCGTTGCCGGCCATCGATTACCTGGCCGAGCGTCAGGGCAAGGAAGGGCTGATCATCCTCGCCAACTCCGACGCCACCATCCTCGCCGTCGAAGGCCGCGCCGACCGTCTCAAAGGCAGCGGCCTGCAGGACATCACCCTCGGCACCTGCTGGAGCGAAGCGGTTCGCGGCACCAACGCCCTGGGCACGGCACTGGTGGAAGCCCGGCCGACCCTGATCGATTGCGGCGAACATTATCTGGATCGCCTCAGTGATTTTTCCTGCACTTCGGTGCCGATTCATTGCCCCCAGGGCGACATTCTCGGCGTTCTCGACCTGACCCGCGAAGGCCCCCTCGGCCGTGCCCACGACAGCACTGCGCTGCTGGCCATGGCGGTCAGCCAGATCGAAAGCCGGGTGTTCAACGCCAGTTATCCGGACGAAATCGTCCTGGCCTTCCACAGCCGTCGGCAATATCTGGAATCCCCGTGGCAAGGCCTGCTGGCCGTGAGCCTCGGCGGGCAGATCCTGGCGGTCAGCGCCCAGGCCTGCCAGTTGCTCCACGCCGAGCGCTCGGCCCTGGTCGGTCGGCGCTGCGAAGAGTTTCTCGGAGTCGACGGCCTGCAATTGTTGGCGCGTCTGCATCAGGGTGGAGTCGGCAGCCTGCAAACCGCCAAGGGTGAATTCTTCTACAAAACCCTGCGCGCGCCGCAACGCTCGATCAACGTCAGCAGCCCGCCGCGCACAGTCGCGAAACCGCCCAAGGCGCAACCGGACCTGGAAGCGCTCGCCGGCAGCAATACGCGCTACGCCCGTGCCTTGCGCATGGCCCGCCAAGGCCTGGCCAATGAACTGCCGGTCCTGTTACTGGGCGAAACCGGCACTGGTAAAGAGGTGATCGCCCGTGCCCTGCACATGGCCGGAGCGCGCTGCGACAAACCCTTCGTGGCGGTGAACTGCGCGGCCATTCCCGAAGGCCTGATCGAGTCCGAACTGTTCGGCTATCGTGAAGGCGCGTTCACCGGTTCACGCCGGGGCGGCATGGTCGGGCGTTTGCAGCAGGCCCATGGCGGCACCTTGTTCCTCGATGAAATCGGCGACATGCCTTTGGCTTTGCAGGCCCGGTTGTTGCGGGTGCTGCAGGATCGCAAGGTCGCGCCCCTGGGTGCAGGCGAAGAGCAGGACATCGACGTCGCGCTGATCTGCGCCACCCACCGCGACCTCAAGCGTCTGGTGGAAGAAAAACACTTTCGCGAGGACCTGTTCTACCGGGTCAATGGCATCAGCGTGATGCTTCCGGCCCTGCGCGAACGCGAAGATTTCGGCGCGCTCGTCACTCGCATGCTGACGACATTGGGCGCACCCGCCGTGGTCCTGCACGATGATCTCGATCGCTTGCTCAACGGTTATCAGTGGCCAGGCAACATCCGCCAACTGGAGATGGTCCTGCGCACCGCGCTGGCCATGCGCGAACCGGGCGAAACCGTGCTGACCCTCGACCACTTGCCCGACAGCATGCTCGACGAGTTGACCACCAGCGAACGGCCCCAGGCCGGCAGCATCCGGGAAAACGAACTGGAGCTGATCCGTCAGTCCCTGGACACGCACCAGGGCAATGTCTCGGCCGCCGCCGACGCTCTGGGCATCAGCCGCGCGACGCTTTATCGCAAGCTCAAACAGTTGCGTTCGTGATGCAGCGCTTGATCGTTCGGCTGATCGACAGCCAGAACCCCGAGGCCCTGCAAGCGGCATTGCGTTGGCTGTACAGCTTCGTGCGACCTCATCGCCTGGCGATTGCCGGGCTGCTGGGTTTGTCGGTCTGCGCCTCGGCGCTGGTGCTGGTGCAGCCGTGGCTGACCAAACTGCTGATCGACGATGGCCTGTTGGCGCGCAATTTCCCGATGCTGGTAATGATCGCCGGGCTGATGATCGTTGCCGGGTTACTGGGCACGGCGCTTTCGGGCATCAACCGCTACCTGCACACGCGACTGTCCGGGCGCATGCTGTTTGCCCTGCGCGATGACCTGTACCGGCATTTGCAAACCCTGTCGCCGAGCTTTTACGGCCAGCGGCGCATCGGCGACCTGATGTCGCGCCTCGATGGCGATGTCGCGGAAATCCAGCGGTTCGCCGTGGACTCGCTGTTCTCGGCGGTGTCCAGCGTGATCGGCCTGGTGGTCGCGGTAGCGATGCTGTTGACCTTGTCCTGGAAACTGTCGCTGCTGGCGCTGGTGCTGATTCCCCTCGACGTGCTCTGGCTGCGCTGGATGCGGCGCAAGGTGGAGCGCGATGTGCGGCAGTTGCGCGAGCGTTCGGCGGACATGTCGTCGTTCATGGTCGAGACATTGCCGGTGATGAAATTCATCCAGTCCGCCGGCCAGCAACAGCGCGAAGCGCGGCGCCTCGAGACGCTGGGGCAGGGCTACATGAGCCAGTTGCTGCGCCTGCAAGTCACCGAATTTTTCACCCAGGCCGTGCCCGGTACCCTGACCTCGCTGTCCCGCGCCTGCGCATTTCTGATCGGCGGTTACTGGGTGGTGCAGGGCACCTGGCAGCTCGGCGCCCTGATTGCCTTTTCCACCTACCTGGGCATGGCCGTGGGGCCGGTGCAAAGCCTGCTCGGGCTCTACGTCGCGATCCAGCGGATGACTGTCAGCCTCGGCCGGGTCATGGAATTGCGCGGCGAACAACCGACGGTGTTGACGCCCGCCACGCCAAGGGCAATGCCCACTGGCGGCGATCTCTGGTTCGACAACGTGCACTTCGCCCATCCCGGCCGCCAATCGACCCTGCGCGGCATCGAGGCGCGGATTCCCTACGGTATGAAAGTGGCCCTCAGCGGCGGCTCGGGCGTGGGCAAGTCCACCCTGATCGACCTGCTGCAACGTCATCACGATCCGCAATCGGGCCGGGTACTGCTGGGTGACGTTGATCTGCGCGAACTGGATCTGTTCCAGTTGCGTCGGCGCATCGCCATCGTCAGCCAGGACATCGTGCTGTTTCGCGGCAGCCTCGCCGACAACCTGGCCTACGCGGCACCGGACGCCAGCCGCGAGGCGATTGCCGACGTGGCGCGACTGGCGCAACTCGACAGCCTGATCGAGTCCTTGCCCGAAGGTCTCGACAGTCCCTTGGGCGAGCGGGGCCAGCAGTTGTCCGGCGGGCAGAAACAACGCATCGCGATTGCCCGGGCACTGTTGCAGGACCCACTGATCCTGGTGCTCGATGAAGCCACGTCCGCAGTGGATGAAGCCACCGAACGCGAGGTCATCGCCGCCATCGACCGCCTGTTTGCCGGGCGTACGCGCATCCTGATCAGCCATCGCCCTTCAACCCTGGCCGACGCCGACCTGCGCTTCGAATTGCTCGACGGCGTACTGACCTCGAAAACGGTGCTGCATGAAACCTGAGTTGCGCATTGGTGTGGTGGACAGCGGTCACTCGGCGGCACAACGGGTGCAAGTGATCGCCGGTCGACGCTTTTCATTGCTCGAAGACGGCCTGGCCGAGGGCGACTTGCGCGAAGACCCGCTGGGGCATGGCAGTGCGGTGATCGAGGCCATCGGCCGGCGTGCACCCTCGGCGCTGTTTTGCGTGGCTCAGGTGTTCGACCAGCGGGGTGTCACCAGCGCCTTGCAGATCGCCACGGCGATTGACTGGCTGCTGACGCAGGACGTTCGACTGATCAATTTGAGCCTTGGCCTGCGCCAGGATCGCAGCCTGTTGCGCGCGGCCTGCGCGGCGGCGGTGGCGCAGGGCGTGCTGCTGTGTGCGTCGAGCCCGGCCCAGGGGGAAGGGGTGTTTCCGGCGAACTATCCGCAGGTATTGCGGGTGACCGGCGATGCGCGGTGCGCCGAGCAGGAATGGTCGTGGCTCAACAGCGCCCAGGCGGATTTCGCCGCGTGTGTGCATGGCACCTACCCGGGGCAATCCGGGGCGAGCCTCGGTTGTGCCGCCTTGAGCGGACACATTGCCGGGTTCCTCGTCGAACAGCCTGGTGCCAGCAATGAGCAAGTCATCGAGTGGTTGCGCGAGCATGCCCGTTACCGTGGCCCTGAACGGCGCTTCGGGCCATGAACGACATCGTCATTCTAGGCGCCGGCCCGGCGGGGGCCGCGGTCGCGTTGGGTTTGAAGCGGCTGGGCCATGGCGTCACGCTGATCAGCGAATGGCGCCGGTTTGCGGCGCTCGAAGGCGTGTCCGTGCGGGTTCTGGAAGCCTTGCGCAGCGCGGGTCTGCACCAGGCGTTGGCGGAGGCGACGCTGCCTTCTCAACGCCAGGTGAACTGGAATGGTCAGCACCATGCGCAGAACATCGAATACTTGCTCGACCGTCCGCTGTTTGACCGAGGCCTGCGTGAGGATTTGCGCCTGGCGGGGGTCAAGTTGATCGAAGGCCGGGTGCTGACGGTTCAGTCATCGACCAATGGCCACCGAATCGAAATCGACGGCCGCGAACCGCTGCTGGCGCCGTTTCTCGTAGAGGCCCGTGGACGTCAGGCCCCCGCTTTCGGCAAAGGCTTGCGTGGCCCCGAGACTGTCAGCTTGCTCAATCGCTGGCAGGGTTCGCCGGGCAGCACCGCCAGCGCCGTGGAAAGCCTTGAGGACGGTTGGGCGTGGATGGCGCGGCGCGCCGACGGCCAGTGTTACTGGCAATGGACGGTGGATGTGGCCAGTGCCGGCTTGCCGGGCAAGGCTATGTTGCTCGATTACTGTCGACAGCGGCGCCAGGGTTCGAAGTTGGCCGCCGTATTTTTTGCGGGCGAAGCGGAATCTGATCTGCAACTGCACGCCCGCAGTAGCACGGCGATTCTGAGCCCGCAGGTGTGTGGCGAAAACTGGATTCGGGTCGGCGATGCGGCAATGGCCGTCGATCCTCTGTCAGGCAATGGCATCTTTCAGTCCTTGTCTTCGGCGTTGCAGGCGCCCGCGGTGATCAACACGCTGCTGTGCAAACCCGAACGAGCGACTCTGGCCCAGCGTTTCCACCAGCAGCGGGTGGGGCAGTTGTTTTTGCGGTTTGCGCGGATCGGCCGGGATTTTTATGCCGATGAGCAACGCTGGCCGGACCAGCCGTTCTGGCAGGCACGGCGGAGCTGGCCGGATGCCGAGGTGGCCCATGCCGAGGCGGATTTCAATGCGCTGAGGATTGAACGGGCGCCGGTGTTGCGTGATGGACTGGTCGATGAAGCCGAGGTGGTGATCACGGTGGATCAACCGCTGGGTATCTGGCATGTGCATGGGGTTGAGGTGGCGGCGTTGGTGCAGAGGTTAAAGCAGGGAGAGCCGGCGGATCGGGTATTGGCCGGGCTGACGGTGGAGCAGGGGCGGATGGTTCGCAGCTGGTTGCTGGGCCAGGGTTTCAAACCCTGAATGAAGAACGTCCGGATACGGCGAAAAAGCCTGTTCTCCCAGCGTAAAGCATCGTAATTTACGCGCCATAACGACAAGGAATTTTGGGGTGTAAGTGGGAGCTTATCGTCTGCTATTGGCCGTTCTGGTGGCCGTTTCTCATATGGGCAAGACGTTCATGGGGCTAAACCCCGGCGTGATTGCCGTGATTTCCTTCCTGATCATCAGCGGTTTCGTGATGACTTCGCTGATCGAACGCAACTACAAGGCGCCGGAGAAAGTTGGTCTGTTCTACCTGGACCGCGCCCTGCGGCTCTATCCTCAATTCCTGTTCTACTTCGTGGTTTCCTGTGCGGTGATCTATTTCCTGCTGCCCGGCACGCCTCAAGCCGCCGAGCTGACGCTGCGCAACATCGCCGCGAGCCTGGCTATCGTGCCACTCGGCTTCTACATGTTCGGCGCGGCGGGATCGTGGATCTTGCCGCCGGCCTGGTCTTTGGGGCTTGAGATGTGCTTCTACCTGATGATCCCTTTCCTGATCATCTATAGGGCGCGGGGCGTTGCGTTTGCTCTATCCGTCGTCGTCTTCATGGCCGCGTGCCTGGGTTTCATCAACACCGACCTGTACGGCTACCGTCTATTGCCGGGTGTGCTGTTCATGTTCCTGTGCGGCAGCTACCTGTACAAAGCGCAGCCGAAGGATTTGGCGATCGGTGCCAGCACCGCCGTGGTGGCGGCCCTGATGTTTGCGGCCATCATGGCGGGATGGATAGAGCGCCGACCGTTCAATGCCGAAGTGACCGCCGGCATAGCGCTGGGTGTGCCCGCCGTGTACCTGCTGACAAAGCTCAGGTTTCACCGGATTGACGAGTTCCTCGGCAATATCAGCTACGGCGTGTTCCTGAATCACTATGTGGTGATGTACTTCCTGCACGCTGTCTGGTCGGTTGCCTACGATGGGGCCGTTGTTGCAACAGTGCTGGCCTTGTCGTTGCTGCTCAGCGGCGTTTCGTACTACTGCGTCGAACGGCCGGCCCTGAAGCTTCGTCACGCGCTTCGGGCCGGCGCAAAATATGGGGTGGGTCAACCACAGGGCCGCGAAACAGTGGCGTAGTGGCTGTGGGGGCGCCTTCGCGGGCAAGCCCGCTCCCACAGGGGAACGCATTCCAATGTGGGAGCGGGCTTGCTCGCGAAGGCGGCCTGAAGGACGCTACGAATCACAACTTGATCAACACCGACTTCAGCTCGGTGTAATGCTCGATTGCCGCATACCCCATCTCACGCCCGACCCCGGACATCTTGTAGCCTCCGAACGGCAGCGCCGGGTCCAGGGCGCTGTGGCAGTTGACCCACACCGATCCTGACTTGATGCGCGGAATCATCCGGTGCACCGCCGCCAGGTCATTGGACCAGATGCTCGCGCCCAATCCATACGGACTGTCATTGGCCATGCGCAGGGCATCGGCTTCGTCATCAAACGGGATGGCCACCAGCACCGGGCCGAAGATTTCTTCCTGCACCAGTGAGTGCTTCTGATCGACGTCGACAATTACCGTTGGCTTGACGAAGAACCCAGGCCCGAACTGCTCGCCACCGCAGGCGATGGTCGCGCCGCTTTCCCGGCCCTTTTCGATGTACCCGTAGACGCGTTCCTGCTGGCGCGCCGAGATCAAGGGCCCCATGTCGACGCTTGGGTCCAGGCCATTGCCGAGTTTCATGGCGTTGGCAATGTCGCTGATGTCCGCCACCACATTGTCGAAGTGCTTGCGCTGCACATACAGCCGCGAGCCTGCGCAGCAGACCTGGCCCTGGTTGAAGAAGATCGCACTGGCAGCCCCGGCCGCGGCGGTTTTCAGGTCGGCGTCGGCCATGACGATGGTCGGTGATTTACCGCCTAGCTCCAGGGTGACCCGGGTCATGGAATCCATGGCGATCTTGCCGATCTGCTTGCCGACGGCGGTGGAGCCGGTGAAGGTCAGCTTGTCCACCAGCGGGTTGTGGGTCAAGGCAGAACCTGCGGTGATGCCGGTGCCGGTGACCACGTTGAATACGCCTTCGGGATAACCGGCTTCCAGCACCAGTTCGGCAAGTTTAAGTGCGGTCAGCGGGGTTTCGTCGGCGGGTTTTAGCACCACGGTGCAGCCGGTGGCCAGGGCCGGGCCGAGTTTCCAGCAGGCCAGCAACAGCGGGAAGTTCCAGGCGACGATGGCACCGACCACGCCCACCGCTTCACGTCGAATAAAGCTGTGGAACTGGTCGTTGGGCATCAGCGGTGCCGACACGTCAACCGTAGAACCTTCGATCTTGGTCGCCCAACCGGCCATGTAGCGCAGGAAGTCGATGGCCAGTTGCACGTCCATCACTTGGGCCACCGCCGCGCTTTTACCGTTGTTCAGGCATTCCAGCTGCGCCAGCAGTTCGGCGTCGCGCTGCATCAGGTCGGCGAGTTTCCACAGCAGGTTCTGCCGCTCCCGGGGACGGGTGCGGGTCCAGGCCGAATCGTCGAACGCCTGGCGGGCGGCGAGCACCGCACGGTCGACATCTTCCGGTGTTGCCCGTGGCACCACGCACAGCACCTCACCGGTGGCCGGGTTGTGCAGGGGCATGGTCTGGCCGTCGGCGGCCTCGACCCAGTCACCGCCGATAAGCATGCGCGGGGCGCGCTGGATGAATGCCGAAGTGGCGGGAAGCAGGTTTGGGAGCGACATTGGCGAGGCCTCTTGTTGTTCGTGAGAACCGGGCTTTCGCAATGCCTGTGCCAGTTGTGTTTTTTCGGCCCGAAGGCCCGATCTAGTGGGGTGACAGATATTTTCCGGGTCACCGTGAGATCGATAAACGTCGCAAATTGCGACGACGTGAGACGCCCCGAACACAACACCCTGTAGGAGCGAGCCTGCTCGCGATGGACGAAAGAGCACCACGTTTAGCCTGTAAGCACGCGATATCGTTAACGACCATCGCGAGCAGGCTCGCTCCTACAGAAAACTATGCTTGTCTCAGAGTGAAACAGTTGTCGCGAAATTAAACGTGCAACGCCCATGACGTCTCCCGAAAAAAACCGGTTATTAATCACAAGTCATTGATTCATTGAAATATTCATAAGCTGGCACGCTCCGTGTATTGCTCATCGCAGACGTTTCTCTTGCCTCCGTCAGCGGATCAACGCCGGCGGCAGAAACCATAAAAACGATAAGCCACAACAATAAGAACGCACCGTGCGAGGTTCGACGTTGATGAAGAGAAAACTCCGATCAGGCATGAGCGCCAGCCTGCTGGCCGTAGCCGCTTGTGTAGCGCTGCATTCGCCTCATAGCCTGGCAGCCCGCGACGCCCAGACCATCCTCAAGGAAACCTGTCAGGGCTGTCACACCCCCGAAGCCGATAACGCCCTCAGCCGCATCAGCCACCAGCGCAAAACGCCGGAAGGCTGGCTGATGAGCATTGCCCGGATGCAGACAATGCACGGTTTGCAGATCAGCGATGACGACCGTCGCACGCTGGTCAAATACCTGGCCGACACCCAGGGCCTGGCGCCGAGCGAAACCGACGGCGTGCGTTATGCGCTGGAACGACGGCTCAATACCGTCGAGCAGTTCGACGACCAGACCAGCCAGATGTGCGGCCGCTGCCACTCCGGTGCGCGGGTTGCCCTGCAACGGCGTCCGGCCCAGGAGTGGGAACGCCTGGTGAATTTCCACCTCGGTCAGTGGCCGTCCCTGGAGTACCAGGCGCTGTCCCGGGACCGCGACTGGTTCGATATGGCCCGCAAAGAAATGGTGCCGCTGCTGGCCAAGCGTTATCCGCTGGACAACCCGGCCTGGAAAAAATGGCAGAGCGCCGCGCCGAAAGCCGATGCCCTGGTGGGCGACTGGAGCTTCAGCGGCCACTTGCCGGGCAAGGGTGAGCTGGCGGGTGTAATGACCGTGAGTGCCGATGGCAGCGACACCTTCAAGGTCAGCGTCAAAGGCCAGTACGCCGACGGCACGCCGTTCAACGGCGACGGCAGTGCAATCCTCTACACCGGCTACGAATGGCGCGGCAACGTGACCATCGATGGCGTGACCATGCGCCAGGTGTTCGCCGCCCAGGGCAATGCGATGCAGGGCCGGATGTTCGAGGCCGAGCACGACGAGCGTGGCCTGGACTTCGTCGCCGCCAGGCAAGGCTCCAACCGTTTGCTGGCGGTGCAGCCGGGTTATCTGAAGGCCGGCAGTGAAACCGAAGTGACCCTGATCGGCAGCGGCCTGACCGGCAAGCCGGACTTCGGCAAAGGCGTGGAAGTGCTCGAAGTGGTCGAGCAGAGCCCTGAGCGGATCAAGGTCAAGCTCAAGGCGGCGGCCAATGCCCAACCGGGCGTGCGCGCGGTCAGCGTCGGCACGCTAAAGGGCCCGAGCCTGTCGGTGTACAGCAAGATCGCCTCGGTCAAGGTTGTGCCGGAATTCTCGGTGGCACGGATCGGCGAGGGCGGTGGTTCGACGCCGAAAGTCCAGGGCCGTTTCGACGCGGAAGCCTGGGGCAAGGGCGCTGATGGCAAGCCGTACCGCATCGGTGTGTTCCCGGCACAGTGGAAAGTCGAGGCCTTCGACGACCGCGCCAGGGAAGACGAAGACGTCAAGTTCGCCGGCACCATGCAGGCCGACACCGGCGTGTTCACTCCGGGCGATGCCGGGCCGAACCCGGCACGCAAGATGTCCACCAACAATGCCGGCAACCTCAAGGTGATCGCCGCCGTCGACGACGCAGGGAAATCCCTGACCGGCGAAGGCCACCTGATCGTGACCGTGCAACGCTGGAACAATCCACCCATTCCGTGAGTTGGCTGACGGCACAGGCTTCAGACACTTTTCGGAATGACCGCAAGCCCCGCCAAGCGGGGCCTGCACAGGAGGTTTGCCATGGGCGCTATCTTGAATCTGGTCGAACGCAACCTGCACGAAGTGCAGGTCGATGCTGACCGCATGCTGTTTCACATCCCCAGCAGTTCGCTGTTCGCCAGCGATGAACTGACGGGCACCATCATCGACACCTTGCGCGGGCCAGGTTGTTCCTCGGACGACCTGATCCAGCGCCTGGCCGCGCGTTTCAACGGCGAGGAAATCACCGAGACCCTGCGCGAGCTGATGGCCCTGGAACTGGTCAGCGACGGCTCGCCGCTGACCCCGGACATCGCCACCAAGCGGGTCGAGCGTACGGCGATCAATACCGTGGTGCTCAACGTCAACACCGGCTGCAACCTGAGCTGCACGTATTGCTACAAGGAAGACCTCGACAAGCCGTCGGCGGGCAAGAAAATGGACGTCGAAACGGCGATCGCCTCGGTGGAAATGCTGCTGCGCGAATCCCCGGACGAAGAGCGTTTCACCGTGGTGTTCTTCGGCGGCGAACCGCTGAGCAACCGCAAGCTGATCGAGTACATGGTCGACTATTGTGAGAAGCGTTTTCGCGAGGCGGGCAAGTTCGTCGAATTTGTCATGACCACCAACGCCACGTTGCTCACCGAAGAAACGGTGGATTACCTCAATGCCCATCGTTTCGGTTTGTCGGTGAGCATCGACGGGCCGAAGACCGTGCACGACCGCAACCGCATCACCGTGGGCGGGCAGGGCACCTATGACGTGGTGCGGCGCAAGGCCGAGATGCTGTTGTCGCGCTACAACAGCCGTCCGGTCGGAGCTCGCGTAACGCTCACCACCGGCGTGACCGACGTCGAAACCATCTGGGATCACCTGTTCAACGAACTGGGTTTTGCCGAAGTCGGCTTTGCCCCGGTGACCTCCGGCGACATCAGCAGCTTCAACCTCACCAGCGATGAACTGGTGCAGGTGTTCGCCAACATGAAGGCGCTGGGTCGTCGTTACCTGGAAGCGGCGCTGGAACACCGCAACATCGGTTTCTCCAACCTGCACCAGCTCATCACCGACATCCACGAAGGCCACAAGAAAGCCCTGCCATGCGGCGCGGGCCTGAAGATGCTGGCGGTGGATCACAAGGGCGAGCTGAACCTGTGCCACCGTTTTACCGGTTCGAGCCTGCCGACCTTCGGCAACGTCCATAGCGGTGTGAAACAGGTGGAGTTGAACGACTTCCTGTCCCAGCGCCTGGACCGTACCAACACCGGCTGCGAAGACTGTCAGATCCGCAACCTGTGTTCCGGCGGCTGCTACCACGAGAGCTACGCCCGCTATGGCGATCCGACCCACCCAACCTATCACTACTGCGAACTGATGCGTGACTGGGTCGACTTCGGCATCGAGGTCTACACCCGGATCATGGCCAATAACCCTGCGTTCATCAGCAGTTACATCACTCCGCGCAAGGCTCACTGATATGAAACATCTCAAGGCAATCAATAACAAAGCATTGAAGCTGGATCAGGCCGCGGATGAAAACCGCATAGAAGAAGTGGTGGCCATGAGTTCCGTGGCGGGCTGTGCCTCGACCACCGACCCGGGCTGGGAAATCGATGCGTTTGGCGGTGTGTCGTCGCTGTGCCAGCCGATGGAGGCCGACCTCTACGGGTGCTCCGACCCTTGCTGGTGGCCGGCCCAGGTGCCCGACATGATGAGCACCTACCCGGACTGGAACAAGGATGCCCAGGCGTCCAACGACAACTGGCGCAACCTCGGCACTGTCTTCCCCAAAGACAAGTGATCACAGAAGAAGGATTCCAGCATGCGTAACATCAAAGCCTGCGGCCTGGCCGCGTTCGCCGTCCTCAGCAGCTGTTCTGTCAGTGTTCTGGCCGATGAAAATACCGCGCTGCAAGTCGGTCACGAATACATGGTGACCACCAACTACCCGAACAACCTGCACGTGATCGACCTGGCCACCGACACGCTGTTCAAGACCTGCAAGATGCCCGATGCCTTCGGTCCCGGCTCCGTGCAGTTGTCGCCGGACCGCAAGACCGCCTACGTGCTGAACAATCACTATGCGGATGTCTACGGTGTCGAACTGGACAACTGCAAGCAGGTGTTCCACGCCAGCATCACCCAGAAGCCAGGTGAGAAGGCCAGGTCCATGTTCGCCTTCACGGTCAGCCACGACGGCAAGGAGCTGTACACCGTCGCCAACCCGACGCTGATGATGAACGATCGCTACGAAGTGCAGCAGCCCCGGCTCGACGTGTATTCGACCGATGCCGGCATGGACGCCAAGCCGCTGCGCAGTTTCCCGGCGCCGCGCCAACTGACCATCATGCAGAGCGGTGACGACGGCACGCTGTACGTGGCGGGGGCGGATGTCTACAAGGTCAACGTGCAGACCGGCAAGTTCGATGTGCTGATCCCCAGCCGGCACTGGAAGCGCCCGAACTACAGCGCGCCGGACGTGCTCTACGTTTGGAGCCAGCAGACCTACCGGCATGACTTCTCGCTGCTCTACACCGCGGCGAAATTCAAGGACAAGAAACAGAACCCGGCCACCGCCGAATACCTGTACGGCCTGTTCAGCGTCGACCTGAAGACCGGCAAGACCGAAACCACCGACTTCGGGCCTCTGACCGAAATCTACTTCAGCGGTATGCGCTCGCCCAAGGACCCGAACCTGATGTTTGGCGTACTCAACCGCTTGGCCAAGTACGACATCAAGCAGAAGAAAATGCTCCAGTCCGCCACGCTCGATCATTCCTACTACTGCATTTCCTTCAACAAGGACGGCAGCAAGATCTACCTGGCGGGGACGTTCAACGACGTGGCGATCTTTGATGCCGACAGCCTGAAGCAGACGGGCAGCATCAAGTTGCCGGGCGGAGACATGGCGATTACCACGGCGCAGATTTTTGTCCGGTAATTGCGGAGCCTGAACTGACGCCTTCGCGGGCAAGCCCGCTCCCACAGTGGATTTTTGGTGTGGTCACTATTGTGTGAACACCACTGAACCCTGTGGGAGCGAGCCTGCTCGCAATAGCGGCATGTCAGGCAACATCAATGTTGAATGTGCCGACCTCATCGCGAGCAAGCTCGCTCCCACAGTTTTTGTGGTGACGCCGGCATTGCGAGTACACCCTAATCCCCTGTGGGAGCGAGCTTGCTCGCGATGGGGCCCTCAAAAACACCGCAAAAACAGCAAAAATCAAACCCCCGGCACCGGGCAACTCATATCCCCCTCCTGGCATTTCAGGTAGTTCTTGAACGTCTGAACCCGTGCCTTGGTCAGTTCCGTGGTGCAGTTGCTGTAAATCAGCGGATACACACTCCCGCCTTCCACCCCGGATGCCGAAAACTTGCACTCGGCATCGCGGAACGCAACCCACGCCCGCTGCGCACCCACCAACTGCTTCTTGCTGTCCGGGTTGCTCTTGAGCCGCGAAGTGATTTGCTGGTACAGCGCATTCAATTCCTTGTCGGCGGCCGCGTTCTGCTGCGCCGCGCACTGGTTCATCGTCGCCTGATCGCTGGCGTTGTCGCAGTCCACGGCGAACGCCATGGAGGTGAACAACAAGGGTGTCAGCGCCAATAAGAAGCGTGGGTTCATGCTGGAGTGCTCGCTGTGACCGAAAGAGAGGTGCAGTGTAGCGCTGAGGGGCACAGGCAACTGCCGCGCAGATTTTTCATGTCGCTATCCTTTTCCATGCTGTTTCGAGGGCGAACGTTAGCAGTTTCGACCCGCTGACTTTGCGATTGCCCAGAACTTATCCACGCAAATGCAACCGAATATCTCAGGTATGGTTGATTGCTTATCCCGATTGGTACAACTTTAGAGTTGGTCTTGTGGTCTTACTGACCTACTGTTCAAGTACAGGAGGTGACTTATGAACCCAGCATCTGATCGCATCGAAAGGAAAATCCTGCTCAAGGCCAAGCGTTCACAGGTCTGGCGTGTGCTGGCCAATGCCGAAGTGTTCGGACAGTGGTTTGGCGTGGCGCTGGAAGGCAAGCGCTTTGTGGCAGGCGAATGGACCCAGGGGCAGGTTACCTATCCCGGTTATGAACATTTGCGCTGGAATGTACTGGTAGAGCGGGTCGAGCCGGAGCGGCTGCTTTCGTTTCGCTGGCACCCGTATGCCGTGAACCCTGAAGTCGATTACTCCCAGGAACCCACCACCCTGGTGAAATTCGAGCTCGAAGACATGGACAACGGCACGTTGCTCAAGGTCTCCGAGTCCGGTTTCGATCACATTCCCCAGGCCCGTCGCGAAAGGGCTTTCCGCATGGACAGTCGTGGCTGGGAAGAGCAAATGAACAATATCGAGCAGTTTTTGATCGACAATGCCAAAGCCCACGAGCAACAGAGTGGCTGAAGTCGGCCCGAAACCTGAGGCGTCTAAGGGTTTTCGGAGGGTGGTTTATAGCGAATGTCTTACACGCGATGGTAGCGATATCGCCTGTTACAAATTGGATCCGAAGCGTAATCTGGCCTCACCCACTGAAGCACAGGATGTGCTCAGGATCATGGATGATCGACCATATGCAAGGAACGCTACGACAAGGAGTCGTCATGGTCTTGGAAAAACCCGCTTCGGCGGGTTTTTTTTGCGCGCATGAAAAGTCGTGGCGGCAGGAACCGGGTTCCCGCCGCCATTTTTTCACTGTCGATCGAGTTTCGCCGCCGCGCGCTCGGTGATCTGCGCCCGCAGTTTCAACGAGCCGGCAGCCCGCTGGCGAGCCTCTCCCAACACGCTGGCCGGGGCCGTCTCGGGGCTGCCCGCGGTAAACGGCGGGGCCGGGGCGTATTCCAGTTGCAGTTGCACCAACTCGGCGGTGGCCTGGTCGAACAGCTCGGCGGCCAGGGTCAGGGCGAAGTCGATACCGGCGGTGATGCCACCACCGGTCAACAGATTACCGTCACGAACCACCCGGTCTTGCACCGCGATTGCGCCCAGCGGCTTGAGTAGTTCGTGATAGGCCCAGTGAGTGGTGGCGCGTTTGCCCTTGAGCAATCCCGCCGCACCCAGCACCAGCGAGCCGGTGCACACCGACGTGATGTACCGCGCGTTGGCGGCCTGGGCCTTGAGAAAGTCCAGAGTCTGGTCATCTTCCATCAAGGGTCCGACACCACTGCCACCGGGCACGCAGATCACGTCCAGTGCCGGGCAATCATCGAAGGTGGTGGTCGGTTTCAACAGCAGGCCGGTGCTGGCGGTGACCGGCATCAGGTCTTTCCAGATCAGATGCACTTTCACATCCGGCAGCGAGGCCAGTACGTCGTAAGGGCCGGTCAGGTCCAGTTGCTGAACCTGTGGAAACAACAGAAAACCGATCTGCAACGTCATGGTGTTTTTTCTCGTGAAGTGGGTGGACGGTTTGACTCTAGGCTCGTAGGCTTTGGCGCATACGCCAATATCCCCACGAATTACGCCAAATGTCGAAAACCATCCATGTACTCGCTTTCGCCAACGTGCAAATACTCGACGTCACCGGGCCGTTGCAGGTTTTCGCTTCGGCCAACGACATTGCCCGCCAGCAAGGCCTGCCGCCACCCTATGCGCCGACGGTGATTACCAGTGGCGGCGGGGCGGTGATGTCGTCGGCGGGGTTGGCGCTGTTGGCCGAACCGTTGCCGGATGAGGGCACTGATACCCTGATCATCGCCGGTGGCTGGGGTGTTTACGCAGCGGCGCAAGATGCGCCGTTGGTCGCCTGGGTGCGCGAACATGCCCGTGGCTGCCGGCGGGTTTCCTCGGTATGCACCGGTGCGTTCCTGCTGGCGGCCAGCGGCTGGCTCGACGGCCGGCGCGTGGTCACCCACTGGACCCGTTGCGAGCAACTGGCGCAGCAGCATCCGCAACTGCACGTCGAGCCCAACCCGATCTTCATCAACGACGGCCCGGTCTGGACCTCGGCCGGGGTGACCGCCGGCATCGACCTGGCGTTGGCCATGGTCGAAGAAGACCTGGGGCGCACCATGGCCCTCGAAGTCGCGAGGCAACTGGTGGTGTTTCTCAAACGTCCGGGTGGCCAGTCGCAATTCAGCGTGACCCTGTCACTGCAACAGGAAGGCAACCGTTTCGATGAACTTCACGCGTGGATCAGCGAAAATCTGGCCCACGACCTTGGCATTCCGACCTTGGCCTTGCAGGCCGGCATGAGCGAACGCAGCTTCGTGCGCCACTACCGCGCCGACACCGGCCAGACCCCGGCCCGGGCCATCGAACTGATCCGCGTCGAAACCGCGCGACGTTTGCTCAGCGATACCGGCGTGCCGATCAAACGAGTAGCGGTGCAATGCGGCTTCGGCAGCGAAGAAACCCTGCGCCGCAGTTTCCTGCGGGCCATGGGCGTGACGCCACAGGCTTATCGGGAGCGGTTTTCGGTCAGTGCCGGCGCAGATCCACTGGTGTCCTGAGCCACCTTTTGCCTGAGTTCGAACATTGTTTTAGCCGTATTCACGGCTGCCAAAACCTCTTCTCCCCACTCAACCTCCGATCCAGAAAGCAAGCCGCACTGATCAATGCCAGGTGCGTCAATGCCTGCGGCGTGTTGCCCATGTGCCGCCCATGGCTGTCGAACTCTTCGGCATACAACCCCAGCGGGTTGGCGTACCTGAGCAACTGTTCGAACTCCAGGTGGGCCTTGTCGAGCTGGCCGGCGCGGGCCAGGCATTCGACGTACCAGAACGAGCACGCGGCAAAGGCGCCTTCGCTGCCGGGCAGGCCGTCGATCTGGCTGTCGTCGTTGCGGTAGCGGTAGATCATGCCGTCGCGTACCAGGCTTCTTTCGATGGCTTGCAGGGTCGCCAGCCAGCGCGGGTCGCGGGCGCTGACGAAACGCACCAGCGGCATCAGCAGCATCGAACCGTCCAGGCCGGTGCCGCCGATGTGCTGGACGAAGTGCCCGCGTTCCTCGCACCAGAAGTTCTCCCAGATGTCGGTGTAGATCGCCTGGCGGGTCTGGTCCCAACGCGCGAACGGTGCCGGTAGCGAGCGCTTTGAAGCGAGGCGGATGGCGCGGTCCAGGGCGACCCAGCACATCAGCCGTGAATGCAGGAAATGGTATTGCTCGCCGCGCATTTCCCAGATGCCGACATCTTTCTGCTCCCAGGTTTCACAGACCTGATCGACCACCTCCACCGTGTGTTTCCAGCCTTCATGGGAGATGGCTTCGCCGTATTTGTTGACCAGGTAAATCGCGTCCATCAGCTCGCCGAAGATATCGAGCTGGACCTGTTCATAGGCCTGATTGCCGATGCGCACCGGTTGTGCGCCACCATGGCCGGACAGGTGCGTCAGCTCGATCTCCGGTAATTCCTGGCGACCGTCGATGGCATACAGGATGTTGAGTTTCATCGGCTTGCCCTGACAGTCGCTGACCCGCCCCCGCAACCAGCGCATGTAGGCGTTGGCCTCTTCGACGAAGCCCAGGCGCATGAATGCATAGACGGTGAACGAGGCGTCGCGGATCCAGGTGAAGCGATAGTCCCAGTTGCGCGAGCCACCAGGGCTTTCCGGCAGGCCGAAGGTGGCGGCGGCGAGAATGGCGCCGTGCTTGCGCGAGGTCAGCAGCTTCATCGCCAGGGCCGAGCGGTTGACCATTTCGCGCCAGCGGCCGCGGTAGTTGGACTGGCCGATCCAGTCGCGCCAGAATTTCAGGGTGCGCTCCAGGCACAGTTGCGCGGCGCCTTCCTTTAAGCGCGGATCGTCGAGGGCACCGAGCAGGAATTGACTGGTCTGGTCTTGTTCGAGGGTGAATTCGGCCACCGCCGCATTGCCGTCGATATGCAAAACCTGATCCGAAGACAGGCGCAGGGACGGCTGATCGACCGCGTCGAAGGTGACGTCTTTTTCATCCATGCGGGCGCGGGTTTTGGCGCGAGCGTAGTCATGACGCACGGCGCAGCGCATCTGGAAGGTGGCGCGGCCGCTGACCACACGGATCCGCCGCATCAGCAGCGGCAGGTCATCCTCGGTGTCACCGACGGGCAGCAGGTCGGTGACCTCGACCACGGCGCGATCACTGAGCCAGCGGGTCAGCAGCACATTGGTGTCGGGCAGGTAGATTTGTTCGCGACGGGCGTCGGGCAAATCCGGTGACAACTGAAAAATCCCCGCCTCGGGGGTGTCCAGCAGCGAGCAGAAGATCGACGGACTGTCGAATTCCGGCCAGCAGAAAAAGTCCACGCTGCCCTTGTCATTGACCAGCGCCGCGCTGCGCATATCGCCGATGATGCCGTGGGCGTCGATGGGGCTTTGGCGTTCGGGGTGATCAGCCATTGTCGCGAAACTCCGGGAACCTGGGGCCTAATAAGCTGACTGGTTTGGGTGGCCGAGAGTTCATTTGGCGGGAGGGTGAGGTGTCTGTGAGGGCCTCTTCGCGAGCAAGCTCGCTCCCACAGTTGATTGGTGTACGCCGGCCATTGTGGGAGCGAGCTTGCTCGCGATGGGGCCTTCACATTCAACCAACAATTCCACGCTTCCCCCGCAATCAGCCGTTATGGCAACGTGCAGTCCCCTGATGAGACCCGTCCCATGGCAAACCCCTATCGAGAGTTATTCAAAGCCCCCGGCAGCCGCGCATTCGTGCTGGCCGGAATGATCGCGCGCATGCCGATTTCCATGACCGGCATCGGCCTGATCACCATGCTCTCGCAGTTGCAGGGTGGCTACGCAATGGCCGGCGCGGTGGCGGCGACGTTCGCTCTGGCCACGGCGTTTTGTGCGCCTCAGGTGTCGCGGCTGGTGGATCGATTTGGCCAGGGGCGGATTCTACCGGTATCGGCATTGCTGGGCGGTGGGGCACTGTTGCTGTTGTTGCTGTGCACGCGGTTGCAGGCGCCGCACTGGACGCTGTTTTTCTTCGCCGCGCTGGCCGGTTGCATGCCGAGCATGTCGGCGATGGTGCGGGCACGCTGGACTGAGGTGTATCGCGGCCGCCCCGAGTTGCAAACCGCCTACGCCCTGGAGTCGGTGCTGGACGAAGTCTGCTTCATTGTCGGGCCACCACTGTCGGTGGGGTTGTGCGTGGTGGCATTCCCCGAGGCCGGTCCGCTGGCGGCCTTGCTGGCGCTGGCCATCGGCGTCACCGCATTCGTCCTGCAGCGCAGCACGGAGCCGCCGGTGCATCCCCATGAAGAGCATCACCAGGGCTCGATCATCCGTTCCCGCGACATTCAGTTGCTGATGCTGTTGATGGTCGCCATGGGCACCATTGTCGGCGTGGTGGACGTGGTCAGCGTCGCCTTCGCCCAGCATCAGGGCCAACCGGCGGCGGCGAGCATCGTGCTGTCGGTGTACGCCATCGGCTCGTGCCTGGCCGGGTTGGCGTTCGGCGCACTGCGCTCGAAAGTGCCGCTGGCGCGCCTGTTCCTGTACGGCGGGGTGGCGACGGCGGTAACCACCTTGCCGTTGCTGCTGGCGACGAACATTTTCGGTTTGTCATTGGCGGTGTTTGTCGCCGGCCTGTTTTTCGCGCCGACGCTGATTGTCGCCATGGCCCTGGTGGAGCAGATCGTACCGCCGGCCAAACTCACCGAAGGCCTGACCTGGCTGGTCACCGGCCTGAGCATCGGCGTGGCGATCGGCGCCGCCGGCTCCGGCTGGCTGGTGGACGCCTTCGGCGCGCGCAGCGGGTTCTGGCTGGCGATTGCGGCGGGGGCAGTGGTGCTCGGTTCTGCGATCCCGAGCTATCGTCATCTGAAATAGAGATTCAATGCTGGAAACAGCCTCCTGTGGGAGCGAGCTTGCTCGCGATGACGGTGTGTCAGGCACTCATGATGTCGACTGACACTCCGCTATCGCGAGCAAGCTCGCTCCCACAGGGTTACTCACATGGCTAATTCTTTGGGCACCTCATCCGTTCTCTTAGCAGACAACTCTCGAGGAAAGCCCGGTGACCCCGCTGACATTGCTGTGCCTGCCCTATTCGGGCGCGAGTGCCATGGTCTATAGCCGTTGGCGGCGAAAACTGCCGGAGTGGCTCAAGCTGCAACCGGTGGAACTTCCGGGGCGGGGCGCGCGCTACGGCGAGCCCTTGCACACCGACATGCGCCGTCTGGCGCTGCAACTGGCCCAGGAACAGAAAGCCACGCTCAAGGCGCCGTATGCGTTGTTCGGCCACAGCATGGGGGCGCTGCTGGCCTGCGAGATGGCCCATGCATTTCGCTCGCTGGGTTGCCCGGAACCGGTGGCGCTGTTCGCCTCGGGCACCGCCGCACCGACGCTGCGCGCCGATTACGACCGTCAGTATGCCGAGCCGAAAACCGACGCCGAACTGATCGAGCAATTGCGCACCCTCAACGGCACCAGCGAAGAGATCCTGGCCAATGAAGAGTTGATGAGCCTGACCCTGCCGGTGCTGCGCGCGGACTTCCTGCTGTGCGGGCGTTTCGAGCCGGTGCAGCGCCCGTTGCTCAGGTGCCCGGTGCACGTGCTCGGCGGCAAGGCCGACCGCGCCACCACCGAACAGTTGATCGGCTGGAGCCAGGAAACCCGAGGCAGTTTTTCGGTGGACATGCTGGCTGGCGGGCACTTCTTCATCCATGAGCAGGAAGCGAAGGTGCTGCGGGTGATCAAGGATCAGCTTGAGGTGCATCATCGGCGGCTTTCCATGGCTGCCGTGGGTTAACACCACTCCAAAATTCTACCCGATCCCTGTGGGAGCGAGCTTGCTCGCGATGGCGTCGTGTCAGCCGGCAATAATGGTGCCTGACACACAGCTATCGCGAGCAAGCTCGCTCCCACATTTTTGATTTTCAGCGGCCAAGAATTTCGCGTTTCATCCCCTCCTGATACTTGTCCCCATCCGCTAATTTTTCCCGCCTGCATTCGTTTTATAGGGACGACGCGCCCTTGCGCCTGCTGCCTACTGATGCGGATGCCGATAGATGAATGCTGAAGACTCCTTGAAACTCGCTCGCCGGTTTATCGGGTTGCCCCTGGAAAAGCGTCAAATGTTCCTTGCGGCCTTGCACAAGGAGGGCGTGGATTTCGCCCGTTTTCCGATTCCGGCCAGCATCGAGGCTGAGGATCGCCAGGCGCTGTCGTACGCCCAGCAACGCATGTGGTTCCTCTGGCAACTGGATCCCCGCAGCGGTGCCTACAACCTGCCGGGCGCGGTGCGGCTGACCGGGTGCCTGAACCTGTCGGCGCTGGAGCAGGCGTTCGCCAGCCTGGTGGCGCGGCATGAAACCCTGCGCACGGTGTTCGCTCGTCAGGCCGATGACAGCCTGTTGCAAGTCCCGGCCACCGCGCCGCTGGTCATCGAGCAGGTGGATTTCAGCGCACTGCCCGCCGAGGAGCGCGAACGTGCCGTGGCTGAAACCGCCGAACAGCAATCGGTACTGCCGTTCGATCTGTCGACCGGTCCGCTGCTGCGGGTCACCTTGCTCAAGCTCGCGGGACAAGAGCACGTGCTGTTGCTGACCCTGCACCACATCGTCTCCGACGGCTGGTCGATGAACGTGCTGATCGACGAATTCATCCGCTGCTACGACGCCTTCGATGCCGGCACGCAACCGCAGCTGACGCCGCTGCCTATCCAGTACAGCGACTACGCCCTGTGGCAGCGCCGCTGGCTGGAGGCGGGTGAGCAGGCGCGGCAACTGGCGTACTGGCAGGCGCAATTGGGCGATGAACATCCTGTGCTGGAACTGCCGCTGGATCATTCGCGCCCGGCGATGCCGAGCTATCGCGGTACCCGCTACGAATTCGCGGTCCAGGCGCAACTGGCCGAGCAACTGCGCAGCACCGCACAGAAGCACAACATCACCCTGTTCATGCTGTTGCTCGGCGCTTTCAACACTTTACTGCATCGCTACACCGGGCAAACCGACATCCGCGTCGGCGTGCCCATCGCCAACCGCAACCGCGCGGAAATCGAAGGCCTGATCGGCTTCTTCGTCAACACCCAGGTGCTGCGCACCCAACTGGACGGCCAGACCCGGGTCGACGACCTGCTGCGCGCCATCAAGGAAACCGCCCTTGGCGCCCAGGCCCATCAGGACCTGCCGTTCGAGCGCCTGGTCGAAGCGCTGAAACTGGAGCGCAGCCTCAGCCACACGCCGCTGTTCCAGGTGATGTACAACCACCAGCCGCATGTGGCCGACATGGCCTCGGTCAGCACTGCGTCCGGCCTGGAGCTGGGCAGCATCGACTGGCAAAGCCGCACCACCCAGTTCGACCTGACCCTCGACACCTGGGAAAAGGGCGGCAAGCTGCACGCCGCGCTGACCTACGCCAGCGACCTGTTCGAGGCCGATACCATCGCGCGCATGGCCCGGCACTGGACGCGCCTGTTGCAGGCGATAGTCGACGACTCGACACAAAAAATCGGCGAGTTGCCGATGCTGACGGCGGATGAGCAGCAAGTGCTGGTGCAGGACTGGAACCGCACCGCCGAGATCTATCCGGTCGAGCAGTGCATGCACCAGTTGATTCAGGCCCAGGCCCGACGCACCCCCGGCGCGCCGGCACTGGTGTTTGGCGATCGTCAGCTCAGCTACGCGCAACTCGACGCCCGCAGCAATCAACTGGCGCACTGCTTGCGCGAGCAGGGTGTCGGGCCGGATGTGCTGGTGGGGATCTGTGTCGAGCGTTCACTGGAAATGGTCATCGGACTGCTGGCGATTCACAAGGCCGGTGGTGCCTACGTACCGCTGGACCCGGAATACCCGGCTGAACGCCTGGCCTACATGATCGAAGACAGTGCGATTGGCCTGCTGCTCACCCAAAGCACTTTACTCGGCGCACTGCCCACCGAGGGCGTCAAGGTCATCGCCCTGGATCAGGAGCAAGACTGGCTCGACGGCTACAGCGAGTCCTGCCCGCCAGTTGAAGTGCATCCACTGAACCTGGCCTATGTGATCTACACCTCCGGCTCCACCGGCAAGCCCAAAGGCGCCGGCAACAGTCACGCGGCGCTGGTCAACCGCTTGTGCTGGATGCAGCAGGCTTACGGGCTGGATGGCGGCGACTCGGTGTTGCAGAAGACCCCGTTCAGTTTCGACGTATCGGTGTGGGAATTCTTCTGGCCGCTGATGACCGGCGCGCGCCTGGTGGTGGCGCCACCGGGGGCGCATCGTGAACCGGCGCGGTTGATCCGCCTGATCGGTGAGTACGGCATCAGTACGCTGCACTTTGTGCCGTCGATGCTCCAGGCGTTCATCCACGAGCCGGGTGTCGAGGCGTGCACCGGTCTCAAGCGCATCGTCTGCAGCGGCGAAGCCTTGCCGCTGGATGCCCAATTGCAGGTGTTCAAAAAGCTGCCGGGTGCCGGGTTGTACAACCTTTACGGCCCGACCGAGGCGGCCATCGACGTCACCCATTGGACCTGCATCGACGAAGGCGCCGACAGCGTGCCCATCGGCCGGCCCATCGCCAACCTGCGCACCCATGTGCTGGATGCACAATTACTGCCGGTTCCGGCCGGCGTGGCGGGGGAGTTGTACCTCGGTGGCGCCGGGCTGGCGCGCAGTTATCACCGGCGTCCGGCGCTCAGCGCCGAGCGTTTTGTGCCGTGCCCCTTCCATGACGGTGCGCGCTTGTACCGCACCGGCGACCGCGTGCGGCAGCGCGCCGATGGGGTGATCGAATACCTCGGGCGCCTCGACCATCAAGTCAAATTGCGCGGCCTGCGCATCGAACTGGGGGAAATCGAAACCCGGTTGATGCAGCATGCGTTGGTGCGTGAGGCCGTGGTGCTGGTGCAGGGCGGCAAGCATCTGGTGGCGTATCTGGTGCTGGAAAACGCCGACACCGATGCGCAGTGGCCACAAACCCTCAAGGCCTGGCTGCTCGACAGCCTGCCGGAATACATGGTGCCCACCTACCTGATGCCACTGGACGCCTTGCCGGTGACCGCCAACGGCAAGCTCGACCGCAAGGCTTTGCCGCCGCCCGATGCCACGCCGCAACAGGCATTCGTTGCGCCACAAGATGCGATGCAGATCGCGCTGGCGCAGATCTGGCAGGACGTATTGGGCGCGGAACCCGTGGGCCTCGAAGACAATTTCTTCGAGCTCGGCGGCGACTCGATCATTTCCATCCAGGTGGTCAGCCGTGCCCGCCAGGCGGGCATTCGCCTCAGCCCGCGGGATCTGTTCCAGTACCAGACCGTGCGTAGCCTGGCGCTGGTCGCGGCGTTCGACAGCCGCAGCACTGTCGATCAAGGCCCGGTCAGTGGCGAGGTGATCCTGACCCCGGCACAGCATTACTTCTTCGAACAGACCATCGCCCAGCGTCAACACTGGAACCAGTCGCTGCTGCTGACGCCCCGGGACGCGTTGAATCCTGAGGTGTTGGAGCAGGCCTTGGTTACCGTCATCAACCACCACGATGCCTTGCGCCTGCGCTTCATCGACGGTGCCGAAGGCTGGCAGCAGCGCAACGCAGCGCCAGTCGAGTCAGCTGGATTGTGGCAACGTCGGGCGTCTTCGACCGAAGCCTTGACCGCCCTGTGCGATGAAGCGCAACGCAGCCTCGATCTCGCAAGCGGGCCGCTGCTGCGTGCCTTGCTGATCAGCCTCGACGATGGCAGTCAGCGCCTGTTGCTGGTGGTTCATCATTTGGCCGTGGACGGGGTGTCATGGCGGGTATTGCTCGAAGATTTGCAACAGGCTTACCGGCAAGTGGCACTGCCCGAGAAAACCAGCGCCTATCAAGCCTGGGCCGCGCATCTGCAACAGCATGCCGGCACCTTGCCTGGGCAAATGCCGTACTGGCAGGCGCAACTGGCGGACGCCCGGGACCTGCCGTGCGACAACCCCCAGGGCAGCTTGCAGCAGCGCCACGGGCACAAGATCGAATCCAGACTGGATGCCGAACTGACCCGTCAGTTGCTGCAACAGGCCCCGGCGGCCTATCGCACCCAAGTCAATGATCTGTTGCTCACGGCGTTGGCGCGGGTCATCTGCCGCTGGAGCGGGCAGGGCTCGACGCTGATCCAGCTGGAAGGCCACGGCCGCGAAGACCTGTCCGACGACCTCGACCTGAGCCGCACCGTCGGCTGGTTCACCAGCCTGTTTCCGCTGCGCCTGCAACCCGAGACCGGGGTGGCAAATTCGATCAAGTCGATCAAGGAGCAACTGCGCGCCATTCCCGGCAAAGGCCTGGGCTATGGACTGCTGCGCTACCTGGGCGAAACGGCGCAGCGCCAGGCCCTGCAAGACTTGCCGGCGCCACGGATTACCTTCAACTACCTGGGGCAGTTCGACCGTCAGTTCGACGACGCCGCGCTGTTCGTCCCGGCCCCGGAAAGCGGCGGCCAGGCCCAGGGCGATGATGCACCGCTGGCCAACTGGCTGACCGTGGAGGGCCAGGTCTATGGCGGGCAGCTCTCGCTGCAATGGGGCTTCAGCCGTGACATGTTTGCCGAGTCCACGGTGCAGCGACTGGCCGATGCCTACACCGAAGAACTCAAGACGCTGATCGAACATTGCTGTGCGACAGCGCCAGGCCAGGTTACGCCGTCGGACTTCCCGCTGGCGCGCATCACCCAGGCACAACTCGATGCCTTGCCTGTTGCGGCGCCGGCCATCGAGGACGTTTACCCGCTGACGCCGATGCAACAGGGCATGCTGTTCCACACCCTGTACGAACCCCAGGCCGAGGCCTACATCAATCAATTGCGCCTGGACATCCAGGGGCTGGAGCTGGCGGCATTCGGCCGGGCCTGGCAGGCGGCGATCAACCGACACGACATCCTGCGCAGCAGCTTCCACTGGCTGGGGCTTGAGTGCGCGCATCAGGTGATTCATCGCCAGATCGACCTGCAACTGCAAGTGATCGAAGCAGCCGACATCGATCTCGATGCACTGGCCGCCGAGGAACGCAGCCGTGGCTTCGAACTCAGCGCCGCGCCATTGTTCCGCCTGCTGCTGGTGCGCCGGGGCAGTGAAGGCTGGCACCTGATCCATACCAGCCATCACATCCTCATGGACGGCTGGAGCAACGCGCAGTTGCTCGGCGAAGTGATCCAGCACTATGCCGGCCAGACGTTGGCCAGGCCGTTGGGGCAATACCGCGACTATCTGGGCTGGATTCAACAGCAGCCGCTGCTGGCCGCCGAGCAGTTCTGGAAACAAGCGTTGGCGCCGCTGGAAACGCCGACGCTGCTGGCGCAAGCCTTGCCGACGCCTGCCCATGGGTACGGCATGGGTGAACATCAATTGAACCTTGAAAGCGCCGCGCTACAGCGCCTGAGCGATTTTGCCCGCCAGCAGAAAATCACCCTCAACACCTTGTTGCAAGGCGCTTGGGGCCTGCTGTTGCAACGCTACACGGGCCAGTCCTGTGTGGCGTTTGGCGCAACGATTGCCGGACGCTCCGCGCCGCTGCCGGGCATAGAGCAGCAGTTGGGGCTGTTCATCAACACCTTGCCGATCATCGCCGCGCCGCAAGCGGGGCAGTCGGTGGCCCAGTGGCTCAACGACCTGCAAGCCCTGAACCTGAGCCTGCGCGAGTTCGAACACGTGCCGCTGTACGACATTCAGGGCTGGGCCGGGCAACAGGGGGCGCTGTTCGACAGCCTGCTGGTGTTCGAGAACTTCCCGGTGGCCGAAGCCCTCAAGCAAGGGGCGCCGGCGGGCCTGACCTTCGGTGCGCTGCGCAATCACGAAATCACCAGTTACCCGCTGACCCTGGGCATCGAAGTCGGCGCCAGCCTGCGCCTGGATTTCAGTTTCGACCGAACCCGGTTCAGTGCCGCGCAGATCAGCCAGTTGGGCGCCAGCCTGTTGCAGGTGCTGGAGCAGTTCGTCGCACAGCCACAACAGGCATTGGGCGCGGTCAGCTTGCTGGATGCACAGGCGCAAGCAATGGTGCTGGCGTGTTCCCGTCCGCCGGCGCCGCCAATCGATAGCCCGTTGTTGGCTCATCAGCGGTTTGAGCAACAAGCGGCACGCACCCCCGATGCGCTGGCGGTGATGGTCGGTGATGAGCGCCTGACCTACGCCCAGCTCAATGCGCAAGCCAACCAGCTCGCCCATCGCCTGCGTGCCCAGGGCGTGGCGCCGGGGCAGCGGGTGGGCCTGGCGGTGCGGCGCAATGGGCAGATGATCGTCAGCCTGATGGCGATCCTCAAGTCCGGCGCCGGTTATGTGCCGCTGGACCCGGATTACCCGGCCGAGCGCCTGGCCTACATGATCGAAGACAGCGGCATGGACCTGCTGCTGGCGCAACCGGGCCTGCTGGCCGATGTAGCGCTGCCGCAAGGTTTGCCGCGTCTGGCGCTGGAGCCGGGTGCAGACACCGGGTATTCCACCGACAACCTGATCAACCTCGCCAGCGCCGAAGACCTGGCCTATCTGATCTACACCTCCGGCTCCACCGGACGCCCGAAAGGTGTGTGCCTGGCCCATGCGGCACTGCGCGAGTTTTGCGTGATCGCGGCGCACTATTCACAACTCACCCCGCAAGACCGCGTGCTGCAATTCGCAACGTTCAGCTTCGACGGCTTTGTCGAGCAGTGCTACCCGCCATTGTGCGTGGGCGCGGCGCTGGTGATGCGCGGCGATGAACTGTGGGACACCGACACCCTCTATCGCCAGATCATCGAGCATGGCGTGACCCTGGCGGATTTGCCGGCGGCGTACTGGTTCCTGCTGTCTCAGGAGTGGGCCGCGCACCCGCAGCGGGACAAGGGGCGTTTGCGTCAGGTCCACGTCGGCGGCGAAGCCATGTCGCTGGAAGGTTTGAAGCTGTGGCACGCCGCCGGCCTGGGCAATGTACGCCTGCTCAACACCTACGGGCCAACCGAAGCCACGGTGGTGTCCAGCACCCACGAATGCACACTGGCCGATACCCGCAATCACATTGGCGTGCCCATCGGCAAAGCCCTACCGGGGCGTGCGCTGTATGTGCTGGACAGCGAAGGCCACCTGCTGCCGACCGGTTGCGTCGGCGAATTGTGCATCGGTGGCGACGCCGGCCTTGCCCAGCGTTATCACCAGCGACCGGGCTTGAGCGCCGAACGCTTCATCGCCGATCCGTTTTCCAGCACGCAAGGCGCGCGGCTTTACCGCAGCGGCGACCTGGCGCGCTATCGCGAGGACGGTGCGCTGGAGTACCTGGGACGCATCGATCATCAAGTGAAAATCCGTGGTTTCCGGGTTGAGTTGGGTGAGCTGGAAGCGCATCTGCAAGGCTTGCCGATGATCAGCGAAGCCGCAGTGCTGGTGCATGAAGGCGTTGGTGGCAAGCAATTGATCGGCTACGTAGTGCCGGCCAGTGATGAATGGCTGAACTCGGATCCACGTCAACTCACCGACACCGTACGCCGCGCCTTGGGCGAGCGCCTGCCGGACTACATGCTGCCGGCGCAACTGGTGTTGCTGGCCGCGTTGCCGCTCAACCGCAACGGCAAACTCGACCGCGCCGCGTTGCCGGCCCCGCAGGTCTGGGAGGCCGATGTCGGCAGCGCCCCGCAAGGCGCACTGGAAATCGAACTGGCGCAGATCTGGCGGCAGGTGTTGCAGGTCAATCGCGTCGATCGGGAAAACAGCTTCTTCGAATTGGGCGGGCACTCGTTGCTGGCGACACAAATCGTCTCGCAGATCCGCCAGCGCCTGGGCCTTTCGGTGAGTTTGCGCAGCCTGTTCGAACACCCGCGCCTTGAAGATTTCGCCGCTCAGGTGCAGGCGCTGCAACACAGCTGTGAGCGCCCGGCGCTGGTGGCGGATACCTCTGGCGAACGTCAGCCGTTGTCCTTTGCCCAGCAGCGCTTGTGGTTCCTGTGGAACCTCGAACCGGACAGTTCGATGTACAACATGCCGGGTGCCTTGCGCCTGCGCGGCGAACTGAACCTCGACGCCCTGCGTCGAACCTTCGAAACCCTGGTGCAACGTCATGCCGTGTTGCGCACCACCTTTTACGAAGAAGACGGCCACACCTGGCAGCGGGTGCACGGACAATTGCCGTTGAGCTTCGAGGCCAGCGACCTGCGGCATCGACCGGCGCCGGACGTCGAAGCGCAGCAACTGGCCCGCGAGGAGGTCGCCCGGCCATTCGACCTGCGCCACGGTCCGTTGCTGCGGGTGCGGGTGCTGCGGGTCGCGGATGACGAACATGTGCTGTTGCTGACGGTGCACCACATCGTCGCTGATGACTGGTCGTTCCGCGTCCTGATCAATGAATTCGTCACGCTCTATCCAACCCTCAACCGTGGCCAGACCCCGCAACTGCCGGCGCACAGTGTGCAGTACGCTGACTTCGCCAAATGGCAGCGCCAGTGGCTGGAGCAGGGCGGCGAGTTGCAGCGCCAACTCGACTACTGGCAGCAGCGCCTTGCCGAGCCACAAGCGGTGCTCGAGTTGCCCGCCGATGGCGACCGGCGCACGGCGCAAGAAGGCGCCAGTGCTCATTTCACCTTCAGCGCCGAACTCAGCCAGCAGGTGCGCGACTTTGCCCAACAGCGCGATCTGTCGCTGTTCATGCTGCTGCTGGCCGGTTTCACCCTCGTCCTGCGCCAGCGTACCGAGGTCAGTCGGGTGCGTATCGGCACCGATATCGCCAACCGAAATCAAGCCGAGCTTGAAGAAATGGTCGGCTTCTTCGTTAACCAATTAGTACTGCAAGTGGAGGTCGATGCCGAGCAGTCGGCGGCGCAGTTGCTGGAGGCCTGTCGCCGGGCGGTGCTGGAGGCTTCGGACCATCAGGACCTGCCGTTCGAGCGACTGGTGGAAGCCTTGCGCTTGCCGCGCCGGGCCGGCCGTTCGCCGCTGTTCGACATCAAGCTGATCTACCAGGAAGGCGTTGGTCGCTTGTCGTCGATGGAGGGCCTGGAGGTCGAGGACTTCCCGTCCGGGCGCCAGGCCGCCGAGATCGGCATGGTCGCCGCGTTCTACAACGATGCCGAGCACATTCACCTGAGTTTCGAAACGCCGGTGGGCCAGTACCTGCCGAGCACGCTGGAGTGTTTGTTCGAACAGATCCGGGCGGTACTCCAGGCGCTGATACGCGCTGACGGAGTGCAGGTCGGTGAGTTGCTGGACCTGGCCGCCGATGTGCAACGCCGTGCCGATGCGCGCTTGAGCGAACAACGCAAGGCGTTGCTCGGCGGCGCCATGGCGATCAAGCGCCGCTCGGCGAACCGTGGCGCACCGGTAACGCAATCCGCGGCGGACTGATTCAGTCGGCGGCGCCTTTGAGCGCCGCCGTCAACATTTTCTGGAGGGGTTTATGACCGTTTCAACGACCAAGTCCATTCCCAAGATGGGTCGTGGTGCCCGCAAGAGCCTGTCCACCGATCCGACGCGGCTGGTGAGTTTTGCGCCGATGTTCGAAGGCCTCAGCATGCCGCTGGTGTGCCGTCCGGCCGTGTCCGGCGTGAGCCTGGTGGAATGGGCGACCCAGAATCGCGCGCTGATCGAAAGCAAGCTGCTGGAACACGCGGTGATCCTGTTCCGTGGCTTCCAGGTGGCGGATATCGGCGAGTTCAACCGCTGTGTCGACGGGATTTCCGGTGGTGCCTTGGAGTACCTGTTCCGCGCCTCGCCACGGACCCAGATCAGCGGCCAGTTCAAGATCTACAGCTCCACCGACTACCCGGCACCGGAGAAAATCTTCCCGCACAACGAACACTCGTACTCGCCGGTGTTCCCGCGTCACCTGTACTTCTACTGCGACACGCCGTCGACCACCGGCGGTGAAACGCCCTTCGGCGATACCCGCCGGATCCTCGCGCGGATCGACCCGGCGGTGCGCGAAGAGTTTGCCCGCAAACGCATCATGTACGTGCGCAACTACGGCGACGGCATGGGCCTGCCATGGCAGACCGTGTTCCAGAGCGAGGATCGCAGCGAAGTCGAGGCCTACTGCGCCAAAATCGGCATCCAGGCCGAATGGAAGCCGGGCAATCGCCTGCGCACTCGGCAGAACGGCCCGGCCATCGTGCGCCATCCACTGACCGGCGAGCGCATCTGGTTCAACCACGGCACCTTCTTCAACGCACTGACCCTGCCGGACAGCATCCGCGACAACCTGCTGCGTGAGTTCGGCCCGCAAGATTTGCCGCAAAACACCTTCTTCGGCGACGGCTCGCCGATTCCCGAGGACGTGATTCGTCACCTGCAAGGCATCTACCGCGAGGTGATGGTCGAGTTCGCCTGGGAGAAGGGCGACGTGGTCCTGCTCGACAACATCCTCAGCGTGCATGCGCGCAACGAATTCACCGGCTACAGAAAAATCCTCACGGCCATGGCCATCGCGCAGAAAAGCGCCGACCTGGATCAGGAATAAGGACACCCGACATGAACACCACCGCCCTCGAACCTTCGGTAGACGTATTCCAGACTTCGGCCCAGCAGGCCTTTTATTTGCGGGCCCAGGAGCTGGGCGCACGACCGCTGTTCGCCGCGCTGACGTTGCCGCTCGCCAGGCCCGTGGAGGCTCAGGCATTGCGCAGGGCACTGGAAACACTCAGTCAGCGCCATGAAATCCTGCGCACGCTGTACCGTCGTCTGCCGGGCATGAAGTGGCCGGTGCAGAGCCTTTGCGATGGGGTGCCGCTCACCCTGCTGGGTAACCAGCCTTCAGTGGCCGAGGCCTTGAGCCGCAGCCGTGAAGTCATGGTTGAAGATTCGAATCAGGCGCTGGTGGTGGCGCAGGTTGAAGACGAGGCAGGGCAGCAGCTCATCACCCTGCTGACCCCAGCCAGCAGCGTCGATGAAGCCTCGTTGCGTGTGCTGTCGGCCGAGCTCGCCAGCCTGTTGCGCGGTGAAACCCTGGTCGACGACGAGGACGCGCTGCAATACCTGGACTACAGCGCATGGCAGGAAGAACTGCGCGAAGAGGACATCGGCCACCAGGGCGCGGCGTTCTGGCGCAACCTGCAATCGCAGTTCGTCGTGGCTCATCGCGTGCCGTTCGAAAAAGCCGTCGAAGTCACTCTGGTTCGTCGTCAGGCAACGTTGATTGACGCCCCATGGCTTGCTGGCGTGCAACGGGTCGCTGCCGAAACGGGCGTTGAGGCAGAGCAAGTGGCGCTTTTGCTGTGGACCGCATTCGTTGCACGCATCGGCCACCAGGAAAAGCTGCTGATGGGCTGGCAGGTGGAGGGGCGCAACGAGCAAACCATCGCCACCCTCGGACGCTTCGCCCGGCGTTTGCCGGTGGCCTTCGATCACCGCAGCCAGCAGACACTGGCACAAGCGCTGGTGGCGTTTGCCGCCAGCGTCGAACAGTCGCTGTCGTGGCTCGATTGCCTCAATGAATTCGAACTGAGCGCCGAAGGTACCGCGCCGCTGCGTTACGGCTTCGTCTATCAGGCCGCCATTGAAAGCGCTATCGAGGTGGACGACGGCAACCCCGAAGTCCTTCGCTTGCGAGTGCAGGGCGATCAGTTGCAGTTGTCGTGTCTTGACGGTGCGCTGCCCGAATCGATACTGGTTGAATGGCTGGAACAGTTTGTCGAGTTCAGTCACCAATTGCTGGGTTCGCCCGAAATGACCCTGGCTCAGGCGAATCTGGTCAATGACGCACAACTGACCCGATTGGTCGAAGGCTTCAACCCGAATGCCACCGAGCAGGCATTGCCGTTCCGCTTCCTGCAAGAACTGTTCAGCGAACAGGCGCACCTGCATCCGCAACGCATCGCCCTGAGCGTCAACGGTCAGCGCCTGAGCTATGCCGAACTGGATGCGCGCTCCAATCAGGTGGCCAATGCCTTGCGCGGCCAAGGCGTGACCCCGGATGAAATTGTTGCGGTCTACGGCCAGCGCTCCCTGGAAATGGTCATCGCCCTGTTGGGCACGCTCAAGGCTGGCGCTGCGTACTTGCCGCTGGACCCGAACTACCCGATTGAGCGTCTGGCGTTCATGCTCGCCGATACCGGCGCGCGCCATGTGCTGGCCTGCCAAACGCTGCCGGATGCATTGCCTGGTGAGCGGACAATTTCCCTGATGCCGGGGGCCGAAGTCTGGTCCGCCGCGCAAACCCGGCCTGAGCCACAAGGCGACAGCGCCAATCTGGCCTACGTCATCTACACCTCCGGTTCCACCGGCAAACCCAAGGGCGTGATGATCAGCCATGCCAACGCCGTGGCCTCGACCCTGGCGCGCAATGCCTTTTATCGCCAGCCGCTGCGCGGGTTCCTGATGCTCTCGTCGTTCTCCTTCGACAGCTCGGTGGCCGGGGTTTTCTGGGCGTTGGGGCAGGGCGCGACCCTGTGCCTGCCGGACGAAGACAGCTACAAGGATCCGGCGCAACTGGCGGCGCTGATCCAGCGCGAGGAGATTTCCCACTACCTGACCTTGCCGTCGTACCACGCACAGATTCTCGAACACCTCGACCGCCAGGCGCTGGCCTGTGTGATCGTCGCTGGCGAAGCCTGCAGCAACGCACTGGTACAGCGACATCGCGAGGCATTGCCGGGGGTGGCGTTGGTCAACGAGTACGGCCCGACCGAGGGCACCGTGTGGTGTTCGGCCTGGGAGTTGCCCCTCAGCGACGATGACGACAGCATTCCCATCGGCCAACCGATTGCCGGCATGCGCATCCATGTGCTCGGTCCGGACCTGCAACCGGTGGCCGTGGGCGTCGAAGGCGAGTTGTATGTCGGCGGGGCCGGCATTGCCCGAGGCTATCTGCAACGGGCCGCGCTGACGGCCGAGCGTTTTGTCCCCGACCTGTTCGCGAAGGCGGCGGGCCAGCGCCTGTACCGCACCGGCGACCTGGCGCGCTATCGCGCCGATGGCGTGCTGGAGTATCTGGGCCGGGTCGATCACCAGGTGAAAATCCGTGGCTTCCGCATTGAGCTGGGCGAAATCGAGTCGGCCATGCGCAACGCGCCGGGCATCGAGGACGCCGCCGTGATTGCCCGGGAAACCCCGACCGGCCCGCAACTGCTGGGCTTCGTGGTGTCCCCGGCCGACACCGCCGACATCCGCCTCAACGAATTGCGCAGCCACTTGGCCGAGGCACTGCCCGAGCACATGCAACCGGCGCGCTTGCAGGTGCTGGAGCGCTTCCCGTTGATGCCCAACGGCAAACTCAATCGCCAGGCCTTGCTCGATCTCGATGTGCGCCGCAGCGTCTTCGTCGCGCCACGCAACGACCTGGAAAAAACCCTGGCGACGATCTGGGCCGAAGCGCTGCACGTCGAACGCGTCGGCGTGCATGACAACTTTTTCGAACTCGGCGGGCACTCGCTGCTGGCCACGCGCATTCGTGCGCGGATTCAGGAAGAACTGAACCTGGCGATCCCGCTCAAGCTGTTTTTCGACGGTGACACCCTGGAACGCCTGGCGGCGCAGATCGAGCAGTTCCGTCAGCACAGTGAACATAAAGAAAACGATGTAGACGCCCTTGAAGCGTTGTTCGACGAAGTGGATGAGGAACACGCGCGATGAGTGCTGCACCGGACAGAATGATGACCCTGGCCCAGCGTTTCTGCGGCTTGAGCGCGGACGCCCGGCGCGCGTTGCAACAGAAGATGCATGCCCAGGGGCTGACCCTGGAACTGCTGCCGATCCCGCCACGGGACCGCGCCGTCGACACGCTGCCGGCGTCCTACGCGCAGCAGCGCTTGTGGTTCCTCTGGCAGATGCAGCCCCAGGCCACTGCCTACAACCTGACCGGTGCCTTCCGCCTGAGCGGCGAACTCAACCCTGAGGCGCTGGCGCAGACCCTGAGCGCGCTGGTGCAGCGTCACGAAGTGCTGCGCACCACCTTCGTTTTCGACGACCGGCAAGTGCTGCAAAAGATTCACCCACGGATGGATGCGCCGCTGCTCGAAGTCAGCGCTGGCGACGAGGCCGAACTGCAGCGGCAGATCGCCCTGAACGCCGAGCAGCCGTTCGACCTGCAACACGGCCCGTTGATGCGCTGCCGCTTGATCCGCCTCGATGCGCAGCAACATGTGCTGGTGCTGACCTTCCACCACATTGTCACCGACGGCGGTTCGCTGCCGATCCTGTTGCAGGAGTTCACCCGGCTCTATGCACAACTGAGCGCCGGGCAGGCCGCGCAACTACCGGAGCCGGGCATTCAGTACGCCGACTTCGCCCGCTGGCAGCGGCTGTGGCTGGAGGCCGGCGAGGCCGATCGCCAGCTCGATTACTGGCGCGTGCAGTTGGGCCGCGAACACCCGCCACTGAACCTGCCGACCGACCGTCGTCGCCCGGCGATCCCGAGCCAGCAGGGGGCCAGCGTCGAGCTGGAAATCTCCACTGCGTTGACCGCCCAACTGCGTGATCTTGCCCGCCGCGAAGGCTGCACCCTGTTCATGGTGCTGATGGCAGCGTTGCAGACACTGTTGCATCGCTACAGCGGCGAGCAGGACATTCGTGTCGGCGTGCCGATTGCCAACCGCACCCGCCAGGACGTGGAAAATCTGCTGGGCTTTTTCGTCAACACCCAGGTGTTGCGCAGCCAGCCCCGGGCCGACCAGCCGTTTGGGCAATTGCTGGCCGAGATCAAGACCGCGGCACTCGGCGCACAGGCCCATCAGGATTTGCCGTTCGAGCAACTGGTCGATGGCCTGGGCGTGGAACGCAGCCTGAGCCACACCCCGCTGTTCCAGGTGATGTTCAACCACCAGCGCGACAGTGGCGGCCCGCAACGCTGGGACCTGCCGGGGCTGAGCGTCGAACCGCTGATCTGGGATGAGAAAACCACCAAGTTCGACCTGATGCTCGACACCGTCGAGGGCGACGAGGGCATCCATACCTCGTTCGTGTATGCCACCGAGCTGTTCGACGTCTCGACCATCGAGCGTCTTGGCCGGCACTGGCTGAATCTGTTGCAGGCGATTTGCACTGACAGCACGGTTGCCTTGGCGGACCTGTGCATGCTCGACGCCTCCGAGCAGCAGGCCACATTGCTCGACTGGAATCGCACTGCCGGGTTGAACAGCGATCAGGCGAACCGGTTGTGCGCCCATCAACTGATCGAAGCCCAAGCCGCCGCGCACCCGAACAACATCGCCGTGACCTGCGACGGCGTCACCCTCACTTACGCCGAACTGAACCGACGCGCCAACCGCATCGCCCATCGCCTGCGCGAGCGCGGCGTCGGCCCCGATGTGTTGGTGGGCATTGCCCTGGAGCGTTCGCTGGAGATGGTCGTCAGCCTGTTGGCGATCCTCAAGGCCGGTGGCGCCTACGTGCCGCTGGACCCGCAATACCCGCAGGACCGCCTGGCCTACATGCTCGCCGACAGCGGCACGCGCCTGTTGCTGACCGATTCCGCGCTGTTGCCGCAGCTGCCGTTGAACGAAGGCATTGAAGTGATCTGCCTCGATCACGCCAGCGACTGGCTGCTTGAAGCCAGTGCCGACAACCTGCCGAACCTGACCGCTCCAGCGAACCTGGCCTACGTCATCTACACCTCCGGTTCCACCGGCAAACCCAAAGGCACGCTGCTGCCACACAGCAACCTGACGCGGCTGTTCAGCGCCACCGAGCACTGGTTCGGTTTCAATGCGCAGGATGTGTGGAGCCTGTTCCACTCCTATGCCTTCGACTTTTCCGTGTGGGAAATCTTTGGCGCGTTGTTCTACGGCGGCAAGCTGGTGGTGGTGCCCCACGCGGTCAGCCGCTCCCCGGAAGACTTCGCCCGCTTGCTCAGTGATGAGGGAGTCACGGTACTCAACCAGACCCCTTCGGCCTTTCGCCAGTTGATGCCGTTCGCCTGCGCCAATGCGCCAGACATGTCCCTGCGGTATGTGGTGTTCGGTGGCGAGGCGCTGGACGTGGCCAGCCTGCGTCCGTGGTATGACGCCTTCGACGACCGGCAGCCGTTGCTGATCAATATGTACGGCATCACCGAAACCACCGTGCATGTGACCTACCGGCCGCTGTCCCGCGCCGACCTCGATGGTGCCAATAGCTCGCCGCTGGGGGAGCCGATCGGCGATCTGCGCTGGTACGTGCTCGACCCGCGCCTGAACCCGGTGGCCAAGGGCTGCGTCGGTGAGTTGTACGTCGGCGGTGCCGGCCTTGCCCGCGGTTATCACCAGCGTGCCGACCTGACCGCCACGCGGTTCGTGCCGGACCTGTTCGCCGCCGAGTCGGGCGCGCGCCTGTATCGCACCGGCGATCTGGCGCGTTATTGCGCCGATGGCAGCATCGAGTACGCCGGGCGTATCGACCATCAGGTGAAGATTCGTGGTTTCCGCATCGAACTGGGGGAAATCCAGGATCGTCTGCAAAGCCATCCGGCCATCGAGCAGGCGCTGGTTCTGGCACCGCAGGTCAATGGCAGCCCGCAATTGGTCGCGTGGTTCACCGCGAGCGGCGGCGACAGCGATTTGCGCCACTCCCTGCGTGAACATTTGCAGGCCGGTTTGCCGGACTACATGGTGCCGGCGCATCTGATCAAACTCGACCAATGGCCGCTGACCGGCAACGGCAAACTGGATCGCGCTGCATTGCCCAAGCCCGACGCAACGCTGGCGCAGCAGGCCTACACGGCGCCGATGGATGAGCTGCAAACCGAGTTGGCGGCGATCTGGCAAGACGTGCTCAAGCTCGAGCGCGTGGGCATCGACGACAACTTCTTCGAACTGGGCGGCGACTCGATCATCTCGATCCAGGTGGTCAGCCGCGCGCGACAGGCCGGGATTCGCATCACCCCGCGGGACCTGTTCCAGCACCAGACCGTGCAGAGCCTGGCGAAGGTCGCGATACGCAGCGCCGGGTTGCTCATCGACCAGGGGCCGGTGCGTGGCGAGGTGCTGTTGACGCCGATCCAGCACTGGTTCTTCGAGCAAGACATCGAGGCCCGTCACCACTGGAACCAGTCGCTGCTGCTGGAACTGCGCGAGCCGCTGGACAGCGACAGCCTGCAACAGGCCTTGGCCGCGCTGGTAGAACATCACGACGCGTTGCGTCTGCGGTTGCGTCAGGTCGACGGCGTCTGGCAACAGGCCCAGGCCGAGCAGTGGAACAGTGCCGAGGTGCTGTGGCAGCGCCAGGCCGCCAATGCCGATGAACTGCTTGAACTGTGCAACGCCGCGCAAGCCAGCCTGAATCTGCAGGGCGGCCCGCTGTTGCGTGCCTTGCTGGTGGACATGGGCCCGGCGGGCCAGCGCCTGCTGCTGGTGGTGCATCACCTGGCGGTGGATGGCGTGTCCTGGCGATTGCTGCTGGAAGATTTGCAAACCGCGTATCAACAAGCGCAGCAAGCTCAACCCCTGCGTCTGCCTTCGAAAACCAGCGCCTATCAGGCCTGGGCCGCTCGCCTGCAAACTCATGCGCAAAGTGCTGCATTGGCCAGCCAAGCCAGTTACTGGCAAGACCAGTACCGCGACGTACAGGTGCAACTGCCCGCCGACAACCCCCAAGGCAGCCTGGCCAGCCAGCATGCCGTGAGCGTGGAAACGTTGCTCGACAGCACATTGACCCGCCAACTGCTGCAGGACGCCCCGGCGGCTTACCGCACCCAGGTCAACGACCTGTTGCTGACCGCGCTGGCGCGGGTGTTGAGCAACTGGACCGGTCAAACTTCGACGCTGGTGAAACTGGAAGGCCATGGTCGCGAAGACCTGTTCGACGACATCGACCTGACCCGCACCCTGGGCTGGTTCACCTCGATCTTCCCGGTGAAACTCACCCCGGCCACTGATCTGGCCGGCAGCATCAAAGCAGTCAAGGAACAGCTGCGCGCCGTGCCCGACAAGGGCATCGGCTTCGGCATCCTGCGCTATCTGGCCGACGCCGGCCTTGAGGATCTGCCGTCGCCGCAGGTCACCTTCAACTACATGGGCCAGTTCGATGCCAGTTTCGACGAACAGGCACCGTGGCGCCCGGCCCGGGAAAACGGTGGCGCCGAGCAGGGCGCATCGGCCGAACTGGACCGGGGCCTGAGCATCAACGGTCAGGTGTATGCCGGGCAATTGCGCCTGAGCTGGACTTTCAGCGGTGACGTGTTCAACCCGCAGACCGTGCAACGTCTGGCCGATGCCTACGCCCTGGAGCTGCAACAGCTGATCGAACATTGCCTGAGCGGTGCCGGCGGGTTGACCCCGAGCGACGTGCCACTGGTGCGCGTCGATCAGGCGCAGCTGGATGCCTTGCCGCTGGCGGCCAGCCAGATCGAAGACATCCTGCCGCTGTCGCCGATGCAGCAGGGCATGCTTTTTCACAGCCTGTTCGCCCCGGATGCCGGGGCCTACATCCCGCAGATGCGCGTGGATGTGCAGGGGCTCGACGTCGAGGCGTTCCGCGCTGCCTGGCAGCAGACGCTGCAGCGCCATGAAGTGCTGCGCGCGGCGTTCTTTAGCGAGAGCAATGGTTCGCGGCCGCTGCAAGTGATCCGGGCCGACGCCACGCTGCCGCTGACCGTGCTCGACTGGCGCGATCAACCCAAGGTTACCGAAGCGCTGGATCGCCTGGCCGAGGACGACCGTCTGCGCGGTTTCGACCTGACATTGGCGCCGTTGCTGCGCCTGACCCTGGTGCAGACCGCCGATGACCGCCATCACCTGATCTTCACCAACCACCACATCCTGCTCGACGGCTGGAGCACTTCGCAGTTGTTCGGCGAAGTGCTGCAGCGGTATTGCGGAATCATGCCGGCGCCGAGTGTTGGCGGTTATCGCGATTACATGACTTGGTTGGGCACCCGGGATCGCGCCGCGTGCGAAGCGTTCTGGCTGGAGCAATTGCAGTCGTTCACCGAACCGACGCGACTGGCCGGCGCCTTGCCGGGGCCGGTTGCCGGGCAGGGCGATGCTCATCGCACCCTGCACCTGAGCCTGGACCGCACAGCCACCGAGCGCCTGAGCGGGTTCGCCCGTCAGGCCCGCGTCACGCCCAACACGGTGCTGCAAGCGGCGTGGCTGTTACTGTTGCAGCGCTACACCGGGCAGCAAACAGTGGCGTTCGGCGCCACGGTGTCGGGGCGTCCAAGCGAATTGCAAGGCATCGAGCAGCAGATCGGTCTGTTCATCAACACCTTGCCGGTGATCGCCACACCGCACCCCGAGCGCACGGTCAGCCAATGGATCGATGAAGTCCAGGCGCTCAACCTCAAGTTGCGCGAAGTCGAATACACACCGCTGGCGGATGTGCAGCGTTGGGCCGGTCACTCTGGCGAGGCGCTGTTCGACACGCTGCTGGTGTTCGAAAACTACCCGGTGGCGCAAGCGCTGGAGGAGGGCAATGCCAGCGCGCTGAAGTTCTCCGGCATCAGCAACCACGACCAGACCAGCTTCCCCCTGGCCATCGCCGCCGAGCTGGGTGAATGCCTGGATTTGCGTTTCAACTACGACACGGCGCTGTTCAGCGCAGAAGCCATTGAAGGCTTGAGCACACGTCTGCTGGCATTGCTCGATGCCATGGTCAGTGCGCCGCAGCAGCCATTGGGGCGCTTGAACCTGCTCGATGCCGCACAAACGGCGCAGCAGATCGAGGGTTTCAACCGCACCGCGCAGGCCTGGCCGGATGTGCGTCCGGTTTACCAGTGCTTCGAAGCCCAGGTGCTGCAAACCCCGGAGGCCCCGGCCCTGGTGTTTGCCGGCCAGACCCTCAGCTATCGCGAACTCAACCAACAGGCCAACCGGCTGGCGCACCACCTGCGCAGCCAGGGCGTCGGCGCCGAAGTGCTGGTGGGCATTGCCGCCGAGCGTTCGCTGGAACTGGTGATCGGCCTGCTGGCGATCATGAAGGCCGGTGGCGCCTACGTGCCGCTGGACCCGGACTACCCGCGCGAACGCCTGGAGCACATGTTCGACGACAGCGGCGTACACCTGCTGCTGACCCAGCGTCATTTGCTTGAGCAGTTGCCGATTCCGCCCGCCGCCACGGCGATTTGTCTCGATGACATGGCCGGTTTGCTGGACGGCCTGAGCAACGAAAACCTGCCCTGTGTGGTCGAGCTGCAATCGCTGGCCTACATGATCTACACCTCCGGCTCCACCGGCAAACCCAAGGGCGCGGCCAACCACCATGAGGCCTTGTACAACCGCTTGGCGTGGATGCAGGGCGCCTATCCGCTGGACGGGCGCGACACCGTCTTGCAGAAAACCCCGTTCAGTTTCGACGTGTCGGTCTGGGAGTTTTTCTGGCCATTGATGACCGGCGCACGCCTGGCCGTGGCCGAGCCGGGTGCCCATCGCGATCCGGCGCAACTGGTCAGCCTGATCGAGCAGTACCGGGTCAGCACCCTGCATTTCGTGCCGTCGATGCTGCAGGCGTTCGTGCAGGGCGAAGGCTTCGAGCGTTGCGCCAGCCTGCGGCAGGTCATGTGCAGCGGCGAAGCCCTGTCGGCGGACTTGCAGCACAGCCTGTTCCGCGTGCTGCCCAACGTTGGCCTGTACAACCTGTACGGCCCGACCGAAGCGGCCATCGACGTGACCCACTGGACTTGTGTCGACGACGGCGGCTTCAGCGTGCCGATCGGTCAGCCGATTGCCAACCTGGTGACCTACATCCTCGACGACAGCCTGCAACCGCAAGTGGCGGGCTGTGTGGGTGAGCTGTACCTGGGCGGCATCGGCCTGGCTCGTGGTTATCACAACCGTCCGGAGCTGACTGCCGAACGCTTCGTCGCCAGCCCGTTCGGTGAGCAGGGTGAGCGCCTGTACCGCACCGGCGACCTGGCGCGTTACCGCGAGGACGGCGTGATCGAATACGTCGGGCGCATCGACCATCAAGTGAAGATCCGCGGCTTGCGCATCGAGCTGGGGGAGATCGAAGCCTGCCTGCTGGAGCATCCATCGGTGCGCGAGGCCGTGGTGATCGCCCTCGACGTTGGCAAGTCCAAGCAATTGGTGGCTTACGTCACAGGTCCTGTTGCCGTTGATCCACTCAAGCAACACTTGCGCAACGCGCTGCCCGAGCACATGCAGCCGAGCCACGTGCTGTTGCTCGATCAGTTGCCGGTGACGCCCAACGGCAAGCTCGACCGCCGCGCATTGCCGCAACCGGACCTGCAAGTGCGCGAATACGTTGCCCCGCGCAGTGCCGTGGAAGCGAGGCTGCAAGCCGTGTGGCAGGCGTTGTTCGAAATGCCGCAGATTGGCATGCACGACAACTTCTTCGAACTGGGCGGCGATTCAATCGTCTCGATCCAGGCTGTCAGTCGCGCACGCAAGGCCGGGTTGAGCATTTCGCCCAAAGATGTGTTCAGCCATCCGAGCATCGCCGAACTGGCCACGGTCGCTCAACCGCTCACGGCAGATCAAGCCGTACAGACTGTGCTTGCACCGGCCGCGAACATCGAACTGAGTGACGCGCAGTATCAGGCGCTGGAACTGACAGCGGACGAAGTCGAGGATGTTTATCCGCTGTCGCCGATGCAGCAAGGCATGTTGTTCCACTCGGTGCAGGACGGCGAGTCGGGGCTCTACGTCAACCAGATCGAAGTAGGCGTGCGCGGGGTAGACGGTACGCGTTTCCGCGAGGCCTGGGCCGATGCCGCCCGGCGTCACGCAATTCTGCGCACCGCATTCCTCTGGGAAGGCGACAAGGAACCGCTGCAAGTGGTGCTGCGTGACGCGCCGTCACTGCTCACTGAATTGGACTGGCGCGGGCTCGATGGTCAGCCTGAGCGCGCCCGCCAACTGGCCCTCGAGGAGCGCGAACGCGGCTTCTCGTTGAACCGCGCACCGCTGTTGCGCCTGTTGCTGGTGCGCCTGGAAGACGACCGCTATCGCCTGATCTGGACCTACCACCACATCCTCATGGATGGCTGGAGCGTGTCGCGCCTGATCGGTGAAGTGCTGCGCCATTACAGCGGTGAGGAGCACGAGCCGGTGGCCGCCTATCGCGACTACATCGACTGGCTCGGCCAGCAAGTCGCCGAGGCCAGCGAAGCGTTCTGGAAAGACAAACTCAGTAACCTCGAAGGCGCCACGCACCTGGCCCGCGCACTGCCGGTCAAGGCGCCGCAAGCCGGTTATCACGCGATCTATACGCACCTGAGCGCCGGGCAGACCGCGGGTTTGCAGGCCTTTGCCCAGCAACAGCAAGTGACCCTCAACACCCTGGTGCAAGCCGCGTGGTTGCTGCTGTTGCAGCGCTACACCGGCCAGCGCACGGTGACCTTCGGCGCCACGGTGTCCGGGCGCCCGGAAACCCTCAATGGCTCGGAGAACATGCTCGGGTTGTTCATCAACACCTTGCCGGTGGTCAACACGGTGCCGACCGAAGCCAGCGTCGGCGACTGGCTGCGGGAGATCCAGGCCTGCAACCTCGACATCCGCGACTTCCAGCAAACCCCGCTCAGTGATATTCAGCGCTGGGCCGGGCAGGGCGGGCAGTCGTTGTTCGACAGCATCATCGTATTCGAAAACCAGCCGGTGGACCGTACCCTTCGCGAGTGGAACGGCGATTCCCTGCGCTTTGAAGACGTCTCCGATTTCGGCCTGACCAGCTTCGCCATGGACCTGATGGTCAGCCTCGACGAGGGGCTGCGCATCGAGTACATGCACCAGCGCGACCAGTTCGATCTGGCCACCGTGGAAATCCTGCGCAGCCACATGGAAAGCCTGATGCAGCGCTTGTGCGACGACGCCGGGCGCGCCGTTGGTGAGCTGGGCCTGCTGACCCTGGACGAAGGCCGGGCGCTGGACGGCGAACTGCCGGTGGTGGCTGAGGGTGACGAGACGCCGGTGCACGAACTGATCCGTCAGCGTGCGCGACTGCAACCGGATCACACGGCGCTGGTGCTCAGTTATGCCGATCGCGACGCCGAGCAGTTGAGTTATGCCGAGCTTGACCATCGCTCCGATGCCCTGGCAGTGCATCTGCTGGAGCAAGGCGTGCAGGCCGAAGATGTGATCGGTGTGTTCATGGAGCGCTCGCTGGAGCTGGTGGTGTCGCTGCTGGCGGTGATGAAGTGCGGTGCGGCCTACGTGCCGCTGGACCCGCAATACCCGCAGGAACGCCTGCGCTACATGATGGCCGACAGCGACATGCGCTTGTTGCTGACCCAGGAGCGTCTGTGCGATAGCGCGCAACTCAATCCGGGCACGGCGATGGTCGCAGTGGATCGCTTGAACCTCGACGTCGATGTTGCAGTGCCATCGAGTTCCGTGCACGCCGAGCAACTGGCCTACCTGATCTACACCTCGGGCTCCACCGGCAAGCCGAAAAGCGTCGCCGTCGCCCACGGGCCTTTGAGCATGCACGTGCAAGCCATTGCCGAGCTGTACGAGATGGACCCGGACAATCGCGAGCTGCATTTCATGTCGTTCGCCTTCGACGGCGCCCATGAACGCTGGATCACCGCGCTGATCAGCGGCTCGACCCTGGTGATCCGCGATAACACCTTGTGGACCGCCGAACAGACCCTGGCCGTGCTGCACCGCCAGCGCATCAGCGTCGCCTGCTTCCCGCCGGCCTATCTGCTGCAACTGGCCGAACACGCCGAATTGCAGGGCGGCGACCCGCCGCCGGTGCGCATCTATTGCTTCGGTGGCGACGCGGTGCCGGACGCCACGTTCGAGCGGGTCAAGCACACACTCAAGCCGCAGTTCCTGGTCAACGGCTATGGGCCGACGGAAACCGTGGTCACACCGCTGCTGTGGAAAATCGCCGCCGACGGCCACTGCCAGGCGATGTATGCGCCGATTGGTCAACGCGTCGGCAGCCGCAGCCTGCACGTGCTGGACATGGACCTCAACCCGCTGCCGGTGGGCATGGTCGGTGAGTTGTACATCGGCGGACGGGGTGTCGCGCGTGGCTACCATCGTCACCCGTGGCAGAGCGCCGAGCGCTTCGTCGCCGATCCTTTCAGCACTGAAGGCGGGCGCCTGTACCGCACCGGCGACCTGGTGCGCCGTCGCGAGGATGGCGTGTTCGATTATGTCGGGCGTATCGACCACCAGGTCAAGGTGCGCGGCTTCCGCATCGAACTGGGTGAAATCGAAGCCCGCTTGCGCGAGCAGGCCGGGGTCAACGATGCGCTGGTGGTGGTGCGCGACAACGGCCAGGGGCCGCAGCTGGTGGGCTATGTGGTGGCGGCGCAAGATGACGGCCTCGGCCCGCGTTGCCAAGCGGCATTGCGCGAGAGCCTGCCCGACTACATGGTACCGACGCAGGTCGTGGTGCTGCCGCGCTTCCCGTTGACCCCCAACGGCAAGCTCGACCGCAAGGCCTTGCCGGACCCGGCCTTCACCGGCCGTGACTACGTGGCGCCGCGCACGCCTCTGGAATGGGCGCTGGCGGATATCTGGCAACAGGTGCTGGGCATCGAGAAGGTTGGCATTACCGACAACTTCTTCGAGTTGGGCGGCGATTCGCTGCGCACCCTCAAGGTGATCTCGAAAGTGCGCGCGCTGAATGAGCCGGGCTTCCAGCTCAAGCTGCGGGACATGATGGCCAAGCCGACGATTGCCGGGTTGTCCGGTCTCGATGAACAGCCGCTGCGACACAGTCCGCAACCGCTGTTGCTGCTAAACCAGGTGGTGAATGATCAGCCGCCGCTGTTCTGCCTGCACGCCGGTTTCGGCACGGTGTTCGACTACGAGCCGTTGGCCCGACGCCTGGATGGCGAGCGCACGGTGTACGGCGTGCAATGCCGGATGCTGCTCGACCGGCAGTGGCACGACAGCTCGCTTTCGCAGATGGCCCAGGATTACGTAGAGGCGATCCGCGCCCGGCAACCCCTGGGGCCGTACCACGTGCTGGGCTGGTCGCTGGGCGGGGCGTTGGCGTTGATGGTGAGTGACTTGTTCGAACAGCAGGGCCAGCGAGTGGCGTTTGTCGGCCTGGTGGACAGCTTTGTGCCAACCCAGGTCAATGCCGTCGCCAGCCCGGATGAGTGGCGCACGGATCTGGCCGAGTTCCTCGGTGCAACCTTGGGCATGGATGGCGAGGTGATTGCCCGGGTGTTGAGTACCGAGTCGACGGGGGGCCACGAGGCAGTGGCGCGGATCATTCGTGCGGTGATCGACAGCGAAAGCGATCAGGCCAGCGGCTACGCGCTGCTCGGTGCCGATGAGTTGGCCCAGACGTTCATGGTCAGTACGCGGTTGAAGGCGCTGTCGCGGCAGGTCGAGACCCTGCCGATTACGCAAGCCGAGCTGCATTGCTGGTGGGCCGATGGCAACCCCACGGCCGAACGCGCGACCCTGGAGCGTCAGCGACCACGGCTGCGCAAGGTGCAAACGGTAACGGCCGGCCACTTCGATATCCTGCAGCAGGAGGAGTGTCTGGACGCTGTGGTGGCTGCGCTTGGCCGGGAGGTGGTGCCGCAGTCTTAAGCCGTTTACTTGTGATGAGGGGAAAACCTGTGGCGAGGGGGCTTGCCCCCGTTCGGCTGCGAAGCAGTCGCAAACCCGAACAACGCGGTATGTCTGACTAATCTCAAACGCTGGTTCTGGGGCCGCTTCGCGACCCAACGGGGGCAAGCCCCCTCGCCACAGGTTTCTTGTTCGGCCTGGGAGATTCTTCATTGAACAGGATGACGCCCTAATGAACGCTCCTCACGGTTCGTTTATTGGGCGAGCTTTTTATTTTTGGAGACTACCGCCCATGGCACTGCACCCGGACATCGAAGGGTTTCTAGAGCTGGCCGAGTTCGGCCGCCTCAGCGGCAAAAGCCGACCCATGCATGAGCTGAACCCGAGCGAAGCGCGGCAGCAATTCGAACAGACTTCGCAGTTGCTCGATGCGGCCCCGACGGGGGCGTTGACGGTGACGGAGGTCAGCATTGCTGCACGGGATGGGCATGTGCTCAATGCGCGGCTGTACGCCAAACCACAACCGGACAACGAGCCGCGCCCGGTGTTGCTGTACTTCCATGGCGGCGGTTACGTGGTGGGCAGCCTCGATTCCCACGACACCCTGTGCCGGCGCCTGGCGCTGGCGGGGGAGTTTGCCGTGTTGTCGGCGGACTATCGCCTGGCGCCTGAGCACCGTTTCCCCACCGCTTACAACGATGCCGAAGACATCACGCGTTGGCTGGCCATCACCGGAGCCAAGGCGCTGGGGCTGGACGCCAGGCGCATTGCGCTGGCCGGGGACAGCGTCGGCGGCAGCCTGGTGGCATCGCTGTGTATCGCCATCGCCCAGGACCCGTTGGGATGGCCGCTTGTGCCGCGCCTGCAAGTGTTGCTGTACCCGGTGATCGACGCGGTAAAAAAACGCCCGTCCCTCGAGCGATTCGCCGAAGGCTATCTGCTGGAAGCCACCACGCTGGAATGGTTCTACCAGCAATACCAACGCAGTGAAGCGGATCGTGCCGACTGGCGTTTTTCACCGTTGTACACCGAGTGCGTGCAACGGCTGACGCCGACGGTGTTGTGGCTGGCCGAATACGACCCGTTGCTCGATGAAGGCCTGGCCTGGGCCGAGAAACTGTGTACTGCGGGGCAACCCCTGGTGCTGGAGGTCAAGGCCGGCATGACCCACGACTTTGCGCGCATGGGCGAGATGGTCCAGGAAGTGCCGGGGATGCTGGCGCAACTGGCGGCGCAGATCAGCGAGAGTCTGGCCTGACGTATGGCGTAGTGATCAGCGACGCCGTCCCCCTGTGGGAGCGAGCTTGCTCGCGATAGCGGCAGCACATTCAACATTGATGTGTCTGACACACCGCCATCGCGAGCAAGCTCGCTCCCACAGTTTGTTTTGCGCTGACTCGGATGACTAAGGCGGATCAAGCCGATCCAGCGCCCGATTGACCGCCAGTTCCCCCAGCATGATCACCTGCGCAATCCCCAACAGCGCATTGCGGCTTGTCCCTTCCAGATGATCCACCAGATCGTTGGCCATGACATTGGCCGACGCCAGCGACTCGCTGGCATGCACCAGCAGGGTTTCGGTACTGAGTTCGGGATTGACGATGAACATCGTGCTGGGTGTGCGCGGGGTGGCCATGATGTTGGTGCCGGGGTTGAGGTGGTGATCGAGCGCGCGCTCGGCGGCTTGGTGGAATTGCTTTGAATCGGGGCTTTCGTACGGGGAGGCCGGATCGGATTCCGGCGGGTTTGGAGTTACCTTGAACATAGATACTTACCTTTAAGTAGGGCAGCACCAGTTCGCTACTAAACGAAAGGGTGGCAGCTGTGCGCAAGTTAGTAGACCGGCAAGGTGAGGAACCGGCGCGCCCGGGGGCGCCATGCGCACAGCCACCATCAAACACAGGCAGATGCCTGACTGATGATACTCATGCGACCGTTCTAACCTTGGCCGGGCTACTAAACCCGATCACTGACAATCAGTGACCCGAATCAAGTTACCGACGACCCCCAAGGCGCACAAGCCGGCGGATTCTGGCGTACCTGTAGGCAACGACGCAAGGCGTTGTGGCTTTCACGAAGTAACCTGTAGGCCGATTAAACAAACACTGTCGAGTGGCATTTAACCCGCTGTTTTGCCTTGTCAGAGAGCGTTGAAAACCTCGGAGTCGGCCGGAAGAATCCTACGAAAGTTTGCGGTTGGCCGTCGGAAGCCCGGTGTTTACGATCTAACGCGCAATGAACAGTTGCTCCGGCAAATGACACTTCACCTTGCCTGCGACGACGGCGATCCAGGAGGTCAATGTGAGCACCGAGCTTTCCACCACCACACCAAAGATTGAGACTGACGAACATGCCGCCAGCTATGACTGCTGGTTCCGCTCCAAGGTGCAGGCTTCGCTTAAAAGCCCGTACCCGAACGTCCCGCATGATCAGGTAATGGTTGATATGCGAGCTCTTCTCGAATCAAAGTCTAATGGACGCGGTAGCGGACCACGCAGAATCAAGCCCATCGGCCTTCTGAAAAAAAACCAAGGACGACTCATTGATGGAACGTAAAAAAAACCTCATCAGTTGCCTGATATTCCCTATCGCCCCTGTGGCCGTCATTTTCCTGACCTCCGCCCTGTGCAGGGAAATCTGGACAGAAAACTTCTACACACCCGGTGAGGACGGTGGAGAAGTCGAGCCCGCGCTGGCTCTCTTTATCATTCCGCTCCTGCTGGTCATTGCGGCATTTTTGTTTGCGGGCCTGACAGCGTTGACTCGATGGGTGGCGCGGCGTTTTGAACCCGGGGCCTGGTGGCGGTGGTTGATGGCGATTCCACGCGTCGTCCTGGCAGCCATTGCGTTGTTTCTGTTTCTGCTTTCGACCGGTTTCCTGATGGGAGATGTGCTCGGTCCTTTCAGATATTGGCAGGTGGCTTGCGCATGGGCAGCCAGCGCGGTGACCGTCGGGGCATTTGTGGTTCAGCAACTTTCACGTCTAAAGGAGTAGTCCTCAGGCCTCGGACAGGGTTCTGCCGAGCCATCTTCCGCATTCCGTATCGGCTATGTATTATCGACCTCGGCCCGATGCTGCCCGCCGCTCGCTCCCGTTGGGAAAGGTGAAAGCGTCTCCTCCTTCTACAAACCCTGTCGCCTCTCTTGACGGTCGAGGTTTGGCAACGCGAGCACCAAAGCATCTCGGCTACAGGAGCAGTCATGTTTTCAATCGAGCAAGCCAAGCAAATGGCCAGACAGTTGCGCGCCTCGCTGGAGGAACGCAATCAAGTGGTGACCCATTCCACTGCGCTGGAACTGGTCGCCCAGCAACTGGGCTACAAGGACTGGAACACCGCGTCAGCGATGCTTGCCCAGGCAAACACCCCGTCCAGGCCTGCTGCAACGTTCGACAAACCCATTCCAATCTTGCGGATGTTCGACGAAGCCAAGGCGCGTGAGTTCTATCTGGATTTCCTGGGCTTTAGCGTCGAGTTCGAGCATCGTTTCGAGGCGGATTTGCCGCTGTACCTGGGCATCAGTCGCGACGGGTTGCAACTGCACCTTTCCGAGCACCACGGCGATGCCAGCCCGGGCTCGACGGTGTTCGTGCCCATGCACAACATCGAACTGCTCAGGGACGAATTGCAGGGCAAGCGCTACGGATACGGACGCCCGGATATTGTTCAGCAGGGCTGGGGCAAGGAGCTGCAAGTCTACGACCCGTTCGGCAACCGGATTCGCTTCTGCCAGTATTGATCAGACGGTGCGGACCAGGGCGACCCGGTCCGTTTTGAACCACCCGGTATTAAGGATGGACACGGTATGACCACGCAGGACATTTCGCTTCAAGACATCGCCGCGCCTGAAGGCGTTTGTTATGGCTGCGGCAGCCAAAACCCGCACGGGCTGCACATCAAGAGCTTCTGGCATGAAGACGGCGTGCATGTCATGGCGCAGCACATGCCGGATGACAAGTATTGCGGCTGGCCGGGTCTGGTTTACGGCGGTTTGATTGCGATGCTGGTCGATTGCCACTCCAACTGGGCAGCGATGGCATATCACTACCGGGCAGAACAGCGCGAGGTGGGCAGCTTGCCCCACATCACCTGCGTCACCGGTAACCTGGGAATCAAGTACATCAAGCCCACCCCGATGGGTGTCCCCCTGACACTGCGTGCAAAAGTCGAGGGCGAGGTCGGGCGTAAAAGTCGGGTTATTTGCGAGGTCTTCGCCGGGGATGTCCTGACCGCTGTCGGGGACTCCACGTTTGTCCGTGTCGATACCGAGCAACTCAGGGCCGCTGCGCAAGCAGAAAACGGCACCGGGCCACTAATGTAGGAGCGAGCTCGCTCGCGATGGACTCACAGGCGCAGCGTTCAACCAGTAAACACGCGTAATCGTTAACGACCATCGCGAGCAAGCTCGCTCCTACAGGTGGAGGCAGTCAGCCATCAGTACTGCGCGCGCAGGCTCAGGGTCAGGGTGCGCGGGTCGCCGTAGAAGTTGGTGCCCCAGGAGGCATCGACGCGGTCGTAGTACTTGCGGTCGAACAGGTTGTTGGCGGTCAGTGTCGACGACAGGTGTTCGTTGAACTTGTAGCCGACTTGCGCCGAGGTAACAGCATAGCCGCCTTGATGGAACTTCACGTCACGCTGGTAGTAGGTGTCGCTGACCACACGCACGCCACCGCCGACGCTGAAGTCCTTGAGCGGGCCGTCGGTGAACTCGTACTTGGTCCACAGGTTGAAGTTGTGCTTGGGCGTGATGGTGCTGAAGGTCTTGCCTTTGTTGGCCTGGTCGCCGTCCAGGAACTTGGTGGAGGTGTAGGCGTAACCGGTGACGATGCTCCAGTTGTCGGTCAGGTTGCCGCTCAGCTCGGTTTCCCAACCCTCGCTGCGTGCCTTGCCTTCGGTCATGTAGGCACCGGAGGTGTTGTCGTATTCGGCGCGGTTTTCATCGTAGATGCGAAAGGCGGCGATGCTGGCGTTCAGGCGACCGTCGTAGAATTCGCGCTTGAGGCCGATTTCGTATTGCTTGCCTTCGCGCGGGCCGACCGGCTCGCCGTTTGTGCCGATTTCGCTTTGCGGTTTGAACACGCCGGTGTAGCTGAAGTAGGTCGACAGTTCTGGGGTGATCTTGCCGATGATGGCGCCGTACGGCACGACCTTGCGGTTGATGCTGGTGTGGGCTTCGCCGAAGTTGTTGAAGAAGGCGTTGGCGTTCTTCGCATCGCTTTCGTACCAGGTCACGCGGCTGCCGCCGATGACATCGAGCCAGTCGGTGACGTTGAACTTGGCGCGGGTGTAGACGCCGTACTGATCGGACTTGGACCAGTTGCCGTTGACGTGCGCATAGTCATTGCGGGGAATGTCGATGCTGCCCGGATTCCACACGTTGATCGGGAAGTACTCGCCGCCGCCGTAGGTGAAATCCTTGTCCAGGTGCTGGTACTCGGCACCCACGGTGAACTCGTGTCGGCGATCGGCGAACTCGAACGGCGTGGTGACAAAGCTGTCGACGCCGACGGTCTTGATGTGGGTGTAGTAGTCGTAGGCCACGGCCCAGCTGTCACCGGTGGCCGGGTCGACCGCGCCGTCGGCCCAGGTGAAGTTACGCTCCGGGGTTTCGGCATCGCGGTAGGTCAGGGTGGTCTTGAACTGACCGCCGTTGTCCAGTTCGTGGTCGAGCTCGGCGAAGGATTCCCAGACTTTTTCGTTGAGGGTGTTCCACTTGGCATCGACGAAGGTCGAGCGCGGCACGTCGAGCAATGAGCCGTCGGCGTAGGCCGGCAGGCCGAAGGCCGGGGTGGAGTTGTTCTTCTGGTAAGCGCCGCCGATCGACAGGGTGGTGGCCGGGTCGAGGTCGAATTCCAGGCGACCGTAGACCATCGGGCGTTCGTTCTGCGCGTAGTCGACGAAAGACTGGTTGTTCTCGTAGGCGGTGATGAAACGACCGCGCACGGTGCCCTGTTCGTTCAACGGGCCGGTGACATCCACCGAAGAACGGTAGCGATCGTAAGAGCCGGCAGCCAGCTCGCCACCGAGGGCGAATTTGCTCAGGGCGCGCTTGCGCACCACGTTGATGGTACCGCCGGGTTCGCCCGCGCCCTGGTACAGGCCCGACGGGCCGCGCAGCACTTCGATGCGGTCGTACATCGCCAGGTCGAAACTGGTGGCCATGTCGCCCTGGCCGGTGGGCTGCGAGACGCCGTCGACCTGCACCTGGTCGACGAGGAAGCCACGCATGTAGACGTCATTGAGGCTGGAGCCGGAGTTGTAGGTCTTGATGGTCACGCCGGTGACCTGACGCATGGCGTCCTGCAGGCTGTTCAGGTTCTGGTCGTCCATGCGCTGGCGCGTGACGACGGACACCGACTGCGGGATGTCCTTGAGCTTTATGTTGCCTTTGCCGATGGTGACTTCATTGGTGGTGTAGGAGTGCGAGCCTTCGGTGGTTGGCCCCAGCGCCACGCCGGTGATGGACGTCGCACCCAGTTGCAATGCACTGGAGTCACCGGCCGATGGCACCAGCGACACGGTGTTGCCATTCAACTGAAAATTGATGCCGCTCCCCAGCAGCAAGGTTTTCAGTGCCTGTTCCGGTTCCATGTTGCCGGACACCGCCGTGGACTTGATGCCGTTGACCATGTCCTGGCTGTAGAGAATCTGCAGGTTGGTCTGCTGGCCCAGTTGGCGCAATGCACTGGCCAGGGACTGAGCCGGTACATTGACGTTCACCGGGGCTGCCTCGACCTGGGACGTACCCAGCAGCAACAGGGTCAGCAGCGCGCCCGGCACGACCGTTCGGAATTTCTTTTGCCGTTCGATGGCTAACGCCAAGGGTGCGCGGGACAGAGTAAGGCTTTGCATTGCTCGAATCGCTCCAGAATGGTGTGTGCAGTTTTTTAGTTAATGATAATTATTATTAGACGGACCACTTTGGCTAAACCGGAAAACAAACTTCAAAAAACAAGGATTTGCGTGCGGCCACGGCGCTTAGGCGGTTGCGCGCTCGGTGACGACCCGGCCCGATTCCATGCGCACCAGTTGATCGGCCATATCGAAATAACGGTCGTCGTGGGAGATGACGATGATGGTTTTGCCCAGGCGTTTGAGGTCCGGCAGCAGCTCGGTGTAGAAGATGCGGCGGAAGGTCGGGTCCTGGTCGGCGGCCCATTCGTCGAACACCAGCACCGGGCGTTCTTCCAGCCAGGCATTGACCAGCGCCAGGCGCTTGCGCTGGCCGGTGGACAGGTCGGTGGTGGTGAAGCTGCCGTCCCTGACGCTGACCTTGTGCGCGATCTCCAGCCGTTGCAGGTAGGCGTTGGCATCTTCGGGGATGTGCTGGTCGCCCTGGACCACGTCATCGAACAGGTAGTAATCGGCAAAAATCGTGGTGAACAATTGGCGATAGTCGTCGCGATTGTGCGCATCGATGCCCTGGCCGTTGAGCTGGATCGAACCCTGTTGCGGCGCGTAGAGGCCCAGCAGCAACTTGATCAGGGTGGTCTTGCCGCAGCCGTTTTCGCCGACGATGAAAATGATGTCGCCTTGCTCGATGGTCAGGTTCACCGGGCCCAGGCGAAACGCGTCACTGCCCGGTGCGGCGGGGAAGGCGTAGCTGACATTGTTCAGTTGCAGGCGGTCGAGCACGGTTGGCCGGATGCCGTTGTCGTTGAGCAGCAGGTGCGGCTCGGGCGAGGAAAACTGGCTGGACAGCTCGGCGATGCGGCGGAAGGCAATCCGCGCCCGGCTCACGATCGGCAAGGTGCTGACCAGATGCTCGATCGGGCCTTTCATGTACAGCAGCACCAGCACGAAACCGCTCATCACCGCTTGGTCGGCGCTCGGCCAGAACGATTGCAGCGCCAGCGCCAGGCCGATGACCACGAAGAACAGCATCGAGCCCAGCGTCTTGGCGATCACGAAGGTGTTGATCGAACGCACCTGGGTGTTACAGATGAAATCGGCGGTGCCCTGGATGCCCTTGACGAACATGCGCTGGCGGCGCGGGCGGTGGATGCGCAATTCCTTGGCACCGCCGGCAATGGCGTTGTAGTGCTTTTGCAAATCGTCTTCGGCATCGCGGGCGGCCATGAAACCCTGGATGCCCTTGCCCTGCGCATAGAACTGGATGGCGGTGCCGATGGCAATTGCCAGCACCATCATCAGGAACATCGGCCACGACAACATCGCCAGGTAACCCATGCAGCCAAGGGTCACGGTCAGGGAAATCGCCAGCGGCGCGAAGGCGAAGGCGAAGTCGCTGATGGTGTCGACGTCGTGGGTCAGCACTGGGATCAGCCGGTGGCTGCGGTAGCGCTCGATCTGCTCGATGGGGGCCGAAAGGACTTTCTCCCCCAGCGTTTTGCGCAGCCTGGCAATGATGTGCTGGCCAACATAGTTGGTGCCGATGTCGGAGCAGATCGAACTACCCAGAGCCAGCAGGCACAGGCCGCCGAACAGCGCGACCACGCCTTGGGTCAGGCCGTGCGGCGAATGCAGCGCGTTGTTGATGGTGGCCAGCAACACCGTCACGCTCAGGCCACCCACCATGCCCAGGAAAATGGACGCGGCGACGATCAGTCGAAACGGTTTCAACAGGGCCAGTAATTCGCCGATGGCGCCTCGGGTAGGCTGGGTCATGGCAGACAGTTCCTTGGGTCGTAAGGCAGATACCCAGTAGAACGTCTGGTGAAGGGCTTAATTTAAACGGTAGGAGACAGGTGGTGCCAAACCTGTGGGAGCGGGCTTGCTCGCGAAAGCGGTGGATCAGAAAAGTTGATGTTGGCTGACACGACGCCTTCGCGAGCAAGCCCGCTCCCACAAGGGCAAGGGGGGTCAGAGAGTGCGTACTACACGAAATCCAATCCAGTCGCCACGGGTTTGCGGGTCGATGTCATTGCGGTTGCCCGAGCGGGAAAACACCGGTGCTTCGCCCCAGTCGTTGCCACGGATGCGCAGGGTGTCGCAGTTCGGTTCGGTCCAGGCGCTGCCATCGGTAGGAGCGCCGACGTAGTCCGGGTGGTAGCAGTCGGCGATCCACTCGTAGACGTTACCGTGCATGTCGTACATGCCGAAGGCGTTGGGCGGGTAGCTGCCGACCGGCGAACTGTAGCTGTAGCCATCGGTGGGGCCGTAGGTGTTGGCGTGGGTGGCGATGCTGTACTCGGTGCCGGGGTCGAACGGGAAGGGGAAGGGGCCCGTTGCCCCTGCGCGGGCGGCGTATTCGCGCTGGGCCTCGCTGACGATGTGGTAGTGCTGGCCGGTCTTCATCGACAGCCAGGCGACGTAGGCACTGACCTCGGCGAAGTTCATGCACACCGCCGGCTGGCGCGGGCTCTGTGGATAACGTGGCTTGCTGTTGATGCACTCGCGGCCGGGGCGGGTGTCGCCATCGGGCAGGGTGATTCCGGTTTCCTTGAGGTACTGGTCCCATTCGCCAGCGGTGATCTGGTAGCGGCTCATGGCGAACGGCTTGTCGAACGTCACCTCATGCATCGGGCCTTCATCAGGCTCACGGCCGACTTCGTCTTCCGGGGTGCCCATGGTGAACGTGCCGGCGGGCAGCACGACCATTTCCGGGCAGTTACGGCAATCCTTGAAGACCTTGCCCGGAAGCGGCGCCGTATACGCCTGGGCGAGGCCGGGCATGGCACTGCCGAGCAATGCCAGCAGCATCAGGGCGCCCAGGCCTTTGGAACGCCCCCTGTTCAGGATGTTTTTCATAAGGGTTCTCGCTAAAGGGAATCGGCGGTTCAGAGCTTGCTGGCCATCAGTTCCATCAACTTGTCGATGTGCGCTTGGGTATTGAGCAGCCCCGGCGACACACGAATGATCGGCCCGACATCACGGTCCACGGCGTCACACACCACGCGCTGATCCATCAGGAAGTTGGCGACTTCGTCGCAGTCCTGGTTCTTGATGCGGAAGAAGGTGAAACCGGCGGAATACTCCGGCGACAGCGGCGTGACCAGCTCCACCGACGGGTGTGCCTGCAAGCGTTTCTTCAGGTAGCTGTTGATGTCGTGAATGCGCGTCGCGACCTCGGCCTTTCCCAGCTCCAGGTGCAATTTGAAAGCTTCGGTCAGTGCCCAGCGGTGTTCGAACGAGTGGTAGCCGCCGTAGGTCATCACGGTGGAAAACTGGGTGGCCTCAGAGAATGTCGGGATGGTCGGGGTCACGTCCTTGAGCTCGTCGGAGCGGGCGCAGATGATCCCGGTGCCCCGTGGGCCGAACATCCATTTGTGGGTGCCGGCAATGAAGAAGTCGCAGTGCATGTCCGGGAAGTCGACGTTCTCCACGCCGAAGCCGTGTACGCCATCGATCACGTAGAGGATGCGGTCCTTGTCGGCGCGGCCCCGGTTTTTCTCCTCCACCAGTTTGCCGATCTCGCCGATGGGCAGCTTCACGCCGCTGCCGGAATGCACCCAGGTCATGCCCAGTACACGGGTTTCGGGGCGAATGTTGCGTTCAATCGCGGCCAGCACTTCGGCGGTCGAGACCTTGTACGGGTCTTCGAACAATTTGATCTTGCGAACCTGGGTGCCGTCCTTTTGGGTGCGGTATTCGAACACACTGTTGGCGGCGTAGTGCTCGTGTTCGCTGGTGAGGATCTCCTGGTCCGGGCGCACATGGATACCGGCGTAGATCATCGCCAGGCCTTCGGTGGTGCTGCCGGTCAGGGCGATCTGCGACGGCTTGGCCTTCAAGTAACGACCGGCCCACACGCGCACCTCTTCTTCGCGGCGTTCGGTTTCGCCGCGATGCCAGTCCATGGCCAGGCCCGGGTTGCGATCGAGATTGGCGCGATGCATCTCGATGGCTTCACGCACAGGCAGAGGGTGCGAGGTCACCAGGAAGTTGGCGAAGTGCAGGTAGTTCGGGTCCTGGGTGAACAGTTGGCGCAACTGGTCCCATTTGTCCTTGGGCAACGGCGCGGGGCTGGCGGCCCGTGCTGGCAGGCTCACGGCGGAGGCCAGGGGAATGCCGGCCGCCAGAATGCCGGCCTGCTTGAGGAATGAACGACGGTTGGTCATGGATTCGGTTCGCTTTGGCAAAAGGAAAAATCAGTTTTTTACGACAGGCCGGGAAGACTTCTGCACCTGGTCCCAGACCCGCAGGAAGTTGCCGCCCCAGAGCTTGGCGATGTCGGCGTCGCTGTAGCCGCGGCTGATCAGTTCGGCGGTCACGTTGCGGGCCTCGCTGACGTCTTTCCAACCGTCCAGGCCTCCGCCGTCGTTGAAGTCGGAACTGATGCCGACATGGTCGATGCCGATTTTTTTCACGGCGTAGTCGATAGCGTCGCCGTAATCCTTGAGGGTGGCCTTGGGTTCTTCGTCGAGGATCGAATAGAGCTGGCTGGCGTACTCGCCGAAACGCTGCTCGGGCCAGACGGTGATCACCGGGTCGCCGGGCATCAATGCCATCTCCAGGCCTTGCAGCGGTTGCAGGTCGAAACGGGCGCGCAGGGCGTTGAGTTTGTCCTGGGTGGCCTGGCTCAGCGGGCGGATATAGGTGGGGAAGCCGACGATCTGCACTACGCCGCCGCTGTGCTTGATCAATTGCATTTCCGTGTCACTGAGGTTACGCGGGATGTCCACCAGGGCGCGCGGTGCCGAGTGGGAGGCGACCATCGGCGTGCGGCTCAGTTGCGCCACTTGCTCCAGGGCCTTGGTCGACATCTGCGACACATCGATGATCACGCCCAGGTCGTTGAGGCGATGCACCGCTTGCTTGCCGATGTCCGACAGCCCGCCCAAGGCATCCCGGGAATCGTTGAAGAACGGCAGCGGCCGCGACGAATCGGCCCAGGCGTTGTTGCCCACGTAGCTGAAGCCGAACATGCGCATGCCGCGCGCAGCCCACTTGTCCAGGGCATTGAGGTCATTGCCCAGCGGATAGGCGTTGAGCATGCTGATGAACACCGCGAACTTGCCTTCGCCGTGCAGGCGGCGCAAGTCGTCGGGGGTGTAGGCGATGGCCACTTGATTGGGGAAGTCACGCACCATCGCGCTGATGATCTTGTAGCGGGTTTCCTGCTCAAAGCGGGCTTCGTCGACGAAGCCGGCGGTAGGGCGATGGGGCGCGTTGGGACCGTTCCAGATTTCCGGCCAGCCGAAAATCGTCAGCGCCGCCCCGGACAGACGCCCGCGACCGGTCTTGACCAGGTCGAACTGGCCTTCACCGTCCTTGTCGACTTCGTTGCCGACGGTGCCGAAATCCATGGGCACGGTGATGTGGCTGTCGAACGAGAGGATGCGTTCCTGCAGTTGCTCGGCCTGTTTCATCACCTTGACCGGGTAGCCGGGGTTGTCCCTGAACCAGTGATCCCAGGCCGCGAAGCCTGCACCCGCGCTGATCGCCAGGGCCAGCGGCAGGCCGATGAAAAGAGCCTTTTTCGAACGTAATTTTGTCATTGCCGTCTCAGTCAGGTTCGCCGCCCCGGATCAGGCGCAGGGGCCTTTGCTATCTGGGGGGAACGAGTGGCTGACCGGAAAATTTAGCGCGGCTGATGGCCTCATCGCGAGCAAGCTCGCTCTCACAGGGATCTTCAGTGCGACATAGATCCAATGTGGGAGCGAGCTTGCTCGCGATGCTCTTAAATTCTGCGGGGCAACAATCGTTCTAGCTTGGATAAAGCCTGCTCCATGGCTGACACAGGTAGGGCAATGACGATTTCTCGACGATGGTTCCTCGCGGGTCTGGCGCTGACCGGTGCCGCCGTGCCGGCGGTGTATTACGGGCATCGCGAACTGACCAGGCCGGATCCGACGATCACCCCTGGCGAAGCTTCGTTCGAGGTGGCGGATGTTGCCGGCCAACGCTTGGCGGATACCTTGCGCGGGGTCTGGCAGATTCGTTTCGAAGGTCGTGACGCCGGTATCGAAGGCTTGCCCCTCGAAGGCCTGGAAGTATTCCTCGACATCGGCCACAAGGGGCGCGGTGTCAGTGGTTATCTCGACACCGCCGAGCGTTTGCGCTCTACCGAAGCGCCCCGTTACCGAGTGCTCGGCGATTTGTCCGGGGCCAACCCGAAGCAGCTGGCCTGGCGACTGCTGGGCGCCAGCGGCTGTTGCGAATACGAATTCGAGATGACTCTGGACGAGGTCTGGGCCGGTTTCGGTAATGCTGGCAGCGGCAGTCTCAGTGGACGTGTGCTGGACCTGAATCGGCCACTGATGCTGACCGCCCAGGACAATCGCTTCATCGCCGTCAAACGGGTGTTCCCTGAAGCTCGCGAGCGCGCCGGCCTCAATCCGACCCTGCTCGCCTGGCTGGTATCGCCGGAGCACCGGTTGTTCCACCAGCTCTGGCATGCCTCCCGGGACAAGTGGCACAAGCTGTCCGAAGACCAGCGCGGCGCCTTGCGCGGGCTCGGCTGGCAACCCGGACCGCGGGACCAGGAGCGCGATGCCCGAGGTGTGCGCAAGGATCGCAACGGTTCTGGCGTGGACTTTTTCTTCATGCACCGGCACATGCTCGGCACCGCGCGTTCGATGCAGGACCTGCCGTCCTGGACGCACTTCCCGTTGCCGCAACCGGAGCTGGCGCGGGACCGGCTCGGCTTTGCGCGTTACTTCGACAATCACGACGGCACCGCGCTGCCGCCGACCTGGCTGGCCGAGGACGATGACGAGTACACGCAATGGGTCAGCGACATCAAGACCGGCGAGACGTATCACAGCAATTTCCAGGTCTGGGAATCCCGCTACCGCGATCCGCGTTACCTGTCGACGCTGACCCTCGGCCAGTTCGGCTCGGAGGTCGAACTGGGCCTGCACGACTGGCTGCACATGCGCTGGGCTTCGGTGCCGCGTGATCCGTCCAACGGTCAGCCGGTGCCGTTCGCCCGGGATCCGGCGGACTTTTCCGCACGCTGGTTTGCACCGGAAAACGATTTTCTCGGCGACCCGTTTTCTTCCCATGTCAGCCCGGTGTTCTGGCATTTCCATGGCTGGATCGACGATCGCCTGGAAGACTGGTTTCGCGCCCACGAGCGTTTTCATCCGGGGCAGGTCAGTCGGCTGCAGGTCAACGGCGTGCAATGGTTCGCGCCGGGACGCTGGGTCGAGATCGACGACCCGTGGCTCGGCCCGAGCACCCACGGTTGCAGCACCACACCGGGGTTGCAGGCCGGCAAGTCAGTGGAAATGGACCCGGAAACCATGAAGCTGGCGTTGCGCATTACCTTTGGCGAGGACGAGACGAAACTGAAGGATTTGTTCCGCAAAGTGCCCCAGCGGCCGTGGTATGCGCGCAATCTGAAGGCTAAACAAAGCCAGGCTTGATACCGCGTTATCGTTCAATCGCGAGCAAGCTCGCTCCCACATTTGAACCTGGTCGTACACAGACTTTGTGTTCACTGACGATCCACTGTGGGAGCGAGCTTGCTCGCGAAGGCGTCCTGTCAGGCAATGTTGATGTTGGATGTGCCGGCCCCTTCGCGGGCAAGCCCGCTCCCACAGGGTTTTGTATTTGCCGCATGATCCGGGCACGACGCATAACCTGTGGGAGCGAGCTTGCTCGCGATGGCGTCCTGACAGGCCCAGCAACTACAAGACTTGCCACCCACCCCCAAGCGCCTTGTACAGGGCAATACTCGCCTGCATCCGCGACAACCGCAGCTGCACGTTCAAATCCTGCGCCGCGTACAAGGTGCGCTGGGTCTCCAGCACCGTCAGCAAATCCTCGGCCCCGGCCTGATAACGGCTTTGCGCGATATTGAAGGCGGTCTGCGCCTGGCTCAGTTCTTCACTCTGCCACCCGCGCTGCTCATCCAGCCCGCGAATGCTGTTGAGGGCTTTTTCGACGTCGGCGAAGCCGTTGATGATCGCGCCGCGATAGGTTTCCAGCAGTTCTTGCTGACGCGACGTGGCCTTGTCGCGCTGGGCGCCGAGGCGGCCGTTGTTGAACACCGGCGCAAGCAGCCCGGCGGTGAGGTTGTAGAAGGGGCTGCGCAGGATGTCGTCGGCCCGGTCGGCACCGGAGCCGATTTCGGCGGTGAGGGTCACGGTCGGCAGCATCGCGGCCCGGGCGACGGTGACGTCGGCCTGGGCCGCGGCCAGTTGCGCCTCGGCCCGGGCAATGTCCGGACGGCGGCTGAGCAACTGGCTGGGTATCCCGGCGTCAATCGCAGGCCAGGTCAGTTGATCAAAGCGTTCCTGACCCAGCGACAGCGCCTGAACCGGGCGGCCGAGCAGAGCGGCGAGGCTGATCCGTGCATCCTCGGCCTGTTGCTGCACCAGCGGCAGCTGGCGTTGCTGCGCCGCCACCAGGCTTTTTTGCTGTGCCAGTTCCAGGGCTGTGGCCGAACCCGAATCGAAACGGGTCTGCACCAGTTTCAACACGCTTTGGGCATTGGCCAGATTCAACTCGGCGATGCGGCTCTGCTCCTGCAACGACAAGGCTTGCGCGTAACCGTTGGCCACACCGCTGAGCAACGTCAGTTCCACGGTGGCCTGATCGAACTCGCTGGCTTTGAGACTGAATTGCGCGCTGTCGCGGCTGGCCCGCTGGCCACCCCAGAAATCGATTTCGTAGCTGGCAACCAGGTTCGCCGTGAAGTAGTCGACGGCGTCGTTATCGCTGTCGGCATCGAGCTGACTGTAGCCGTTGCCGCGCAGCAATTTCTGGCGGTTGGCGTTGACCCCTGCCTTGACTTCGGGCAGTTGCGAGCCGCCGGCAATCACCGTGTCGGCCTGGGCCTGGCGCACTCTGGCGATGGCCGTGGCCAGGTCGTAACTGCCAAGCCGCGCCTGTTCGATCAGGCGACCCAGTTGCGGGCTACCGAAGCGGTTCCACCATTGCTGGTTGTCATGGACAGCGCCTGCGGTGTGCGGCGATTGCCAGGTAGCCGGCGGCTGGACGCCGCTGTCGGGGCGCTGTGGCGGGGTGCTGCAGGCGCCGAGCAACAGGCACAGGGTTAACACACTGAGTGGCGGCTTCATCAATCGATCATTCACTGGTAAGGGCCGTGACCGGGTCGAGTCGGGCAGCCTTGCGGGCCGGCATGTAGCCGAAAACGACACCGGTGACCAGGGCGCAGCCGAAGGCACCCAGCACCGCTATCAGGGAGAACGCGACAGCGACTTCGCTGAAAATCAGCACGCCACCGACGATCAGCGCCAGGGCAATCCCGGTGAGGCCGCCCACCACCGAGAGCATCACCGCTTCGGTGAGGAACTGGCGCAGGATGTCGCGCTGGCGGGCACCGGTGGCCATGCGGATACCGATCTCGCGAGTCCGCTCGCGCACCGTCATGAGCATGATGTTCATCACGCCGATCCCGCCCACCAGCAGCGAAATGGCCGCGATCGAACCGAGCATCAGCGACAGGGTGTTTTGCGTGCGCGCCTCGGCCTGGATCATCGCCGCGTTGTTGGTCAGTTCGAAGTCGCGCTTGCCGTCGTGCAGGCGCAGCATCAGTTGCTCGATGGCTTTTTCGGTTTCCTTGACCTTGCGCGCGTCGGCGGCGGCGATGGCGATGTACTCGGGATTGTGGGTGCCGAACAGGCGCACGCTCGCGGCGGAGTAGGGGATGGCGATACGGTCGTCGCTGTCGGAGTCGCCGGAGCTGGCGCCTTTTTCCGCGAGCACGCCGACCACCTGGAAGGGGACGTTTTCGATCAGGATGTACTGGCCGATCGGGTTGGCCACGTCCTTGAGCAATTTGGTCCGCACCTTGTGTCCGATCACCGCGACCGCCGCGGCGTTCTGTTCATCGGCGTGGGTGAAGTAGCTGCCTTCGACCACCGGCCAGTTGAAAATCGCCGGGAAGTTGGTGTCGTTGCCGCCGACGTAGCTCATGTGATCAAGGTTGCCAAAGCGCACCCCGGCCTCCTGGCCGTTGACCGGCATGATCCGCATCACCTGGGGCAAGCTGGCAATCGCGGCGACCTCATCGAGGGTGACGATGCCCATGGGCGTGCGCGGGTTGGGCGCCGAGCCGCTGAGGTAAATGATGTTGGAACCGAACGCGCCCATCTGCGCCATCACCTGGCGCTTGCTGCCTTCGCCCACGGCCAGCATCACCACCACCGAGGCCACGCCTATGATGATGCCGAGCAAGGTCAGCGCGGTGCGGAACTTGTTGATCCACATCACTCGCCACGCCGCATGCACGGCATCGACCAATTCGCCTTTCCAGGCGCCGGTGGCTTCGGCGCCTTCGCTCAGGCGCTTGCGCAAATCGACGGCTTGCAGGGCGCCGGGGTTGGCAGAGTTTTGCGCGGTGGGATTCTCCCGGGCGCTGTCGCTGATGATCTCGCCGTCGCGAATTTCAATGATGCGCTTGGCCCGGGCCGCCACTTCGCGGTCGTGGGTGATGAGGATCACCACGTGGCCCTGGCTGGCCAGTTCGTCGAGCAGGGCCATGACCTCGGCGCCGCTGTGGCTGTCGAGGGCGCCGGTGGGTTCGTCAGCCAGGATGATGTGGCCGCCGTTCATCAGGGCGCGGGCAATCGACACCCGTTGCTGTTGACCGCCGGAGAGTTGATGCGGACGGTTGCCGGTGCGCGAAGCCAGGCCGAGGCGGTCGAGCAGGGCGGCGGCGCGGGCGTGGCGTTCGGCGGCCGGGGTGCCGGCGTAGATGGCCGGCATCTCGACGTTTTCCTGGGCCGAACCGGAGGGAATCAGGTGGTAGCCCTGGAACACAAAACCGAAGGCTTCACGACGCAGCCAGGCCAGTTCGTCACTGTCCAGCGCCGCGACGTTTTCCCCGGCGAAGCGGTATTCGCCCGAGGTCGGGCGGTCGAGGCAGCCGAGGATGTTCATCAGCGTCGACTTGCCGGAGCCGGAAGCGCCGACGATTGCCACGAACTCCCCGGCATGGATCGACAGGTCGATGCCGCGCAGCACATGGACTTCAGGCGCGTCGCCACCGCCGTAGGCTTTTCGGATATCGTGCAGTTCGATCAGGGGCGTGTGCATTCAGCCGCCACTCCCGTCGATCGGGCCGATCAACAGGTGATCGCCCTCCTGCAGGCCATCGAGGATCTGCACCCGCAGGCGGTCGCTGATGCCGGTGCGCACGTTGCGCTGCTCGATGCTGCCATTGCTGGCGACCACTTGCGCCGTCTGCTGGTCTGTCTGCGGGCCTGCCTGCAGGGCGGCGATGGGCGCGGTGAGAACGTTCTGCGCCTGATTGGCGACGAAAAATACCTGGGTGGTCATTTCCGCCATCAAGGCGTTGTCGGCGTTGTCGACGTCCAACAATACGGTGTACAGCACCACGCGGGCACTCCCGCTTTTGCTGGTGCTGGCGGGGCTGCCGCCGCCCTGGCTGGTCTGGTCCAGGGGCTTGGGCGGAACGGGGAGGATTTGCCGCACGGTGCTGGTCCAGCGCCGGGTGCCGCCGCTCAGGGTGGTGAACCAGGCGTGCATGCCGGGTTTGACGTGGCCGATGTCGGCCTCCGAGACCTCGGCCCACACGGTCATCGGCGACAGCTTGGCGATGCGCAGGATCAGCGGCGTTTGCTGCTGGGCATTGAGGGTCTGGCCGACCCGGGCATCCAGCGCCACCACGGTGCCGGCCATCGGCGCATAAATCCGCGTGTAGCCGAGCTCCGCCTGATCGCTGCGCAGGCTGGCTTCGGCCTGGCGGATCTGCGCCTGGAACATGTCGACCCGTGCCTGGGTGGCGCGCAGTTCGGCCTGGGCGGTCTGCACGTCTTCTTCACGTGTGGCGCCGCCGGCGGCGAGGTTCTGTTGACGCTGGTATTTCTGCCGGGCCAGGTCGTGCTGCGCTCGCTGCTCCTGCAGCTGCGCCTTGAGGTTTTCGATGGAAAAGCGCCCGGCATCGAGTTTGGCCTGTTGCGTGGACGGGTCGATTTCCACCAGCAACTGGCCTTCCTTGACCACGTCGCCGACTTCCACGTGAATCTTGTGGATCTGCCCGGAGGCCTGGGCGCCGACGTCGACATAGCGCCGCGGTTGCAGGGTGCCCAATGCCGTGACGCTGCTTTCAATGTCGGTGCGGCTGACCTGAACGGTGACGAGCCCGTCGCGGCCCGGCGGGATGAACTGCCAGGCGGCGACGGCTACCACGGGGATCAGACAAAATGCTGCAAGCAGGGCGCGTCGGGTCTGTCGGGGACGTTTCATGCAGGGTTCCGGCCTAGGAAATCGGCCCGTCGTTCAGCAGCAGGTCGATGGCTGAACGCTGCCGGCAGGGCCGGACAGGGACGGGGAGCTGTCCTGTAAACGTAGAAAGCGCCGGGGAATTTAGGTGCTGACACAAACTAATGTAGGAGCGAGCTTGCATCGCGATGCACGTTAACGATAACGCGTGCCGTCTGGGTCAACACGTTGTCCTTGATGCCTTCGCGAGCAAGCTCGCTCCTACAGGGTTCGTGACTAAATACCAGGCAAGTTGAAGCAGTACTTTAAATCTATATGAGAATTACTATAAATTACGCGACTCGAACTGCCATTATCGTGCCACTGTTTATTTCAATGGTCGCGCAAAGGGCTCAAGGACAGAAACCGCACCCCCGTGCGGACGGGAGTCATGTTGGAAAACTACTATCGCGAACTGGTGTGTTTCCTGAACGCCAGGCTGGGCAACCGTCAGGTGGCCGAAGATGTGGTGCATGACGCTTATCTGCGGGTCCTGGAGCGTTCCAGTGATACGCCGATCGAGCAGCCCCGGGCGTTCCTTTATCGCACCGCCCTCAACCTGGTTATCGACGACCATCGGCGCAACACCCTGCGTCAGGCCGAACCTCTTGAGGTGCTCGACAATGAAGAGCGCTATTTCACCCCTTCGCCGCATAACGTGCTCGATCATGGCCAGCGTCTGGAAATGCTCCAGTGTGCCCTGGCGGAGTTGCCGAGGTTGTGCCGCGAGAGTTTCCTGCTGCGCAAGATCGAAGGCCTGTCCCATCCGCAAATTGCCGAGCAACTGGGCATTTCCCGGGCAATGGTCGAGAAGCACATTGTCAATGCCATGAAGCATTGCCGTATACGGATGCGACAGTGGGACACCCAGTGAGCCTGCGCGGTTAAATTTTTTTTCACGGTCCTCGTTCCTACTCAACAGACGACCTGTTGTGCGGCCCTTGGTGGGTCAGGTCACTTAGGTTCAATGCCCCCGCCTTTGAGGGGAACATCCAGAGGACACTGGAAATGACACAGGCAATTGCATCGCCCCTCGTTCACGACCTGATCGGCGTCGGTTTCGGCCCCTCGAACCTGGCACTGGCCATCGCGCTGCAAGAGCGCGGGGCGAGCCAGGGCAACCTGGATGTGCTGTTTCTCGACAAGCAGGCCGACTACCGCTGGCACGGCAACACCCTGGTGACCCAGAGCGAGTTGCAGATTTCCTTCCTCAAGGACCTGGTGACCCTGCGCAATCCGACCAGCCCTTACTCGTTCGTCAATTACCTCAAGGCCCACGGGCGCCTGGTGGATTTCATCAACCTGGGCACCTTCTATCCGTGCCGCATGGAGTACAACGACTATCTGCGTTGGGTCGCCGGGCAGTTCACCGCGCAAAGTCGCTACGGCGAAGAAGTGCTGACCATCGAGCCGGTGCTGCACAACCATCAGGTCGAGGCGTTGCGGGTGATTTCTCGCGATGCGACCGGGCATCAGCAGGTGCGCACCACCCGGTCGGTGGTGGTCAGCGCCGGTGGCACGCCACGCATTCCCGAGGTGTTCAAGGCACTCAGGGATGACGGCCGGGTGTTCCATCACTCCCAGTACCTGGCGCAGATGGCCAAGCAGCCGTGCGTGGACAACCGGCCGATGAGCATCGCGATCATCGGAGGCGGGCAGAGCGCGGCAGAGGCCTTCATCGATTTGAATGACAGCTTCCCGTCGGTGCAGGTGGACATGATCCTGCGCGGCTCGGCACTCAAGCCGGCCGACGACAGCCCCTTCGTCAACGAAGTGTTTTCCCCGGAGTTCACTGACCTGGTGTTCCAGCAGCCAAGCAGCGAGCGCGAGCGCCTGGTGAACGAGTACCACAACACCAACTACTCGGTGGTGGACATCGATCTGATCGAGCGAATCTACGGCATCTTCTATCGGCAGAAGGTCTCGGGCATCGCCCGTCATGCGTTCCGCACCCTGACCACCATCGAAAAGGCCACCGCCAACGAACGGGGCATCGAACTGGTGTTGCGCAACAACGCCACCGGCGAAGTCTCGGTGCGTCACTACGACGCTGTGGTGCTGGCCACCGGTTACGAGCGGCAGATGCACCGCAAGTTGCTGGCACCGCTCGAAGAGTACCTGGGTGATTTCGAGGTCGACCGCAACTACAAACTGATCACCGATGAACGCTGCAAGGCCGGCCTCTACATGCAGGGCTTTTGCCAGGCAAGCCATGGGCTGAGCGACACCTTGCTGTCGATCCTGCCGATTCGTGCCGATGAGATTGCCGGCTCGCTGTACGAACACGGCAAGCATCGCGGGCATGGCCGGTCGGTGGTGGATTTGTTGTTGGCCACGGCCAGTTGAGTCCTGCGGCGACTAAAAGGCCGCCATCGCGAGCAAGCTCGCTCCCACAGGGAACCGCATTCCAATGTGGGAGCGAGCTTGCTCGCGATGGGGCCATTGAAATCACCCAAAACAGTCAATCCTGAACCCTTCCTGAAGAACCCCGCGATTCCCCCCGGCAAGCTTTTATAGCGGGTTTACTCTCCAAACTTCGGGGCGTAAGCTTCGCGCGTTTTCATCCATTACGGAGACCCACAGTGGGTACTTGTTCGAGTGACAGTTGTCGGCCGGTCTCGGTAATCGGCATTTTCTCGGCAAGATAACGCGCAGTCTCCTGTGCCGTTGTCTCGCCGACAAGCGAGCAGCGGCATCCCGATCATGGCCCGTCCTGGCCGTGTCCCGACGTCCCTCTCATCGACGCTGAACAGTGCGTGGTTTCGACTTGTTGTCGTGGCCGCCGCTCTATCGACACGCCTGTCATTCGTGACCGGCGTGCCAGGCCTTGCTTTGCCGGTTGTTCCGGCGCAAGAGGCGTGGACCCGCCTGCTCGACGGTTTCCCGGTTGACCAAAGGGGCACCAGCCATGAAACTTAACCTCAAGGAATTCTTCGCAGGCTTCCTGCGTAACCGCCACATCGCCCGGCACTTCCGTAGCCTGGCGTTGCTGGAAACCTTCACCGACACCACGGTCAGCCGTGAAGTCCCGCCCAGCCTGGCGCAAACCCTGGTGGCCGCTGCCGGCAGCGACACGGGTCAATTGCTCAACACCCTGGGCAGTCACACCGATGGCTTGAGCGAGCTTGAAGCCGATGCCTTGCGCGAGCAGTTCGGCCTCAATGAAGTCGAGCACGAACAACCACTGCCTTGGTGGATGCACCTGTGGCACTGCTACAAGAATCCGTTCAACCTGCTGCTGACGTTGCTGGCGGTCATCTCCTGGCTGACCGAAGACATGAAAGCCGCCGTCGTGATTTTCTCCATGGTGGTGCTCTCGACCTTCCTGCGTTTCTGGCAGGAAACCAAATCCAACCAGGCCGCCGATGCCCTCAAGGCGATGGTCAGCAACACCGCCACGGTGATGCGCCGGGACCTTGAGGACCGCGGCGCACAGCGTATCGAATTGCCGATCAGGCACTTGGTGCCGGGCGATCTGATCGTGTTGTCTGCCGGCGACATGATTCCCGCCGATTGCCGGGTGCTCAGCGCCAAGGACCTGTTCGTCAGCCAGGCTGCCATGACCGGCGAATCGATGCCGGTGGAAAAGTTTCCCCGCCAGCAGGACCGTGACACGCTCAATCCCCTGGACCTGGACAACATCCTGTTCATGGGCACCAACGTGGTGTCCGGCACGGCCATGGCGGTGATTCTCACCACCGGCAACAGCACCTATTTCGGTGCCCTGGCCCAGCGGGTCGGCGCCACCGACCGGGCACCGACTTCGTTCCAGACCGGGGTCAACAAAGTCAGCTGGCTGCTGATCCGCTTCATGTTCGTGATGGCGCCGCTGGTGTTGTTCATCAACGGTTTCACCAAGGGCGACTGGACCGAAGCGCTGCTGTTCGCGCTGTCGATCGCCGTGGGCCTGACCCCGGAAATGCTGCCGATGATCGTCACCTCGACCCTGGCCAAGGGCGCGGTGTTCCTGTCGCGCAAGAAAGTCATCGTCAAACGCCTCGACGCTATCCAGAACTTCGGCGCCATGGACGTGCTGTGCACCGACAAGACCGGCACCCTGACCCAGGACAAGATCTTCCTGGCGCGCAACGTCGATGTCTGGGGCCATGACTCCGATGACGTGCTGGAAATGGCCTACCTCAACAGCTACTACCAGACCGGGCTGAAAAACCTGCTGGATGTGGCGGTGCTCGAACACGTCGAAATCCATCGTGAATTGAAAGTTGGCACGGCGTTTCGCAAGGTCGACGAGATTCCGTTCGACTTCACCCGTCGGCGCATGTCGGTGGTGGTCGCCGAGCGCGATCAACCGCACTTGCTGATCTGCAAGGGCGCGGTGGAAGAGGTGCTGGCGGTGTGCTCGCGGGTTCGTCATGGCGAAGTCGATGAAGCCTTGACCGAAGAACTGCTGGCGCGCATCCGTCAGGTCACGGCCACGTTCAACGCCGAGGGCCTGCGGGTGGTTGCGGTAGCGGCACGGCCAATGGTCGAAGGCCGCGATACCTACAGCCTGGCCGACGAACAGGCACTGACGCTGATCGGTTACGTGGCATTTCTCGATCCGCCGAAAGAAAGCACCGCACCGGCCATCAAGGCCCTGGCCGCCCATGGCGTGGCGGTGAAAGTGCTGACCGGCGACAACGAACTGGTGACGGCGAAAATCTGCCGCGAAGTCGGCCTGGAGCAGCAGGGCCTGCTGATGGGCAATGACATCGAGCGCATGAGCGACGCCGAACTGGCGAAAGCCGTGGAGACCACCAACGTCTTCGCCAAACTGACGCCCTCGCACAAGGAGCGCATTGTCCGTCTGCTCAAGGGCAACGGCCATGTGGTCGGTTTCATGGGCGACGGCATCAATGACGCCCCGGCCCTGCGTACCGCCGACATCGGTATTTCGGTGGACAGCGCCGTGGACATCGCCAAAGAAGCGGCCGATATCATCCTGCTGGAAAAGAGCCTGATGGTGCTGGAGGAGGGTGTGCTGGAAGGGCGCCGGACCTTCGCCAACATGCTCAAGTACATCAAGATGACCGCCAGTTCGAACTTCGGCAACGTGTTCTCGGTGCTGGTGGCCAGTGCGTTCATACCGTTCCTGCCCATGCTGCCGATGCACCTGCTGGTGCAGAACCTGCTCTATGACATTTCGCAGATCGCCATTCCGTTCGATAACGTCGATGACGAAATGCTCAAGCAACCGCAGCGCTGGCAGCCGGCGGATGTCGGGCGCTTCATGCTGTTTTTCGGGCCGATCAGTTCGATCTTCGACATCACCACGTTCGCCTTGATGTGGTACGTGTTCGATGCCAACACCCCGGATCACCAGACCCTGTTCCAGTCCGGCTGGTTCGTGGTCGGGCTGCTGACCCAGACGCTGATCGTGCACATGATCCGCACGCCGAAAATCCCGTTCCTGCAAAGCCGCGCGGCCATGCCCTTGCTGGTGATGACCGGGCTGATCATGGCCGTGGGGATTTTCCTGCCGATGGGACCGTTGGCCCATTACTTCAAATTGCAGGCGTTGCCTTCGCTGTATTTCGTGTTCCTGCCGGTGATCCTGCTGGCGTACATGGCGCTGACCCAGGCGGTGAAGGGGTTCTACATTCGCCGGTTTGGCTGGCAATAAAGCCGCGAGGCTGGCCAATCAACGCAACCCCTGTGGGAGCGAGCTTGCTCGCGATGACTGAGTGTCAGTCGATATCCATGTCAACTGATACACCGCCATCGCGAGCAAGCTCGCTCCCACAGGGGATCGTGTGTTTTTCAAAGGATTCATCATGCAAGCACTGAACAACCTCAACCTGACCTCCCTGCTCGACACCCTGGTCAGCCTCAGCGCGGCCTTCATCCTCGGTGGCCTGATCGGTTTCGAGCGCCAGTACCGGCAGCGCACCGCCGGCCTGCGCACCAACGTGCTGGTGGCGGTGGGCGCGGCGATTTTCGTCGACATGGCCAACCGTCTCGCCGGTGCCGAAGGTGCCGTGCGGGTCGTAGCTTACGTAGTTTCCGGCATCGGCTTCCTCGGTGCCGGGGTGATCATGCGCGAAGAGGGCAACGTGCGCGGTCTCAACACGGCCGCCACGCTCTGGACCTCGGCGGCAGTCGGTGCCTGCGCCGGTGCCGACCTGCTGGCCGAGGCGTTGCTTGGCACCTTGTTTGTGCTCGCGGCCAACACCTTGCTGCGGCCGATCGTCAACAACATCAACCGTCAGCCGCTGGATGTGATTTCGGCGGAGGTCACCAACATCGTCTATGTCATTGCCCGACGCACGCAGCAGAAAGCCGTGCTGGCCTTGCTCGAAGCCGAGCTGGAACGCAGTAACTACCCGGCCAGCGATGTCGATGTGCACGCCTTCGGCACGGATGAAATTGAAATCGAAGCCACCCTGGCCACCACTTCGGTCGATGGTGATGAGCTGGATGCGCTGGTGGCACGGATTTCGACCTCGACCCTGGTGGTGCAGGCGTTCTGGAGTCCGAGTACCACGGAGTAAGGGCCAAGGTTTCCCTGGCAAGCGTCAGACTAACCGGCTTTTATTTAGGAAAATTCCTACATAAACCCAGGAAGGTCTTCCGTAGGCTTTGCGACCTCTTGAAATCGACATCCTTTTGGAGGTCACCATGCCGAACAAATCCTTGCGCATCCTGATCGCCGATGCGCAGCACTTCAACCGCCTGCGGATCGAGCGACTGTTCAATCAGCTCGGCTACTTTCGCGTAGCACCGGTGCAGAGCCTCGACGAGCTCCTGCCACTGGTGGAGTACGGTTGCGAGCCTTTGGACCTGGTGCTTATCAACGGGGCGATGGCCAGCGAAGGGCTGGACCTGTTGAGTTTTTTTGCCGACAACCCGCAGGTTCATCACGCGTTTATCTTCAATGAACAGCAGACGCCGTTGCCGCCCGTCGCGGGCAACGTCCAGGTCAGCCGGACTGCCCTGCCTGACCTGGTGTGCATTACGCAGCTGATGAGCGCTGTCGATCGTCGGCTACCGTTTGTCGGAACTGTCATTTCTGTCAGGTAGTTCTTTGCAGCCTTCCATGCAAAAGTCTATGCGCAGCGTTGTGTCCAACCGCTGCGGTGCCTGGAGGGCATTTTTTGCCCGATCGTGTTGGTTTGCACGGGAGATGTCATGAAGTCAGCACTGATTGCGGAAGATCATCCGGTGGTTCGCTCCATGATCAAACTCGTACTCAAGGGCGAAGGGTTCAAGCGGATTTACGAGGCCTGCCGTGGCGATAAGGTCCTGACGTTGATCCGGGAGCATCAACCGGATGTCGTGCTGCTTGATCTGGGCCTTCCCGGTGTGGCGGGGCTTGAGGTGATGGACCGTATCAAGACCGAAAAGATGCGATGTCGCGTGGTGGTGTTCACCTCGCTGGAGGCCCAGTTCTATCAGGACCGCTGCATGCGTGCCGGGGCTGTTGCCTATGTTTGCAAGAGCAAGGACCTGGATGACCTGAAGGCGGCGGTGAATTGCGTGATGGCCGGCTACACCTATTTCGCTCAGATTCCCTCCAGTTCCGTGTCGATGGGGGAGTTGCAACGCAGCGAAAAGCAGTTGATCGACAGGCTGTCCAATCGTGAGTTGACCATCCTGCAGTACCTGGCCCGGGGGTCGAAAAACCTCGAAATCGCCGAGATCATGCACCTGAGCTACAAGACCGTCAGTACCTACAAGACCCGACTCACCCTCAAGCTCAACGTGAACTCGTCGGTGCACTTGAGGGATTTCGCCCTGCGCAATCATCTGATCTGAATGAACGCACTCCGACGACTGGCAGGTGGGGTGCTGATCGGCCTTCTTCTCTGGGCATCGACGGTCTGTGCGCAACAGTCGTTGACCCTTTTGGGACGCTCGAGTGTCGAAGGCCTGAGCGTCAGGTTGTCGGAAACCGAGTCGCGCTGGCTACAGCAAAAGGGCCGGTTGGTGCTGGCTGTCTCGGCGCCGGACTATCCCCCCTTCGAGTTCAACACGGCGGGCAAGGTATTCGAAGGCCTGACAGCCGATTACGCCGGCTTGCTCGAACAATTGCTGAACGTCGTCATTGAGGTCCAACGTTATCCGTCGCGGGCCGACGCGGTGCAGGCCATCAAGGAAGGGCAGGCAGACCTGCTGGGAACGGCCAATCGATTTGAAGCCGAAGATCCACAGTTACAGATGTCCAGCGCGTACGCGGTCGATCAACCGGTGCTGGTCACGCGCACCGATTTCCCTCCGGTGCTCGACCCGACACTGGCCGGCAAGCGGCTGGTGATGCTGTATCACTACCTGCCCGAATACAGCGTGCAACAGTTCTATTCCAGGGCGCAGGTCCAGCTGTTTCCTTCGACATTGGCGGCGATGGGCGCCGTGGCTTTCGGCCAGGCCGATGTCTACCTGGGCGATGCGATCAACGCCCATTACCTGATCAGCAGAAATTACCTGAACAACGTACACCTGACGGACTTCTCGCCCATGGAGTCCGGGCGTTTTGCCTTTGCGATGGCCCGCGACAACGATTCGCTGTTGCGCATCGTCAACAAGGCGCTGGCGGCCATCACCACCAATGAACAAATGAACATCCTGCGTCGTTGGGGGGCAAACGGGGTGTCTATCCCCGGCACCCAGTCATTGCAATTGAGCGTGGCCGAACAACGCTGGCTCGAACGCCACCCACGGGTGAGGGTCGCGATCAACGAAAACATTCCGCCGATTTCATTTATCGACAGTGAAGGCAAGTTCCGCGGTATTGGCGTCGATGTGCTGACGAAAATCAGTTTGCGCACCGGCTTGCAATTCGACATCCGGGGCATGAAATCGGTGGCCGAGATGATGACCGGCATCAGGAGCGGGCAGATCGATGTGCTGGCCGGTATCGGCCTCAGTTCCCAGCGTGAAGATCAATTGCTGTTCACCCGGGCGTTCCTGAGCAGCCCTTCGGTGCTGGTGACCCGCGTGGCCGCGGACAGCCCCAGGACGCTGGATGACATGGCAGGGCGAACCCTGGCACTGACCCAGGGCAACATTGTCGGCGAGTACCTTCGCCAGCATTACCCGCTGATCCAGCTGGTGGATGCACCATTGTCGACGGACGCCATGGAAATGGTCGCCCAAGGCAAGACCCACGGCGGCATCAACTCCTTGATCAGCGCCCGTTACCTGATTTCCCGGCAGTATCGCGATCGCCTGCAAGTGACCAGCACCGTGGGCACCGACCCTGCACGAAGCACCCTGGCGACCAGTCGCGAGGCCACCGAGCTGCATTCGATCCTGGACAAGGCGCTGTTGAGCATCCCTCCCGAAGAAATTGACGAGCTGACCCAGCCCTGGCGCTATGACTCGATGGTCGAGCAGAGTTACTGGTTGCGACACCGGCAGGCGATCGTGAAGGCGTTTGCAGTGGCGGGTGTCTTGCTGTTGCTCGCGTTGGCCGGGATCGTCTGGCAGCGGCGCCAGATTCGCCAGCGTCAGCAATTGCTCGGACAACTGCAGGAAGCCAAGGACGCGGCGGACGACGCCAACCGGGCCAAGACCACGTTCCTGGCCACCATGAGCCATGAAATCCGCACGCCGATGAACGCCTTGATCGGCATGCTCGAACTGGCGCTGAAGCGGGCCGATGAAGGGGAGACCGACCGCGCCGCCATCGAAGTGGCGTCCAACGCCGGGCAACAATTGCTGGATTTGATCGGCGACATTCTGGACGTCGCGCGGATCGAATCCGGGCATTTGTCACTGGCGCCGGAGCGGGTCAATCTGCAGACGCTGGTGACGTCGGTCTGCCGGGTTTTCGAAGGGCTGGCGGTGCAGAAGAATCTGCAGTGGCGGGTCGAACTCGACGAACACAGTGACTGTGACGTGATGCTCGACCCCACGCGCTTCAAACAGGTGCTGTCCAATCTGCTGAGCAATGCGATCAAGTTCACCCGGGAAGGCCAGGTGAAGCTGATGCTGGGAGTGCAGCCTCAAGCTCCGGCGCACCTCGCCGTCAGCGTACAGATCGAGGACAGCGGCATCGGCATCAGTGCTTTCGACCAGCAACGCCTGTTCAGCCCGTTCGTGCAGGCGGGCAACAGCCAGCAGAGCGCCCGGCAAGGATCCGGCCTGGGTCTGGTGATCAGTCGTACCCTGTGCGAAATGATGGGCGGCCGGTTGCAACTCGACAGTCAGCCTGGGCATGGGACGCGGGTGGACATCAGCCTGGTGCTGCCCGCCCTGCAAGCGTTACCCGCGGGGGGCAAGCCCCTGGATCCGGCGCAGCTCACGACCCGGGCGTTGTCGATTCTGGTGGTCGACGATTATCCGGCCAATCGCCTGTTGCTCTCGCGGCAGCTGAGCTACCTGGGCCATCGCGTGGTGCTGGCTGAAGACGGGGCGCAGGGGCTTGAACAGTGGCGCGGGCAAGGGTTCGATCTGGTCATCACCGACTGCAACATGCCGGTGCTCAGTGGTTACGAATTGGCGGGTGCAATACGTGAGCTAGAGCGGGTGCAGGGGCTGTCGCCGACGCTGATACTGGGCTTTACCGCCAATGCGCAGGCCGAGGAGAAGGTCCGATGCCAGGCGGCGGGCATGAACGATTGCTTGTTCAAACCCATTCGCCTGGTGGATTTGCAGGCGTGGCTGGCCCAGCGGTTTGCCAGCGCACCCTCAGCGCTAACTGACGACCATGGCGTCGCCGAATTCGATTTGAGCGGGCTGGAGCGCTTTGCGGATGCGGACCGTGAGCTGATCGATCAACTGTTACGCGATCTGGCGCTGAGCAACCGCGAGGATCGCGTGCATTTACTGGCCTTGCATGCCGGCGGCAATCGCCCGGGCTTGCAGGAACTGGCACACCGGATCAAGGGCGGGGCGCTGATGGTGCGAGCGCTTGCCCTGGTCGAGTGTTGCGAACAACTGGAGCAGGCGTGCAATGACGGTCGCAGGGTGCTGATCGACGACGCCGTCGACCAGCTACAGCAAGCCATGGCCCGCCTGGACCGGCATCTCGAGCAGGATTGAGGCTCAATCCCAGTTCGGTGCGATACCTTTTGGGCTGGTCAAACGGTGGCCGCGATCCAGCGTTGCGATCAACGCCATGTCGGCTTCGCTCAAGGTCAGTTCGCGAGCCTTCAAGTTGCTTTCAAGGTTGGCCCGGCGAGTGGAAGACGGGATCACGGCGTAACCCGATTGCATGGCCCAGGCCAGGGTGACCTGCGCCGGTGTCGCGTGCAGGCGTTCGGCGATCTGCTGGATGAGCGGATCCTTGAGGACTTCACCGTAAGCCAGGGTCATGTACGAGGTGATGCCGATGCCCTGGCTGCGTGCGAACTCGACGACCTCGCGGTTCTGCAGGTAAGGGTGCAGTTCGATCTGGTGGGTGGCGATGTGCGCGGCACCCGTGGCGGCGATCGCCTGTTTCATCAGGTCGATGGTGAAATTGGACACGCCGATCTGCCGGGTCAGGCCCAGGTGTTTGGCTTCGAGCAGGGCGCCCATGAATTCTTCGACCGGCACCTGATCATCCGGCGACGGCCAGTGGATCAGGGTCAGGTCCAGGTAGTCGGTCTGCAGTTTGCGCAGGCTTTCCTTCAAGCTGTCGATCAGACGATCACCGGCCAGGTTGGCGACCCAGATCTTGCTGGTGATGAACAACTCTTTCCGGGCGATGCCGCTGGCGGCGATAGCCTCGCCGACGTCGGCTTCGTTCTCGTAGATTTGTGCGGTATCGATCACCCGGTAGCCAAGCGCCAGGGCGGTGCTCACCGAATCGATGACCACCTGGCCTTGCAGGCGAAACGTACCCAGGCCGAAAGCGGGAATAGACATTGAAGACTCCAGAGGTTGCAGTGGGAATGGGCGGCAGTATCGGCGCCTGTATCCGTGAGAAAAACCGCTGGATTGGCAAAGCAATGTTTACCGGAAATCAAGAATCGGGTCAGACCGATGTATTGAAGGTGTCTGGTCTGGCGCCATCGCGAGCAAGCTCGCTCCCACAATGATCCGGGTCGTACACAAATGCTGTGGACGCAGTGAATCCCTGTGGGAGCGAGCTTGCTCGCGATAGCCATCACTCGGTCCAAAGCCTTACCCCACCCTTAAGCAATATCACTGCGGCTGAATTCTTCCCCAAGAAAATCGATCAACGTGCGCACCGAAGGCAGCAGGCCCCGACGCGAGGGGAAGATCGCATGGATGACACCGCTTTTCGGTGCCCAGCCCGGCACCAGTTCCACCAGTTGCCCGGCAGCGATTTCATCGCGCACCACCACGCTGGGCAGGTGCACGATGCCGATCCCGGCGACCGCGGCATGGCGCAACGCCAACAGGTCATCGGTAACCATCCGCGGTGCATGCCGGATCATCGCGGTGCTGCCATCGGCCCCGAACAGTTCCCACTGATATTCGCGCTGCGCCGCGCCCCAGTGCAGGCTCGGCAAACCGCTGAGGTCGGCCGGGGAAGCCGGTGTCGACAGGCGCGATAAAAAGGCCGGGCTGCCGACCACGCTCTGGGTGCTGTTGCCCAGCACCTTCATCACCATGTCGGTGTTTTCCAGCGGGGGGAAACGTACCCGCAGGGCAATGTCGAAGCCCTCATGGATCAAGTCGACCCGGCGGTTGGTGCTCTCGATGAACAACTCCACCAGCGGGTACTTGAGCATGTAGCGGGTCAGCATCGGCCCGACCCAGGAATTGAGCAGCGCCGTCGGGCAACTGACACGCACCAAGCCCTGAGGCTCGGAGCGATTGCGTTCGATCAGTTCGGCGGCGCTTTCCGCCTCCACCCGCATGGCCAGGCAGCGCTGGTAATAGGCCTGGCCGATTTCCGTCAAGGAGCAATGCCGGCTGGTGCGGTGCAGCAGGCGCACGCCGAGGCGTTCTTCAAGCTCGGCAATGCGTCGGCTGAGCTTGGACTTGGGCATGTCCAGTGCCCGGCCGGCCGCGGCGAAACCGTGATGCTCCACCACTTGGGTGAAGTAGTAGAGGGTGTTGAGGTCTTCCACCATCGTTCTCCAAATAGAACGCTAAAGCTGATTTTTGCAGTCTAGCGCAGCAAAGGTCACGGTTTTAAGCTTTGTCCATGGCTTCACTCACCTCACCAGGAGACACCATGAAAAACATCATCGGTATCTACACCAGTCCACGGACCCATTGGGTTGGCGACGGTTTTCCGGTTCGCACGCTGTTTTCCTACGACAACCTGGGCAAACACATCAGCCCGTTCCTGATGCTGGATCATGCCGGCCCCGCTGAATTCACGCCGACCAGCGAGCGACGCGGCGTTGGTCGGCATCCTCATCGTGGCTTCGAAACCGTGACTATCGTTTACAAGGGCGAACTGGAGCACCGGGACTCCACCGGCAGTGGCGGCAAGATCGGCCCTGGCGATGTGCAATGGATGACCGCAGCCTCGGGGATCCTGCATGAAGAGTTTCACTCCGAAGGTTTCGCCAAGAGCGGCGGCACCCTGGAGATGGTGCAACTGTGGGTCAACCTGCCGGCCAGGGACAAAATGGCCGACCCCGGCTACCAGACGATTCTCGACCGTGACATCCCGACCATCCCCTTGAAGGACAACGCCGGCAGCCTGCGCCTGATCGCCGGCGAGTTCGATGGTCACAAAGGCCCGGCGCGCACCTTCACCCCAGTCGACGTGTGGGACATTCGTTTGAATGCCGGCAAGTTGCTCACCCTTGACCTGCATGAAGGACGCAATACCGCCCTGGTGGTTTTGCGTGGCACGGTTCAGGTCAACGGCCTGGAATCGGTGCGCCAGGGGCAATTGGCCCTGTTCGACCGCAAGGGCGATCAGCTGAGCCTCGAAGCCAGCGAAGACGCGGTGGTGCTGTTGCTCAGCGGCGAACCGATAGACGAGCCGATCGTCGGCCACGGGCCGTTCGTGATGAACACCGAGCAAGAAATCCACCAGGCCTTCGCCGACTTCCAGTCCGGTCGCTTCGGCCGGATGCACGCTTAATTCGCAGCGCTTTAACACCCGACTCTACACAGGATGAGTAGGCCGGTTTTCAGGCCAGGGATGGCTGTTGCCCAAAAGAAAGAGGAAACGCACATGAACACTGCCTACGCGGCCAACTTCAACGGCCAGAAACCGACCATCGACCCCAACGACAGCGCAATGCTGTTGATCGATCACCAGAGCGGGCTGTTCCAGATCGTCAAGGACATGGACGTGCCCCAATTGCGCGCCAACGCCATTGCCCTGGCCAAGGCTGCGACCCTGCTCAAGATGCCGGTGATCACCACCGCTTCCGTTCCCCAGGGGCCGAACGGGCCGTTGATCCCGGAAATCCACGAGGCCGCGCCCCATGCGCAGTACGTGGCGCGCAAAGGTGAAATCAACGCCTGGGACAACCCGGAGTTTCACGCGGCGGTCAAAGCCACCGGCAAGAAAACCCTGGTGATCGCCGGCACCTTGACCAGCGTGTGCCTGGCGTTCCCATCCATCGCCGCCGTGCATGAGGGCTACAAGGTGTTTGCCGTGGTCGACGCCTCCGGCAACCACTCGAAACTGGCCACTGATCTGACCGTTGCCCGTCTGGCCCAGGCCGGGGTGGTGCCGATCGACATCATGGCTACGCTCTCTGAGCTGCAAGGCTCGTGGAACCGCCCGGACGCCGAGCAGTGGGCCGCTGTCTACGCCCAGGCCATGCCGCATTATCAGTTGCTGATCGAGAGCTACCTCAAGGCCCAGCAAGTGGCGAACGAACACGAAGCGCTGGACTCCCAGCGCTAACCGGTTACCCCACGCCGATTTCCAATCGGCATCGATAACATGCGAGGACTACTGCAATGACTTCTTCCTACAAGCGTCTGGACAAGGACAACGCCGCGGTTTTGATGGTTGATCATCAGGCGGGCCTGCTGTCTCTGGTGCGCGACATCGATCCGGATCGATTCAAGAACAACGTGCTGGCGCTGGCTGACCTGGCCAAGTACTTCAAGCTGCCGACCATCCTCACCACCAGTTTCGAAACCGGTCCCAACGGACCGCTGGTGCCCGAACTCAAGGCACTCTTTCCGGATGCGCCGTACATCGCTCGCCCGGGCCAGATCAACGCCTGGGACAACGAAGATTTCGTCAAGGCGATCAAGGCAACTGGCAAGAAACAACTGATCATCGCCGGTGTGGTGACGGAGGTGTGCGTGGCGTTCCCGGCGCTTTCGGCGCTGGCCGAAGGTTTTGACGTGTTCGTGGTCACCGACGCGTCCGGCACCTTCAACGAACTGACCCGCGAATCGGCGTGGCACCGTATGACCGCTCAGGGCGCGCAACTGATGACCTGGTTCGGCCTGGCCTGTGAACTGCACCGCGACTGGCGCAACGACATCGAAGGATTGGGTACGCTGTTCTCCAACCATATTCCGGATTACCGCAACCTGATGACCAGCTACAGCACACTGGCCAACAGCAAGTAACTTCGGCATCACTCATCCCCCCTGTGGGAGCGGGCTTGCTCGCGAAGGCTGCTTAACTTTCAACCTATGTGTTGACTGTTATACCGCTTTCGCGAGCAAGCCCGCTCCCACATTGGTTTTGTGGTGTTTTTGGGAGGGGGTTCATCCCGCCAAATCAAATGCTCCTACACTGAGGCCAATCCATGCGATCTTCGCGTTATTGGCCCTGGCTGGAGTTGCTTGATGCTGTCATTGCTCACCGAACACCCGCTGATTTGCGCGATGGCGCTGATCCTGATCGATCTTGGGTTGTGGTACTTGCTCAGTGCACTTGGCAGCGCCTGGCGGCTATTGGTACGGGTGGTGATTTTTTCGTTGTTCAGCCTGCTGTTGTTCAACGAAGGCCTGAACCCGATGGAGCCGCCGCCCTGGGCTGACAACGTACCCTTGCATCTGGCGGCCACCGGTTTGCAGATCGGCTGGTGGTTGTTCGGCGCGCGGACCCTGACCGTGCTGATCGGCGCGGTGATGATGCAACGGGTCGGGCACACCGGGCGATTGCTTCAGGATCTGCTCGGTGCGGTGATTTTCCTGATCGCGGTGATTGCCGCCCTGGCCTATGTGCTCGATCTGCCGGTCAAGGGCGTGCTGGCGACGTCCGGTGCGTTGGCGATCATCGTCGGGCTGGCCTTGCAAAGTACCCTCAGTGACGTGTTTTCCGGGATCGTCCTGAACACCACCAAGCCCTATCAACTCGATGATTACATCTCCATCGATGGCATGGAGGGCCGGGTCACCGACATCGACTGGCGTGCCACGCGCCTGCAGACCTCCCAGGGTTGCATGGCGGTGATTCCCAACTCCCTGGCAGCCAAGGCCAAGATCATCAATTTCAGTCGGCCGAGCGATATGTTCGGCATCTCCGTCTCGCTGGAAGTGAGCCCCCACGCGCGGCCGAACACGGTGATCGATGCTTTGGAGCGGGCCATTCAAGGTTGTCGTGCGTTGCTCGATACTCCGTCGCCAAGCGTCGGCCTGAAAACCGCCAGCAACACCGGAGTGGTCTACGAAATCAGCGGCTTTGTCGCGTCGATGGACGAGAAACGTTCAGTGCGCAACCAGCTGTACGATCTGGCCTATCGGCACTTGCAGGCATCCGGGGTCAGTTTGTTGTCGAGCGTGGAGCCCAGTCCGCCGGTCAACTCGACTCGCAAACGCGCGTTGCTCGACAGCTCGCCGATTTTCTCAACCTTGCGCCAGGAAGAGAAAGACACCTTCAGCCAGAACATGACCCTGCAAACCTTTCGCGCCGGGGAGGTGATCCTGGAAGCGGGGCAGGTCAGCGATCACTTGTTCATTATCGAATCCGGCGTGATCTCGGTGACCTTGATGCGTCATGGAGCGCCATTTGAATCCGGCCGCATGGGGCCGGGGGAGGTGTTCGGCGAGGCAGGTATTCTCACCGACAGCGCGCTGCCTGCGCAGTTTACCGCCAAGACATTCAGTGGCCTGTACCGCATCGAAAAGTCATACCTCAAGCCGTGCCTGGATGCCCGTCACGATATCAACGATGCAATGCAGGCCTTGCTCGATTATCGACTGCAAAAAGCGAAATCCCTGACTCAGGACCTACCGGTGGCGGTGGAGAAAAAGGGCTTCCTGCGATGGTTGCGCAGTCGGGTGTGAATGGCCGCTGCGCGGATCGTCGGATCGCCGCCCGGAGCAGGCTCGCTCCCACAGGGGAATGCGATCAAATGTGGGAGCGAGCTTGCTCGCGATGACGGCAATAAACTCACCAAAAGTGAAGAGTGAAACCCATCACACCCGCGCCTCCACCGACAACCAGGAAGGCACCGTCAGTGGCCTCCTCGACTTTTGAGATATTGGCTATTTGTGTAAACGGGCTGCGGGACTAACGTAGTCACACACCCACCTGCCCTGGAGCACCCCATGCAACCTCGTATCGATTTCTACACCGCGTCCCCTGACGCCCTCAAAGCGATGATCGCTTTGGAAACCGCCGTTTCGAAACTGCCGCTGGAAAAAAACCTGATCGAACTGGTCAAACTGCGTGCCTCGCAAATCAACGGCTGCGCCTTCTGCATCGACATGCACACAGCTGATGCGATCAAGGGCGGTGAAACCCCGCGCCGTCTGTTCGCCGTGACAGCCTGGCGCGAAGCACCGTTCTTTACCGAGCGCGAACGCGCTGCGCTGCTCTGGACCGAATCCCTGACCCAGCTCAGCCTGACCCACGCTCCGGATGAAGACTACGAAATGGTCAGCGCCCAGTTCACGCCCAAGGAAATGGTCGACCTGACCGTGGCCATCAGCACCATCAACAGCTGGAACCGTCTGGCCGTAGGTTTTCGCAAAATGCCTCAGGCCTGACCCGAACAAGCCTCAATGAGCATCGGCACTCGGCGCGGCCGGTGGTTGTACCTTGCGCATCAAAGGCACCATCGCCGTGGCGATAATGAAGCAGACCATGATCATCAAGAACGCGTCGCCATAGGTTTGCGTCTGGGCTTCGCGGTAGGTCAGCAACCATAGTTGATGCAGGCTGGCGGTGACCCCGGCGTCACCGCTCTGGCCGAGGGCGGCGAAGTTGTTGCCGACTTGGGACAGCCATTGGTTGAGCGCCTCGTTGGTGCTGTTGAGGTTCTCCGCCAACCGGGTGAAATGCAGGTTGGTGCGGTCGTTGAGGATGGTCGCGCACGCTGCAATGCCGATAGCCCCGCCCAGGTTGCGCATCAGGTTGAACAACCCTGACGCATGCTTGAGCCGTGCCGGCGCCAGGCCGCCGAGGGTCAAGGTCACCGCCGGCGGCACCGCCAATTGCTGGGCAATCCCGCGCAAGGCTTGCGGCAGCATCAACTCCTTGGCCCCCCAGTCATGGGTGATCGGGCTGAAATCCCACATCGACAAGGCGAACAGCCCAAGACCGAACATCATGATCCAGCGCAGGTCGACGCGATTGGCCAGAAAGGCATACAGCGGAATCGCCATGATCTGGAACACTCCGGTGGAGAAAACCGCCAGACCAATGTCCAGCGCTCCGTAGCCACGCACCCGACCGAGGAATAGCGGCGTCAGGTAAATGGTGGCGAACAGGCCGATGCCGGTGACGAACGAGAAGAAACAACCGAGGGCGAAATTGCGGTCCTTCAAGGCGCGCAGATCGACAATCGGGTTGGCCACATGCAAGGTCCGGCCGATGAACGCCAGCCCGGCCAGGCCACTGATCCACGCGGTGGTCAGGATCGTGCGGTCACTGAACCAGTTCCAGCGCGGGCCTTCTTCGAGGGTGTATTCCAGGCAGCCGAGGAACAGCGCCAAAAACACCATGCTCAAGTAATCCGCGCCTTTGAGCAGCGACAGTTCCGGCTGGTCGATTTTTACCAGCATCGGCACGGCCACGGCGACGAAGATGCCGGGGACCAGGTTGATGTAGAACAGCCAGTGCCAGGACGATATGTCGGTGATCCAGCCACCGATCACCGGCCCCAGGGTCGGTGCCAGGGACGCCACTGCGCCGATGGTCGCGGCGGCGATCACCCGTTGTTTGCCGGTGAAGAACACGAAGGCCGTGGTGAACACCAGCGGGATCATCGAACCGCCCAGAAACCCTTGCAGGGCGCGGAAGGCGATCATGCTCTGGATGTTCCAGGCTATGCCGCACAGCAGGCTGGCCAGGGTGAAACCCACCGCCGATGCGCAGAACAGCCAGCGCGTCGAGAACACCCGCGACAGCCAACCGGAGAGCGGGATCACGATGATTTCGGCGATCAGGTAGCTGGTTTGTACCCACGCGGTTTCGTCGGTGCCGGCGGAAAGCCCGCCGCCGATGTCACGCAACGAAGCCGAGACAATCTGGATGTCCAGCAGGGCAATGAACATGCCGATGCACATGCTGGCGAAGGCGAAAACCTTGGTCGCCGTCGCTATGTTCGCGGCATTGAACGGTTGCGCCGGGGCGGCGAGGGCACGGCTCATGGCGCGCTGGCCACGGCTGGCGCTTGAGGTTCCTTGCGCGTGTCCACTTCAGCGGTGACCGACAACCCCGGACGCAAGTGGCCGAGCACACTGTCGGCCGGGTCGAGGTGAATCCGCACCGGCACCCGCTGCACGATCTTGGTGAAGTTGCCGGTAGCGTTTTCCGGCGGCAATACGCTGAATTGCGAACCGCTGGCGGGGGCGAGGCTGTCCAGGTGACCGTGGAATTCCTGCCCCGACAGCACGTCGGCACGGATCACCACCCGTTGCCCCGGCACCATGTGCGCCAGTTGGTCTTCCTTGAAGTTGGCATCGACCCACAGACCGCTGGTCGGCACCACCGAGAGCAATTGCGAGCCAGCCTGGGCATAGGCGCCGACCCGTGCCCGGCGATTGCCGATCACACCGTCAACCGGTGCCTTCAGTTCGGTGTAGTCGACATTCAATTGCGCCAGGTCGCGCTCAGCCTTGGCCTGGATCAAGGCGGCCCGGGCTTGTTGTTTCTGGGTGTCGATCACATTCAACTGGCGTTGTGCGGCCAGCAATTCAGCCTGGGCGCGGTTGCTTTGGGCTTGGGCCGTCTTGAACGTGGTATTGGCCCGCTGGGCACTTTCAACCGAGACGGCGTTGGTGATCACCAGTTTTTTGTAGCGGGCATCGTCATCCCGCGAACGGACGGCTTCGGCACCGGCGGCGTCGATGCCGGCACGGGCCTGGCCGATGACGGCCTGTTGCAGTTGCTCGGTGGCGTCGAGGTTGGCAAGCAGGGCCTGCTGGGCGGCCACTGCGCCTTCGGCCTTGGCCAGGTGGGCGCGGTAGTCGCGGGAATCGAGACGGATCAGCACGTCGCCGGCCTTGACCTTCTGGTTGTCGGCCACCAGCACTTCATCGATGTAGCCCGCCACTTTTGGCCCGATCACCGTTACGTCGCCACCAATATAGGCGTCATCGGTTTCTTCGATAAAACGCCCAGCGCTCCACCAATGCGCGCCATACACACCGGCCAGTACCAGCGCCGCGATTGCCACGGTGGGCAACAGCAGGCGTTTGAGCAGGGGAGGTTTGGCGGCAGTCACCGGGGCAGCCAGGTCGGGTTCAACGGTGGGCATGCTGGTCATGGAGGATTACCTGTGGGTGCGGCGGTTAATTATGATGATCATAATATGACGAATGTAATATTTTGTGGCAAATGGTTTTTGCTGCCAGTCGTCAGGTGGTTTGTTCGGCGAGAATGGGATTTTATTTGCGCTAGAGAACCCCTGTGGGAGCGAGCTTGCTCGCGATAGCGGCCGTCCAGTCAACAATGACGGTGCCTGACACGCCGCAATCGTCGGAACGCCGCTCGGAGCAAGCTCGCTCCCACAGGGATTCGCTATTGGTTTACGGGAATGAAAAAGGCCGGTGATCTGCGCGATCACCGGCCTTTTTTACAGCTATTGCTTAGACGCGCTCGAAAATCGCCGCAATCCCCTGGCCACCACCGATGCACATGGTCACCAGCGCGTAACGGCCGCCGGTGCGGTGCAGTTCGTGGATGGCCTTGGTGGCGATGATTGCGCCGGTCGCGCCCACCGGGTGGCCCAGGGCGATACCCGATCCGTTCGGGTTGACCTTGGCCGGGTCGAGGTCCAGTTCCTGGCTGACGGCGCAGGCCTGGGCGGCGAAGGCGATGTTGGCTTCGATTACGTCCAGGTCGGCGACGGTCAGGCCGGCGCGCTTGAGCGCCAGGCGGGTGGCCGGAATCGGGCCCAGGCCCATGAATTCCGGTTCGACGCCGGCGTGGGCGTAGCTGACCAGGCGGGCGAGGGGTTTCAGGTTATTGGCCTGGACCGCGTTGCCACTGGCCATGACCAGTGCGGCGGCACCGTCGTTCAGGCCCGAGGCATTGCCGGCGGTGACCGAACCGTCCTTCTTGAACGCCGGCTTCATTGCTGCCAGCTGTTCCAGGGACGTGGCGCGCGGATGTTCGTCGACGCTGAACAGTTTGACGCCTTTGCGATCCTGGATCTCCACGGTCGCGATCTGCTCGCTGAAGTAGCCGTTGGCAATCGCGTGGGCCGCGCGTTGCTGGTCTTCGAAAGCCAGGGCGTCCTGCATTTCGCGGGTGATGCCGTTGCGCGCGGCGACGTTCTCGGCGGTGATGCCCATGTGGATACCATGGAAGGGGTCATGCAGGATGCCGAGCATGTAGTCGATGACTTGGGCGTTGCCCATGCGCGAACCCCAACGGGCGGCCGGCATCAGGTACGGGCCACGGCTCATGGATTCGGCACCGGCACCGACGACGATGTCGGCATCGCCGAGCATCAGGGTCTGGGCGGCGTTGATGATCGCTTGCAGGCCCGAACCGCAGAGGCGGTTGACGTTGTAGGCCGGGGTTTCCTTCGGGATGCCGGCGTTCATCGCCGCGACGCGGGAGATGTACGCATCGCGGGTTTCGGTCGGGATCACGTTGCCCATCACCAGATGGCCAACGAGCGCCGGGTCCACGGCGGCTCGCTCCAGGGCGGCTTTCACGGCGGTGGTCGCGAGGTCGGCCAGCGGCACGTCCTTGAGCGAACCACCGAAGGTACCGATGGCGGTACGGGCGGCGCTGACGACGTAGATTTCTGGAGTGTTCATGGCTGGTTTCCTTTCGGTGGATTCTTATCTGTACTGCGATTGAGCAGGGCGTTCAAGGCGGTTTTCGCCTCGTCGGTATTCAGGCGCTGAATGAACAGCGTGTTTTCTTCGCGCAGGGTGGCTTCCAGTTCGGCCAGGGAAGCCTGTTTCATCAGCAGCCGGGACTGGCGCAAGGCTTGCTGGGGCATGGCCAGAAAGCGCTGGGCGATTTTTGTCGCCGCCGCCAGGCATTGTTCGCCGTCATCGAAGGCTTCGTTGGCCAGGCCCCAGGCCACCGCTTCGTTGCCGTCCAGGCCGTTGCCCAACAGGAGCAGGCTCGCGGCACGGGCATGGCCGAGCCGGCGTGGCAGCAACAGGCTGGCGCCAAATTCGGGGCACAGGCCGATGTTGACGAACGGCATGCGCAGCTTGGCGTTGCGGGTGACCAGTACTTGATCGCAATGCAGCAGCAATGTGGTGCCAATACCGATGGCCGCACCGCAGACTGCCGCGATCAGCGGTTTTTGCAGGCGCGTGACGACCTTCATCAGGTGGAACGCCGGGGCGTCCAGATGAGTCGGCGGGTGCTGGAGGAAATCCACCAGGTCATTGCCGCTGGTAAAGCACGCCGGGCCACCGGTGATGATGATCACGCCGGTCTGCGGGTCTTCGTCGGCGGCCAGCAACAGCTCGGCCAGTTGCGTGTACATGGCGTTGTTCAGCGCATTGAGCTTGTCCGGGCGGTCGATGGTCAGCGTCAACACGCCGTCGCGTTGCTCGTGTTTGATCAGGTCGGTCATCGCAGGCTCTGCAGGGTCGGTTCAGGGCTGCCACTTTAAGCGCCGGACAAACCCCGGATCTATGGCAAAACGGGTCAACTGCACTGCCGCTTTTTGCCATGCCGGTATGCCCAAAAAGCGACACACACCCATTCGGGGTATGGCCGCGCCCGGCGAATCCACCAATAGTGGGGGCATCCGCTCATCCAGAGCCGAACTCGCTATAAGGTGCATTTGCTATGGGCAAGACGCTGCTTAAGGTGATTTCCAGTCTGTTTGTTGTACCGCTGACATTGAATGCCTACGCCGCTCAAGTGGACGACAGCCATACGCTGCGGTTGTACAACTGGGCGGATTACATCGGTGAAAAAACCGTGGCCGACTTCGAAAAGGCCACCGGCATCAAAGTCATCTACGACACCTTCGATGCCTACGAAACGGTGCAGGCCAAATTGCTCACCGGCCACTCCGGTTATGACCTGATCGTGTTGAACGCGTCCCTGGCGCCACCGCTGATCAAGGCCAAGGTGTTCCAGCCGCTGGACAAGAAACTGCTGCCGGGCTGGACCAACCTGGACCCGAAAGTCCTGGAGGATCTGCAAGGGTACGATCCGGGCACCACGTACTCGGCGCCTTATACCTGGGGTAGCAACGGCGTCACCTACAACGTCGACAAGATCAAGGAACGCATGCCCGACGCGCCGATCGGCTCGCTGGCGATGATCTTCGATCCGAAGATCGTCTCGCGCTTCGCCGACTGCGGCGTGACCCTGCTCGATGCCCCGACCGAAGTCATTCCCATGGCCCTGAAGTACCTGGGTCGTGATCCGAGAAGCGCCGCACCGGAAGATCTGAAAGCCGCCCAGGACTTGCTGTTGTCCGTGCGGCCGTACATCCGCAAGTTCGACTCGGTCAATTACCTGACCAGCCTGCCCAATGGCGATGTGTGCATGGCCATGACCTGGTCCGGCGACTACGCCACCGCCATGGCCCGCGCCGCAGAAGCCAAGAAGAAGATCGACCTGGCCTACTTCATCCCCAAGGAAGGCTCGCTGATCTGGTTCGACAACCTGTACATCCCGGCCGACGCGCCCCACGTCGCCAATGCCCACAAGTTTCTCGAGTACCTGATGCAGCCGCAGGTGATGGCGGACGTGAGCGACTTCATCAATTACGCCAACAGCAACGCCGCGGCCACGCCGTTGTTGAGCGCCGATGTGCGTAACAACCCGGCGATTTACCCCGACGCGCAAACTCGCGAGCGGCTGTTTCCGCAGAAGACCCAGGACGCCAAGGACATGCGGGCGATTACTCGGGTCTGGAGCACCGTAAAAAGCGGCATCTGATTTGTTCGAACGTTAGTCAATTCGGTTAGAGGTTTATTTATGGCGACGCCAACACGCACCGTTTTTTCCCCTGCGGACGAGTCCCGGCTGGTCAAGGCCGACAAGGCTCACCATATGCACGGCTATCACGTGTTCGACGAACACGCCGAACAGGGTTCGCTGAACATCGTCGCAGGCAACGGCGCCTACATCTACGACACTCAGGGCAACCGCTTTCTCGATGCGGTGGGCGGCATGTGGTGCACCAACATCGGCCTGGGTCGTGAGGAAATGGCCGAGGCCATCGCCGACCAGGTGCGTCAGCTGGCCTATTCGAATCCGTTTTCCGACATGTCGAACAACGTCGCCATCGAGCTGTGCGAAAAACTCGCCAGCCTGGCCCCCGGCGACCTCGACCATGTGTTCCTGACCACCGGCGGCTCCACCGCCGTGGACACCGCGTACCGGCTGATCCAGTACTACCAGAACTGCCGAGGCAAACCCGAGAAGAAGCACGTCATCGCGCGGTTCAACGCCTATCACGGCTCTACCACGCTAACCATGTCGATCGGCAACAAGGCCGCCGACCGCGTGCCGGAGTTCGACTACGCCAACCCGCTGATCCACCACGTCTCCAACCCGAATCCGTACCGCGCGCCCGATGGCATGGACGAGGCGCAGTTCCTCGAGTTCCTGGTCAAGGAATTCGAAGACAAGATCCTCTCGATTGGCGCGGACAAGGTTGCCGGTTTTTTCGCCGAGCCGATCATGGGCTCCGGCGGGGTGATCATTCCGCCCCGGGGCTATCTCAAACGCATGTGGGACGTCTGCCAGCGCTACGACATCCTGTTCGTCGCCGACGAAGTGGTCACTTCGTTCGGGCGCCTCGGCAAGTTCTTTGCCTCTTATGAGGTGTTCGACGTGCAGCCCGACATCATCACCACTGCCAAGGGCCTGACCTCGGCCTACCTGCCGCTGGGCGCGTGCATCTTTTCCGAGCGCATCTGGAAAGTCATCGCCGAGCCGGGCAAGGGCCGCTGCTTCACCCACGGCTTCACCTACAGCGGGCATCCGGTGTGCTGCACGGCGGCGCTGAAGAACATCGAAATCATCGAGCGGGAAAACCTGCTGGCCCATGTCGACACGGTTGGGGCTTATCTGGAGGAGCGCCTGGCAACCCTGCGAGACTTGCCGCTGGTGGGGGATGTGCGCTGCCAGAAACTCATGGCCTGCGTGGAGTTCGTCGCCGATAAACGCACCAAGGCGCTATTCCCCGACGAGATCAACATCGGCGAGAAAATCCACGTGCGGGCCCAGGCCCGGGGCTTGCTGGTGCGGCCGATCATGCACCTCAATGTCATGTCGCCACCGTTGATCCTGACGTCTGCCCAGGTCGATGAAATCGTCGAGACCTTGCGCACATGCATTCTGGAAGTGGCCGCCGAGCTTGAAGCGAGCGGACAGTACGCGGGCCAATGATTTCGTCAGTCAGGCTGTTACCAAGGGCGTGTCCAGCCGCTAGACTGCGGGGCATGAGCAAACCAGACGACGATACGCTGATCGCGGTGCCCTTCGGGGCATTGCACAAATGGCATGGGGGAATGCGCGAGGCATTCGCCCGTATCGATGAGCCTGACGCCTTGCAACACCTGGCGTCGGCGTTGGCGCAACTGGTGTCCGTCGAGTCGATGATGATCAGCCTGGAGCGTAAGGATCGCGCGCCCCAGTTGCTGCATCAGCGCGGGATTGCGCAGGAGTATCAGGTCTCGATTCTGGAGCGCTATTTTGCCGGGGGTTATTTGCTCGACCCGTTCTGCCTGGCGGTGGAGCAGGGGTTGGCGCAAGGCTTCTATCACCTTGAGGAAATTGCCCCGGACAACTTCTTCGACAGTGACTACTACAAATCCTATTACCTGAAGGCGGGCTGCTCGGAAGACAGCTACTACATTGTCGATATCGGCAATGACACGAAGATTTCCGTCAGCCTCTATCAGGGTTTCGGCGGTGAATGCCTGAGCGTCGAGCAGCTGAATCTGCTGCGCGCCGTGGAACCGCTGGTGCGCGAATTCATCAGCGAATTCAGTCAACGGGGCATGCTGCGCAGTCGCGAGATCCAGTGCGATAAAGACCAGGGCATGCGCGATGATCTCAAGCACCGGGTGCAGTCGGCGTTCGAGCATTTCGGCAGCGACTTGCTCACTGAACGTGAGCGGCAAGTGGCGCATATGGTGTTGCGCGGGCATTCGGTGAAATCCACGGCCAGCCAGATGAACATCTCACCGGAAACCGTGCGCATGCACCGCAAGAACCTGTACCTGAAACTGGAGGTGGGTTCGCAGTCGGAGTTGTTTGCGCTGTTTATCGAGTGGTTGCGCAGGCACTGAGAATTTCAGCTCGGCACAAATCAAATGTGGGAGCGGGCTTGCTCGCGAAGAACGTCCAGACGACGCGTTCTGTCAGACCGCCCGCGTTATCGTTGGCCTCCATCGCGAGCAGGCTCGCTCCTACAGGGTTGGTCAGCGTGCCCGCAACCGTCGCCCGACCACATCCAGCACATCACAGCCATCGCGCAACGGGATGGCGCAGAGCAAAGAAAAGTCGCTGAGGATGAAGGATTCGCACTCGATCGAGCCGCGCATGGACAGGTTTTCCAGCACTTGGGTGACGGCGCGAATTCGGTAGTTGGCGGCGTCCATCAGGATGTCGAGCGGTGCGTGGGTGTCGACGAAGAGGGTGGGCATTTCACTGCAATTGCTGGTGAGTGCCATGAAGCGATTGTTGGGGTGTGGGGTTGGTTTTTCGTAGGGTGGATCGGGATGAATGGTTTTCATGCTTTCTAACTCTAGGAAAGGAAAATCGAAGCTACCGAAAGCCTTCCTACGGGCTAGGGTGGCAGCCATGTACGGGGTAGGAATATCGAGTCCCTAGCACCTCGACCACGCCGAAGCGTGCCCGTACATAGCCGCCGCAGCTGATCTTACGGACGCATTTCAACGGCCGCAAACCAGGTAATTGGCGCCAACGTGGTACTAGGGAAACTGGAGGTTCCTACACCCCGCCACTGAAATTCAGTGACCACCAAAGACTATCGATTGAGCACCTTTCAAACCAGTTCATGCGGATCGCCGCAATTCGAAGGAAATCTCCGAAGACCTTGCCCGGAAATGTCCTAGGACCTGCGCAATGAATATCAGCAAAACGGGGACGGTGGGTTGTGGATGAGGGACAACGGGCATGACCGAAGCCTAGGAAAAACAGAAATGTCCTACGCCAATTGACGCCTGAATCACCTCACCCCCTGTAGGAGCGAGCCTGCTCGCGAAGAACGTCCAGACAGCGCGTTCAGTCAGACTGCCCGCGTTATCGTTGACCTCCATCGCGAGCAGGCTCGCTCCTACAGGGGTTGCTGGTTGACCACGAGATTTGTGGTCAACCAGGAATCCAGATCAGTCTTCGCGTTTGACCACCAGGGTCAGAATGTCATAACTGGCCACCAGTTCACCCAGCTGGTTGGTCACTTCCACATCCCACGCCACCACCCCTTGCGGGATGCCCTGCGGGCTCTTCTTGCCCTGGTCGATCTTGCGTTTGCAAGTCAGGCGCGCCTGGATGGTGTCGCCGATGCCCACCGGGTTGATGAAGCGCAAGGTGTCCAGGCCATAGTTGGCCAGTACCGGCCCCGGCGCGGGGGAAACAAACAGCCCGGCCGCCGCCGAAAGCACGAAGTAACCGTGGGCGATGCGCTTGCCGAACTGCGATTCCTTGGCTGCGATCTCGTCGAAGTGCATGTAGAAGTGGTCGCCCGACAGGCAGCCGAAGTTCACCAGATCTGCTTCGGTGACGGTGCGGCGGTGGGTCAGCAGCGACTCGCCGATCTGCAGGTCCTGGAAATGGCGACGGAACGGATGCACGTCGGTTTCGATGACCTTGGCCCCGCGCACGTACTCGCCGGTGACCGCCGCCAGCATGGTCGGCGAACCTTGTACCGCCGCGCGTTGCAGGTAGTGTTTCACCGCGCGCAGGCCGCCGAGTTCTTCACCGCCACCGGCACGCCCCGGGCCGCCGTGCTTGAGTTGTGGCAGCGGCGAGCCGTGACCGGTGGATTCGTCGGCAGAGTGGCGATCCAGTACCAGCAAGCGGCCGTGCCAGGCAGCCGCGACCGGGATGGCCTTGGCGGCGATTTGCGGATCCTTGGTCACCAGACTGGCCACCAGGCTGCCTTTGCCGCGCGCGGCCAGGGCCAATGCTTCGTCGAGATCGTCGTAGGCCATCAGCGTGCTGACCGGACCGAACGCTTCGATATCGTGGGCGCCGCCCTCGGCATGGGGGTCGCGGGCCTGCAACAGGGTCGGGGCGAAGAACGCGCCCTTGTCGACGTTTTCACCACGGGGTTCGAAACCGTCGCGGGCACCAAACAGCATATCGCTGCTCTGCAACAGGCTTTCCAGACGCTCAGCCACGTCTTTCTGCTGATCGTGAGACGCCAGTGCGCCCATGCGTACGCCTTCCACCGACGGGTCGCCGACCACCACTTTGGCCAGGCGATCACGCAGGCGCGTAGCCACGGCATCAATGTGCTTGGCCGGGACGATGGCGCGGCGGATGGCGGTGCATTTCTGCCCGGCCTTGGTGGTCATTTCCCGGGCGACTTCCTTGATGAACAGCTCGAACTCTTCGTCGTCCGGGGTTACGTCCGGGGCGAGGATCGCGCAGTTCAGGGAGTCGGCTTCGGCATTGAACGGCACCGAATTGCGGATCAGGTTCGGGTTGACCCGCAGCTTGGCCGCAGTGTCGGCGGAACCGGTGAAGGTCACCACGTCCTGGCCTTGCAGGCGGTCGAGCAGGTCGCCGGTGCTGCCGATTATCAGTTGCAGGCTGCCCGCCGGCAGCAGGCCGGATTCGTCCATCAGGCGCACCACGGCTTCGGTCAGGTAGCTGGTGGCGCTGGCCGGCTTGACGATGCACGGCATGCCGGCGAGGAAGCTCGGGGCGAACTTTTCCAGCATGCCCCAGATCGGGAAGTTGAACGCGTTGATGTGCACCGCCAGGCCGCCACGGGGCACCAGAATGTGCGTGCCGGCGAAGGTGCCCATTTTGCTCAGCTGCATGGCCGGGCCTTCGTGGACGATGTTGCCCGACGGCAGCTCGCGGGAGCCGAGGCTGGCGTAGGTGAACAGCGTGCTGTTGCCGCCTTCGATGTCGATCCAGCTGTCGGCGCGGGTCGCGCCGCTGTGGTGGGAAATCGCGTAGAGCTGTTCCTTGCGCTCGCTCAGGTACAGGGCCAGGGCCTTGAGACGCTGGGCGCGCTGCTGGAAGTCCAGCGCCATCAAGCCGCTGATGCCCTGGCGACGGCCGTGCTCGATGGCTTCGGAGAAGTCCGGACGCTCTTCGTGGGTGCGGGCGATTTCATGGCCGTCGATGGCGCTGCGCAGGACCTGCGCGCCGTGTTGGCCGATCCAGCGACCGGCGATGAAGCTTTGCAGGGTGGGGGCATGCAGTGCAGGTGAAGGGGACATCACGATTGCTCCTGGTTATGAAGGGTTGTGGCGCGGTGGCGGCCGCGCCTTTCGGAATTACCAAAGCGCCAGGGTGTAACCGACGATCAGCCGGTTCTCATCGAGGGCGGTAGTCAAGCCATTACCGGAACGGAAGGTCACGTTGCGCCAGCGCAGGCTGACGTTCTTGAACACACCGCTCTGGACGACGTAGCTGATATCGGTGTCGCGCTCCCATTCGCGACCGTTGTCGACGGTGCCTGCCTTGACGTGGCGACCGTCGGTGTAGCGGGTCATGAAGGTCAGGCCGGGAATGCCTTGCGCCGCGAAGTCATAGTCGTAACGCAGTTGCCAGGAGTCCTCGTCGGCGCGGGTGAAGGTGTTGAACGTCACCAGGTTGACCACGTATGGATCGCCGCCGTTGAGGAACGGAAAGGCGCTGTCGCCGGACAATTGCTGGTAGGCGGCACTGACCTTATGGGCGCCGTGGGACACCGTGAACATGCCGTTGAAGTTGCGGTTGTCGATGCGCCCGGCCCGCTCGGCGCCGTCACCGCGGCTGTCGAAATAACGCAGGTCGCTGCGCAGGTTGAAGTCGTTGCCCAACGGTTGCGTATGCACCAGTCCGGCGAATTGCTGGCGATAGATCTGTTCCAGCTTGCCGTAGTAGTAGCTCACATTCAGTTGCGGGCTGAACGCGTAGGTGCCGCCGCCGAAGTCGAAGTGATCGCTGGTGGCGGCGCCGAAGCCGATGTCATCGTTGCTGGAGGAGTCCCGCAGGTTGGCCTTGGTCAGGCGTCCGGCATTCACCGTCAGGCCGTCGATTTCCTGGCTGGTCAGCAAGCCACCTTCAAATGTCGAACCCAACAGGCGTGTGTCGTTGTAAGTCGCTACTGGCAACAAGGGCTGCAGGGTGCCGAGTTTCAACACGCTTTTGGATACTTTCAATTTACCGGTCAGGCCCAGTTCGCTGTACTCGTCGTCGGGCTCATGGCTCTGCGGGCCAAACGGCAGCAGCCCGGTGCCACGGCGGTCGGGACTGGAGTCGAGCTTGATCCCCAGCTCCCCCAGCGCGTCGAGACCGAAACCGAAGGTGCCGTCCGTGAATCCGGACTCGATGCGCGCAGTGAATCCCTGGGCCCATTCTTCGGCTTTGGATTGCGGCGCGTTGTCCTGACGGAAATCGCGATTGATGTAGTGGTTGCGCATATCAATGCGGGCCTTGCTGTCGCCGATGAAGTCGGCCATGGCGCTGGGGGCGATCATGGGCAGACTCAATGCGGCGGCCAGTGAAAACAGTGATTCACAAGACGTGGTACGTGCGGGTTTCATTATTTTTATTCCCTGCCAACTGATCGGTCGTCGTTTAGTGTTTGCTGGCGCCGGTGGCACCGATGCCGGTCATCGAGCGGATGAACTGCGCCAGATAACGGCCACGCTCAAGGGCTGCACGGGGCGAGGTGTCGGTGACGGAAAACAGCCATGCACTAAAGAACGCCAGGCTCATGGAAAACAGGGCCGGGTTGGAGTACGGGAACAGCGCCTTATCGTGATGCATCACGTTGACCCACACCGCCGGGCTCAGCACCAGCAACACAATCGCCGAGACCAGTCCGGACAGACTGCCGAGGACGGCGCCGCGGGTGGTCAGGCCTTTCCAGTACATCGAGAGGAACAGCACCGGGAAATTCACCGACGCGGCGATGGCCAGCACCAGACCCGAAAGGAAGGCAATGTTCTGCGACTCGAACAGCAGGCCGAGGACGATCGCCAGTACACCGATGCACAGGGTGGCGATTCGCGACACGCGCATTTCCTGTTGCTCGCTGGCCTGGCCCTTGCGCATCACGCAGGCATACAGGTCATGGGACACCGCCGAGGCGCCGGACAGCGCCAGCCCGGCAACCACCGCCAGGATGGTGGCGAAGGCGACCGCCGAGATGAAGCCGAGGAACAGGTTGCCGCCTACCGCGTGGGCCAGGTGCACCGCGACCATGTTGCCGCCGCCGATGATCGCGCCGCTGGCGTCACGGAACGCTGGATCGGTGCCGACCATGACGATGGCGCCGAAGCCGACGATGATCAGCAGCAAGTAGAAGTAGCCGATGAAACCGGTGGCGTAGAACACGCTTTTACGCGCTTCCTTGGCATCGCTGACGGTGAAGAAACGCATCAGGATGTGCGGCAGGCCGGCGGTGCCGAACATCATGCCCAGCCCCAGGGAAATCGCATCGATCGGGTTGGACAGCAAGCCGCCGGGGGCCATGATTGCGTTGCCCTTGGCGTGCACGGCGGTGGCACCGGCAAACATCGCCTCAGTGCTGAAACCGAAGTGCTTGAGCACCATGAACGCCATGAAGCTGGTGCCGAACAGCAGCATTACCGCCTTGATGATCTGCACCCAGGTGGTGGCGAGCATGCCGCCGAAGGTCACGTAGAACACCATCAACACGCCGACCAGCATCACTGCATAGAGGTAGTCGATGCCGAACAACAGTTCGATCAGCTTGCCGGCGCCGACCATCTGCGCAACGAGGTACATCAGGGCCACGGTCAGGGTGCCGAAGGCCGAGGTCAGGCGCACCGGGGTCTGTTCCAGGCGATAGGACACCACGTCGGCAAAGGTGTATTTGCCCAGGTTGCGCAGGCGCTCGGCAATCAGGAACAGGATGATCGGCCAGCCGGCCAGCACGCCCAGGGCGTAGAGCAAACCGTCGTAGCCATTGAGGAACATCATCGCGGAGATGCCGAGGAACGAGGCTGCCGAGATCATGTCGCCGGCAATCGCCAGACCGTTCTGGAAACCGGTCATGCCGCCGCCAGCGGTGTAAAAATCGCTGGTGGAGCGGGTACGCAGTGCCGCCCAGCGTGTCACACCAAGGGTGAACAACACGAACACCAGGAACATGCCGATGGCGTTCCAATTCAATGGGCGGGCCACGCCATCGGCGGCCATCGCAACATCAGTGACAGCCGCCAGCGGCAGCAGGAACAGTGCAAGAAGGCGGTTCATCGGGCGCACTCCTGCTTGAGTTTTTCATTCAGCGGATCGATCACGTTGTTGGCGCGATAGACATAGAAACCGGTCAGCGCAAAGGCCAGCCCGACGATGACGACACCCACCAGCATGCCCACGGTGGTCACGCCGCCGCTCAGGGATTGGCCGAGGGTAGAAGGGGAGAAAGCCACCAGCAGCACGAAGCCGTAATAGATCACCAGCATGGCCAGGCTCAGTGACCAGTACAGCTTCTGTTTGCGACGAACCAGCTGGATGAAATCCGGGTGCTGGCCGATGAGTTCTATTTCCTGGGGTGTCATGACGCGCGCTCCTTTGTTTTTTTTGTTGTGGGTGAAACGTTGTATTCGTGCCGAATCACCGGCCCCCTGTGGGAGCGAGCTTGCTCGCGATGAGGCCATTACATTCAGCATTGATGGTGGCTGACCCACCGCTATCGCGAGCAAGCTCGCTCCCACAGGGTTTTGCGTGAGGCGGATATCAGAGCTGATCGAAATCCAGCACCACCTTGTCGCTGATCGGGAAGGCCTGGCACGACAGCACGTAGCCGGCGGCCACTTCGTAGTCTTCCAGGGCGTGGTTGCTGTCCATTTCCACTTCGCCCTCGATGACCTTGCACTTGCAGGTCGAGCACACACCGGCCTTGCACGAGTAGGGCAGTTCCGCACCTTGCTCGTTACCCGCATCGAGGATGCTCTGGCTGTTGCGCGGCAGGTCGAACGCCAGGGCGCGGCCATCGCTGATGACGGTGATCTGGCTGACCGCTGAATCCACCTGGCGCGCCGCCTCACGGGCTTCGCGTTTTTGCTGGCTGCCGACGGCGGCGAACAGTTCGAAGTGAATGCGTTCGGGCGCCATGCCCTTGGCCTTGAGGCTGTCGCGCACGGTCTCGGTCATTTCCTGCGGGCCGCAGATGAAGGCGGCGTCGAGGGCCTTGACGTCGAGCCAGCGGCTGAACAGCTGCTCGCATTTCTCGGCGTTGATCCGGCCGTTGTACAGGTCGACATCCTGCTGCTCGCGGCTGAACACGAAGATCAGGTTCAGGCGTTGCAGGTAGCGGTTTTTCAGGTCTTCGAGCTGTTCGCGGAACAGCGCGCCGGAGCTGGAGCGGTTGCCGTACAACAGGGTGACGCGGCTGTGGGGCTCGGTTTCCAGGGTGGTCTTGATGATCGACAGGATCGGCGTGATGCCGCTGCCTGCCGCCACGGCCAGGTAGTTGCCATGGCGCGCCGGGTCGAGTTCGACGCAGAAATGCCCGGCGGGCGGCATCACTTCCAGGGTGTGCCCGGCTTTCAGCTGTTCGTTGGCAAATGCCGAGAAGCGTCCGCCGGTAACACGCTTGACGGCGATGCGCAGCTCACCGTCGTTGACCCCGGTGCAGATCGAGTAGGAGCGGCGTACTTCTTCGCCGTCCAGTTGGGTGCGCATCACCAGGTGTTGGCCCTGGGTAAAATGGAAGCTGTCTTGCAGGTCCTGCGGAATCTCGAAGGCGATGGACACCGCGTCACGGGTCTCGGCGCGCACGTCCTTGATGGTCAGGCTGTGAAATTTGCTCATTGTTGTTCTCCAGCTGGGACGGCCGATTCGCCGCTCAGATGCACTTGAAATAGTCGAACGGTTCCCGGCAATCGACGCAGCGGTACAGGGCCTTGCAGGCTGTGGAGCCGAACTCGCTGAGCACCTCGGTGTGGGCGCTGCCGCATTGCGGGCACACAACCTGCGGGTTCTCGCCGAGCAGGCTGCGCTTGCTGGTGCTGCCCTCGGGCGGCGCGATGCCGTAAGCGCGCAGGCGTTCGCGGCCGCTGTCGCTGATCCAGTCGGTGGTCCAGGCCGGGGTCAACTTGCGCTCCAAATGCGGCGCCTTGAATCCGGCGAGTTCCAGGGCTTCGCGGATGTCGCTTTCGATCACTTCGGTGGCCGGGCAACCGGAGTAGGTCGGCGTGACCACCACGTGAAGGTGACCGGCCTGCCAGTCGAGATCGCGGACGATGCCCAGGTCGACCACGCTGACCACTGGCACTTCCGGGTCCATGACCTCGCACAGGATCGCCCACGCGGCAGCCAGGTCGGTCGGTTGAGCCGGCCGGGCGCCGAGGTCGCTGGCGATCAGCTCACCAGGTTGCATCGGGGTACGCTCGTGGCAGGCACTGCATTTCGGCCAGCAGGATCCCTAAGTGTTCGGTGTGCAGGCCCTTGCGTGCATTCAGGTAGAAATAGCTCGGCGCCGCGGGGACGGGCAGGGTGGCGCTGGTGAAGATCTGCTCGACTTTGGCTTGCCACTTCGCGGCGACGTTGGCGATGTCCGGAGTGATGCCGGCTGCGCACAGGCGCTGTTCGCTGTCATCGGCGGCGATCAGTTCCACGGTGAAGCGCCACACCTCGGGGATCGCCGCGAGCATGCGCTTGTGGCTTTCCTCGGTGCCGTCACCCAGACGCTCGACCCACTCGCCGGAGCGGCGCAGGTGATAAGTCACTTCCTTCACGGCTTTGGCGGCAATCCCGGCGATACGCTCGTCGCTGGACTGGCTCAGGCCCTGCAGCACCGGCAAATGCCAGGCGTCATAGAGGAACTGCTTGAGCATGGTTATCGCGAAGTCGCCGTTGGGTTGTTCCACCAGCAGCAGGTTGCGATAGGCGCGCTCGTCACGACGAAACGCCAGGTGATCGGCATCACGGCCGTCGTCCAGCAGCTCGGCGGCGTACTCCAGCCAGTTGCGCGCCTGGCCCACCAGGTCGAGGCCGACGTTCATCAGCGCCAGTTCTTCTTCCAGCGCCGGGGCCTTGCCACACCATTGGCACAGGCGCTGGCCCTGGATCAGGGCGCTGTCGCCGAGGCGCAGCAGGTATTCGATCAGATCGGTCTTGTTGTCCATGGTCGACCTCACATGTGCCCGACTTCGGCCGGCAGCTCGTAGAAGCTGGCGTGGCGGTAGACCTTGTCGTCCGACGGATCGAACAGCGGGTCTTTTTCATCCGGCGACGAGGCGGTGATCAACGCCGAAGGCACGACCCACAGGCTCACGCCTTCGCTGCGACGGGTGTAGAGCTCGCGCGCGTTCTCGATGGCCATGGTGGTGTCGGCGGCGTGCACGCTACCGACATGCTTGTGGTTCAGACCGTGCTTGCTGCGCACGAAGACTTCGAAGAGGGTCCACTCGGACATTTCAGTTACTCCACATCAGGTGGCCGGATCAGGCGGCGTTCTTGTTTTGTTTTTTGCGGGCGTGGGCGACGGCGGCTTCACGAACCCAGGCGCCGTCTTCGATCGCCTTGCGGCGGGTGGCGACGCGTTCCTGGTTGCACGGGCCGTTGCCCTTGAGCACTTCGTAGAATTCGTTCCACTGGATTTCGCCGAAGTCGTAGTGGCCGCGCTCGGCGTTCCACTTCAGGTCCGGGTCGGGGCAGGTGCAGCCCAAAAGCTCCAGCTGCGGGATGGTCTGGTCGATGAAGCGCTGGCGCAGTTCATCGTTGCTCTGGCGCTTGATTTTCCAGGCCATGGACTGGGCGCTGTTCGGCGAATGTTCATCGCTTGGGCCAAACATCATCAGCGACGGCCACCACAGGCGGTTGATCGCGTCCTGGACCATGTCTTTTTGCGCCTGGTTACCGTGGCGCATCATGGTCAGGAGGATTTCGTAGCCCTGGCGCTGGTGGAAACTCTCTTCCTTGCAGATGCGGATCATCGCCCGGGAATACGGGCCGTAGGAGGTGCGCTGCAGCACCACCTGGTTGACGATCGCCGCGCCATCCACCAGCCAGCCCACCGCGCCCATGTCGGCCCAGTTCAGCGTCGGGTAATTGAAGATGCTCGAGTACTTGGCCTTGCCGCTGTGCAGCTTGGAGATTTCTTCATCGCGGTCGGCGCCCAGGGTTTCCATGGCGCTGTACAGGTAGAGGCCGTGGCCGGCTTCGTCCTGGATCTTGGCCATCAGTTGCAGTTTGCGTTTGAGGCTTGGCGCGCGGGTGACCCAGTTGCCTTCGGGCAGCATGCCGACGATTTCGGAGTGGGCGTGCTGGGAAATTTGCCGGATCAGGGTCTGGCGGTAGGCATCTGGCATCCAGTTCTTGGCTTCGATCTTGATTTCTGAATCGATTTTTTCCTGGAAGGCGCGTTCCTGTTCGGACATTTCCGAGAGGTCCTTGATGCGCTTTACGCCGGTTTCTACGAGCTGTGCGTACATTTTTGAGTTCCCGCCTTGAATCTGTTCTGGGGCATGGAGAACTTTATAAGCGATACAGAATTTAATATCAAACACAAAATGACGTGTCGTAATTGTTTTTTGTATCGCTTTGGGATGATTGGGGGAGAGAGGTCGGCGTACATATCCATTTCTTCGGTAACGGCCACTGGCGGTTTCGCCCTTACGGCGACTCACTTTTTTTTCAAACGCCAAAAAAAAGTAAGCAAAAAAAGGCTCGCCCCGAGCGTCCGGCCCCTCGCTAAGGCTCGGCGTTCCTTCGCTCCGGCATTCATCCGGGGGCATTGCCCTCCGGTTTGCTTCGCTGCACCTACATGCAATGTGTTCGACTGCGTCGAACGGCGCGGCGCGCCAATCCCCGGATGAATACCTCCACTCAGCCTCCCGAAGGGGCGGGTGGATCAAGATCAAGAGCTGCAGGCGAGCTAACGCTCGGCCTGATGAGTGGTGAAGAGCGTTTGTGTACGCCGATCTGCCTTTGCTCTTCTGTGGGAGCGAGCTTGCTCGCGATGGCGGCCTGACAGCCGACCTGGTTTTTGCAGATGTCCCCAACCCCTGTGGGAGCGGGCTTGCCCGCGAAGGCGGCCTGCCAGCCGACCGAAATCTTGCAGATGTACTCGATACCTGTGGGAGCGAGCTTGCTCGCGATAGCGACCTGGCAGTCGACGAGGTACATCACAATCGAACGAACCCAGCAAACAGGCCGGCCGGCATGCCGAGCCTAAGCGAGGCACCGAATGTCAGGGGCAAGAGCCCTTGGTTACTTGGGGCCGGGCGGCGCTCCGCTTTTCCAAGTGACCCGCCGTAAGGGCGGAACCCTAAGTGGCCGTTACCGCAGCAATGGATATGTACACCCGTAAAAAACACGTCGCCTGACACAAAGCCATCGCGAGCAAGCTCGCTCCCACAGGAATAGTGATCGGCGCCAGAGTCGGTAAAGCCCTGGCAAAAAAAAGCCCCGCAAAAAGCGGGGCCATAAAGGGTGCAGCAGTCATGCTTTCGGACGTTTATCCACCACGTGGCAAGCCTTGCCCTCGGATCGCTTGATCGAATGGAACGGCTGCAAAACGATCCGCGAACTGATCCCGATGTACGTCTTGATATGCCGGCTCAATTCCCCGCAAACAGCCTTCTGCTGTTCATCGCCCAGGTGCTGGTGCTCAGCCTTGAGCTCGACATGCACATCAACGCTGTCCAGGTTGCCATTGCGATACAGATGAATCTCATAACACTCGGCAAGTTGTTTGACTTTCAGAACCTGCTCCTCGATCTGCGTCGGAAACACGTTAACGCCACGGATGATCAGCATGTCATCGCTGCGCCCGGTGATCTTGTCGATGCGCCGCATCGGCCGCGCCGTACCCGGCAGCAGGCGCGTCAGGTCGCGGGTGCGGTAGCGGATCATCGGCAGGGCTTCTTTGCTGAGCGAGGTGAACACCAGTTCGCCCATCTGCCCGTCCGGCAGTACTTCGCCGGTGACCGGGTCGATGATTTCCGGGTAGAAGTGGTCTTCCCAGATGGTCGGGCCGTCCTTGGTTTCGGCGCATTCCATGGCCACGCCCGGGCCCATGATTTCCGAGAGGCCGTAGATGTCCAGGGCGGTGATGCCCATACGTGCCTCGATGGCGCTGCGCAGTTCGGCGGTCCACGGCTCGGCGCCGAAGATGCCCAGGCGCAGGGCCAGTTTGTGCGGGTCGATGCCCTGGCGCTCGATTTCATCGGCGATGTTGAGCATGTAGGACGGCGTGACCATGATGATGTCCGGCTGGAAATCCTTGATCAGCTGCACCTGTTTTTCGGTCTGGCCACCGGACATCGGGATCACCGTACAGCCCAGGCGTTCGGCGCCGTAGTGCGCGCCGAGGCCGCCGGTGAACAGGCCGTAGCCGTAGGAAATGTGTACTTTGTCGCCACGATGGCCACCAGCGGCGCGGATCGAGCGGGCCACCACATTGGCCCAGGTGTCGATGTCATTCTGGGTGTAGCCGACCACGGTCGGTTTGCCGGTGGTGCCGCTGGACGCGTGCAGGCGCACGATGTCGTGCATCGGCACGGCAAACATGCCGTAGGGGTAGTTGTCCCGCAGGTCGGACTTGGTGGTGAAAGGGAATTTCGCCAGGTCGTCCAGGGACTTGATGTCGTCGGGGTGCACGCCCAGCGCATCGAAGCGCTGACGGTACAGCGGCACGTTGTTGTAGGCGTGGTTCAGGCTCCAGCGCAGGCGCTCCAGCTGATGCTGGCGCAGCTCGTCGATGCTGGCGGTTTCCAGCGGGTCCAGCACAGGGTTCAGCACGGCTTGGGCAATTGGCATGTTCATGTGTTCACTCGAATTGTTTTTGTGTTCCAGCCCTTTTGCACAAGGGCTTTGAGTGCATGCCCCAAGGATACCTCTCGGCTCCCCGGGAATCGCGATTCTTTAGTGGGATAGACGCTCGATGATCAGCGCGATCCCCTGGCCGACACCGATGCACATGGTGCACAGGGCGTAGCGGCCGTTCCGTTCTTCAAGCTCATGCAGGGCGGTGGTGACCAAGCGTGCGCCGCTCATGCCCAACGGGTGGCCCAGGGCGATGGCGCCGCCGTTGGGGTTGACCCGCGGATCGGTGTCGTTCAGGCCCAGTTCGCGCAGCACCGCCAGGCCCTGTGCGGCGAAGGCTTCGTTGAGCTCGATCACGTCCATGTCGGCCAGGCTCAGGTTGGCCACCTCCAGCACCTTGCGGGTGGCTGGCACCGGGCCGATGCCCATGATCCGTGGTTCAACGCCAGCCGTGGCCATGGCCACGACCCGGCCACGGGCGGTCAGGCCGTGGCGTTTGGCGACTTCCGGGCTGGCCAGCAACAGCGCGCAGGCCCCGTCGTTGACCCCGGAGGCGTTGCCGGCGGTGATGCTGCCGCCTTCGCGGAACGGCGTGCCCAGTTTGGCAAGCTGCTCAAGGGTAGTGTCGCCGCGTGGGTGCTCGTCGTGCTCGACCACCTTAGCCGGTCCTTTGCGCTGGGGGATTTCCACCGCGACAATCTCTTTGGCCAGACGCCCGCTGGCCTGGGCAGCGGCAGCGCGTTGCTGGCTGCGCAAGGCGAAGGCGTCCTGGTCGGCCCGGGAGATGTTGAAGTGTTCGGCGACGTTCTCTGCCGTTTCCGGCATGGAGTCGATGCCATAGGCCTTTTTCATCAGCGGATTGACGAAGCGCCAGCCGATGGTGGTGTCGAAGACCTCGGCTGCACGTGAAAACGCCTGCTCGGCCTTGCCCATCACCAGTGGCGCACGGGACATGGATTCAACGCCACCGACCAGCATCAGCCCGGTTTCGCCACTGCGAATGGCGCGGGCGGCGGTGCCGATGGCATCGAGCCCGGAGCCGCACAGGCGATTGAGGGTGGTGCCCGGCACGCTGACCGGCAACCCGGCCAGCAGTGCCGACATGCGCGCGACGTTGCGGTTGTCTTCGCCGGCCTGGTTGGCGCAGCCGTAGATCACGTCGTCAACCGTGTTCCAGTCCACTTGCGGGTGGCGGCGCAGCAGTTCGCGCAGCGGTACCGCGCCGAGGTCGTCGGCGCGCACGCTGCTCAGGACACCGGCGTAACGGCCAATCGGGGTCCGGACTGCGTCGATGATCAGGGCGTCATTCATTCGGGTTCTCCTGCGTCAGCACCGGGCCGCGCACTTTGTAGGATTTGCCATGGAACAGGGCGATCAACTGGCCCTGCTGGTTTTCGATGCGCACGTCGTAGTTGCCGGTGCGACCCGAACGGCTCTGCTCGATGCAGTCGGCGTTCAGCGTGTCACCCAGGCGCGCCGGGGCGATGTAGTCGATGCTGCAACCGATGGCCACGGTGGCTTCGTTGTAACTGTTGCAGGCAAAGGCGAATGCCGAATCGGCGAGGGCGAACAGGTAGCCGCCGTGGCAGGTGCCGTGACCCTGGATCATGTCGGCCCGCACCGCCATGCCCACTCGCGCGCAACCGGGGCCGGCCGAGAGCAGGCGCATGCCCATGGCCTGGCTGGCGGCGTCGCGCTGGAGCAGCGATTGCGCGCATTCACTGGCCAGGGTCATGGCTTCATGGTTAGTCATGGAATGTTCTCCCTTCGGTGGCGCGACGGCGCAGCAGCAGCGACGGCCGGTAGCGTTCTTCGCCATAACTGGCTTGCAGGTTTTCCAGCGTTTCAAGAATGTGCGAAAGGCCAATGGCATCGGCCCAGGCCAGCGGCCCCTGTGGATAATTGACCCCGGCGCGCATGGCCAGATCGATGTCGGTGGCCGAGGCCACGCCTTGCAGCAGGGCGTCGGCGGCTTCGTTGGCGAGCATGGCCACAGTGCGCAGGACGGCGAGGGCCGGGCTGTCGCTGAGCAGGCTGACCATGAGGCCGGCCCGTTGCAGCAGAGCAACGCCTTGTTCGAGGGCCAGCGGATCAATGCCTGCCGCATGGCTGATAGCGATGCGTTTGGCATTGCCGTAATCGAACGCCAGATCGAGCAGGATCAGGTTGCGCAGCCCGTCTTCCCGGGCACGCTGGCAGGCCATGCGGCCATCGCTCAGGGCCAGCACCGCGTCACCCACTCGCAGCAATCCGCGGCCGTCGCGCCGGATGACTTCGACACCTTGCTCGCTCAAGCGCGCCAGCAAACCCTGGGCGATGCCAAGGTCACCTTCGGCGATACAAGTCTCGACGCTCGCGCTGCTGCTGATTTCACCTGCTTGCGGGCGTTCGGCGCCTTGGGCGTAGCTGTAGAAACCCTGTCCGCTTTTACGTCCCAGACGCCCGCCATCCACCAGTTCTTTCTGGATCAGCGACGGCAGGAAGCGTGTGTCCTGGTAATAAGCGTCGAACACCGAGCAGGTCACGGCGTAGTTGACGTCATGGCCGATCAAGTCGGTCAGTTCGAACGCGCCCATGGCAAAACCACCGGCCTCGCGCATCAGCGCATCCAGGGTTGGGCAATCGGCCGCGCCTTCCTGCAGCATCCGCAGGCTTTCTGCATAGAACGGCCGGGCCACGCGGTTGACGATGAAGCCCGGTGTGGAGCGGGTGTGTACCGGTTTTTTGCCCCAGGCTTTGGCGGTGTCGTACAGGCACTCGGCGAGTGCCGGATCGCTGGCCAGGCCGCAGACGACTTCCACCAGCGCCATCACCGGTGCCGGGTTGAAGAAGTGCAGGCCGAGCAGGCGCTGTGGATGATCAAGCTGTGCGGCGATGCTGGTGATCGACAGCGACGAAGTGTTGCTGGCGAGGATGCAATGCTCGCCGCAGATGCCTTCGAGCTGGCGGAACAGCGCGCGTTTGACCTCAAGGTTCTCGACGATGGCTTCGATGATCAGATCGCAGTCGGCCAGGGTTTCGATGGCTTCCACCGCTTGCAGGCGCGCAACGGTGGCGCTGCGCGACTCGGCCGACAGCTTGCCGTTCTCGACTCGCTTGCCCAATTGTCGGTCGATGCCTTCAATCGCTTGGGCGGCTGCGCCGGGACGATTGTCCAGCAGCAAGACCGGATGGCCGGCCTGGGCCGCCACCTGGGCGATACCGGCACCCATGGCCCCGGCGCCGATCACGGCGATGCGTGCAGATGTGTTCAATGCGGTCATGGCTCAGCGTCCCTTGAAACTTGGGGTGCGTTTTTCCATGAAGGCGCCGACGCCTTCGCGGTAGTCCTCGCTGCGCCCGGCCAGACGTTGCAGGTCTTTTTCCAGTTCAAGCTGTTCGTCGAAGCTGTTGCTCAGGCTGGCGTTGAGGCCGCGCTTGATCAGTGCCAGACCGTAGGTCGGCTGGGTTGCGAGGTGGCGGGCCAGTTTCAGCGCTTCGTCGCGCAAATCGGCGTCGTCCACACACTGGTAAATCAAGCCCCATTGCTCGGCTTGTTCGGCGGTTAGACGGTTGCCCAGTAGTGCCAAAGCCTTGGCCCGAGCCATACCCACAAGACGCGGCAGGGTCCAGGTGCCGCCTGAATCAGGGATCAGGCCAATCTTGCAGAACGCCTGGATGAAACTGGCCGAACGCGCCGCCAGTACCAGGTCACAGGCCAGCGGAATGTTGGCGCCGGCGCCGGCGGCCACGCCGTTGACCGCGCAGATCACCGGCAGCGGCAGGTCGCGCAACTGGCGGATCAGCGGGTTGTAGAACTTCTCGATGGACTCGCCCAGATCCGGCACGGCGCTGCCTGGCGCGACATTGCGGTCGCTCAGGTCCTGCCCGGCGCAGAAGCCGCGACCTTCACCGGTCAGCAGCAGCACGCGCACGTCCGGGTTTTGCCGCACTTGCTTGAGCGCTTCCTTCACTTCGCCATGCATCTGGGTGTTGAAGCTGTTGAGCTGGTCTGGCCGGTTGAGGCTGAGCAGGGCGACGCCGGCCTCGATGGAAAACAGGATGTGTTCGAAGTTCATGGTCTTGGCGTTCTCTTGGCAGTCGTTCGAATTCGGATGTCAGTGGCCGCTTTATTGCCCGGTGAAAATCGGGTTGCGCTTTTCCTGGAAGGCCGCAATGCCCTCGTCGCGGTCGCGGGTGCCGGCCAGCACGGTGAAGGCGTGACGCTCGAAACGCAGGCCGCTGGCCAGGTCCGTGTCCATGGCCTTGAGCAGCGCTTCCTTGGCCAGGCGCACCGCCAGTGGCGCCTTGGCCGCAATGCTGTGAGCGATGTGCAGGGCGCGCTCGACGGTAAATTCCGGCTGGGTCACTTCGCTGACCAGACCGACGCGCTGGGCCTGACGGGCGTCGATCGGCTCGCCCGTCAGCACCATTTGCATGGCCATGGATTTGCCGACGGCGCGCAGCAGACGTTGGGTACCACCGGCGCCGGGCATGATCCCGAGGTTGATTTCCGGCTGGCCGAAGCGGGCGTCTTCGCCGGCAATAATGATGTCGGCGTGCATCGCCAGTTCGCAGCCACCGCCGAGGGCAAAGCCGTTGACCGCGGCGATCAGCGGTTTGCTGAAGCGAGTAATGGCTTGCCACGAGGCCTGGCGCGGGTCGTCGAGGATGCCGACCAGATCGCGCTCGGCCATTTCCTTGATGTCGGCACCGGCGGCGAAGGCTTTGCGGCTGCCGGTGAGCACCACGGCGCGGGTGTCGGGGTCGGCTTGCGCGATGTTCAGTTCAGCGGCCAGTTCGCCCAGCAACTCGGTGTTCAGGGCGTTCAGGGCTTGCGGGCGCTGCAGGGTAATCAGGCGGACGCCAGGCTCGATCAATTCGACGGCAAGGGTCAGAGGCATGGCGGATGCTCTCACGGTGCACGCTCGGCGGGGTGCCGGCTCGTTATTGGATCGGCCGCAGGGGCCGGTTTTGCCCAAGTATAGCTATAACGTGATACGTAAATGCAATACGAAAATTGATTTAATGTGTCTTATTGGTGTGCGTTTAGATTTTTCATCTTCCTGCTGAAGGGGTGCTGATAGCGGGTTATGCCTAGAAAACATTGGGTTTTATGGTGATTTTGGAGATGTGCTGGCATTCGTCGGAAAGGTGTATTTCAAGTGATACGGTTTTTAGTCTTTGTGCTGTTAAAAGTGATGTGATACAAAATGAGTCATTATTTGCATCGCTTTGTGAAGGAAGCTTCCATGACCTGCTACAGCCTTGATGGCCTGACTCCGGTGGTTGATCCGAGCGCTTATGTGCATCCGTCCGCCGTATTGATCGGTGACGTGATCATCGGTCCCCATTGCTATGTCGGCCCGCTGGCCAGCCTGCGCGGGGATTTCGGGCGGATCGTGCTGGAAGAGGGCGCCAACCTGCAGGACACCTGCGTGATGCACGGTTTCCCCGACAGCGACACCGTGGTCGAGCGCAATGGCCACATCGGCCACGGTGCGGTGCTGCACGGTTGCCGGATTGGCGCCGATGCGCTGGTGGGCATGAATGCGGTGGTGATGGACAACGCCCGGATCGGTCCGCGTTCATTCGTTTCGGCGGCGGCGTTCGTCAAGGCCGGTTTCGAATGCCCGGAGCAGTCGCTGGTCATGGGCGCACCGGCCAGCGTCAAGCGCAGCCTCAGCGATCAGGAAGTGGCGTGGAAGCAGGCGGGCACACGTGAGTATCAGGAGTTGGCCAAGCGTTGCCTGGAACAGATGCAGGTCTGCGAGCCGCTGGCCGAGCCGGAAGCTGATCGCCCGCGCATCAGCGACAGGGGGGTGCGGCCCAAGGGCAGTTCCCAGTGAATACAAATCCCTTTGTAGGAGCGAGCTTGCTCGCGATGGACGTCAACGATGACGCGGGCTGTCTGAATGCCCGTGTTGTCCGGACGTTTTTCGCGAGCAGGCTCGCTCCTACAGGTGGATGCGATTAACAGGCAGAGTTTCGGTATATTCCTTTTCTTTTTTTACACGGAACGCTCATGTCGTCCCTGACTCCCTTGAACCATCTGATTACCCGCTTCCAGGAGCAGACGCCAATCCGCGCCAGTTCCTTGATCATCACGTTGTACGGGGATGCCATCGAACCCCATGGCGGCACCGTCTGGCTGGGCAGCCTGATTCAGTTGCTCGAGCCCATCGGCATCAACGAGCGGCTGATTCGCACCTCGATTTTTCGCCTGACCAAAGAAGGCTGGCTGACCGCCGAGAAGGTCGGTCGCCGCAGTTACTACAGCCTGACCGGCACCGGTCGCCGGCGTTTCGACAAGGCCTTCAAGCGGGTCTACAGCACCACGATGCCGGCCTGGGATGGCTCCTGGTGCCTGGTGATGCTCTCGCAGCTGACCCAGGACAAACGCAAACAGGTGCGTGAAGAACTGGAGTGGCAAGGTTTCGGCGCGATTTCGCCGGTGGTGTTGGCCTGTCCGCGCAGCGACCGTTCCGACGTCAACGCGACCCTGCTCGACCTCGGCGCGCAGGAAGACACCATTGTCTTCGAAACCACCGCCCAGGACGTACTAGCCTCCAAGGCCCTGCGCCTGCAGGTGCGCGAGAGCTGGAACATCGAGGAGCTGGCCGCGCACTACAGCGAGTTCATCCAGCTGTTCCGGCCGCTGTGGCAAGCCCTGCGCGAGCAGGAAAACCTGCAACCGGCCGACTGCTTCCTGGCGCGGGTGCTGCTGATTCACGAGTACCGCAAGCTGCTGCTGCGCGACCCGCAACTGCCGGACGAGTTGCTGCCCGGCGATTGGGAAGGCCGCGCCGCCCGCCAGTTGTGCCGCAACATTTACCGTTTGATTTACGCCAAGGCCGAAGAATGGCTGAACGCCGCACTGGAAACGGCCGACGGCCCGTTGCCGGATGTGGGTGAAAGCTTCTATCGGCGTTTTGGCGGACTGAAATAGCACGTCATTGTTCAGGGAGTGGTGCGGTTCAGGAGACTCGAAGCATCCGATGTCGTGTGGATTGACGTAGACAATAAAAATAAGCCTGCGTGAGGCCTGACATGATTTCTACAACAGCACAGCGCCATGATGGGTTCGACCAGTGGATCCATCAGATCAACCAGATCTGTGGCGCCTTCAACGCACAACCCCTGGGCAGCGAGTTTGCCGGACGTATCCGCGAATACCAGAGCGATGCGCTCAAACTCAGTTTCGTCGACGTGTGCCAGGCGCGTTTGTACCGTACGCCCCAGGAAGTCGCGGCGGGCGAGGGCGGCAAGTATTTTGCGGTGTTCCAACTCGACGGCACGGCGGGCATGGCCCAAGGCGACGACAAGGTCTTGCTGTCCCCCGGCGACATCACGCTAATCGATGCTTCGCGGCCCAGCGACTTCACTTATGGCGAAAACTCTCGGCAGTTGTCGCTGATCCTGCCCTATCAACTGGTCGAGCAAACCCTGCGTTTCAATCAGGTCAAGTGCGGCCACCGGATTGCCGCAACCTCGCCCATCGCGATGCTCTCGCACCGGTTGATCCTCGATGCCACCCGCCAGCAGCACCTGACCCGACAGGAAAGCGAAGCGACCCTGGAGGCGATTGTCAGTCTGCTGCGCCCGGCGATCAGCCAGGCCGACGATTGCACCGATGCCCATGAGCGGATCTTTCGCAAGACGCTCACCTGCATCGACGAAAACATTCGCTCCGAAGACCTGTGCCCGGAATGGCTGGCGCGGGAAGTCGGCATGTCCACCCGTGGCCTGTACCGGATGTTTGCCAAGAAAGGGTTGGTGGTCGCGCGCTACATCAAGAACCGCCGCCTGGACCTGTGCGCCGAATCCCTGCGCCAATCGGGCAAGGAGGAGAAGTTGTCGGTGCTGGGGTATTCGTGGGGGTTTTCCGATTCGAGCTACTTCTCCACCGCGTTCAAGTCGCGCTTCGGCATTGCGCCGGGGGAGTATCGCAAGCGGCATGCTTGATGGTTTGCATGAACACCGCTTGACCCTGTGGGAGCGAGCTTGCTCGCGATTGCGGAGTGTCAGTTAACATTTAAGTCGACTGACACTCCGTCATCGCGAGCAAGCTCGCTCCCACAGGTATTGCGTTCGACCTGGTTACTTCGGTGCGTTGAGGTTCAGGGTCGGCGTTTCATCGAAGAAATTCCACGGCTTGAGCAGCACATGCACCCACTCGGTCGGCATGATCGGCCACTCTTCGGCACGGGCGATGTGGGTGGTGCCGGTGGTCAGCCAGACCACGTCGTCGGTGTTCTCGATGGAGTGGTTGTCTTGGGTGAACTGTCCCAGGCCCGAGTCCTTGTCCGAGCGGTTCGGGTATTTGCCTTCCGGGTACTTTTCCTCCGGGTTGTATTGCGTCACCCACAGCTGCTTGTCCATGAAACTCAGGCGGTGGTAGAGCCATTCGTCCTTGCCGAAGTTGGCACCCTTGGCCACCGGGTGCGTGCCGCCGGCATAAGGGATCAGCTGATAGGAAACCGGGTTGCCGACCTTGTTCTCCTTGCTGAAGTTGGTCAGCAGGCGCACGGTCGACGGGTCGAACTTCTGCGCCGCCTGCTGCTCGTTGCCGACCACTTTGGTTTCAGTCTGCATGGTGCTGGTGCGTGGCCCGCCACGGTCGTTGGGCAACACCACCGGGTTCACTTCCACCAACGAATTTTGCTCGCCGTCCACGTCCATATCGAGGCGGAAGTTGTAGATGTGCTGGTGCGTGGTGCCGACGATGTTGTGGTCCAGCAGGGTGCCGTAGCGCGTGTCTTCCCTGGCGGTGTCTTCGTGCATGGTTTTCGATTTCACGCCCTTGACCGCTTCGATACCGGTGGCGCCGGCGTCGATGCCGATGGTGCCGTTCTGCTGGAAGACCCAGTCGAAGATGTAGTCGTAGTTGCCCACGGTGCTGATCCAGCGCACCACCAGCTCACGGCGCTCGGTGCTGAGGTTGGGCTGGCCCATTTCCTGGTGTTTGTATTCCGGGCCGGCGTAGCGTTCGAACACCGCGATGGCGCGCGGGATTACGGTCGGTGCGCCGGTGTAGTCGGCGATGGTGGCGTCCAGCAGCACGGCGTTTTGCGGGGCGTCTTTGCCACGGGCAATCGGCGAGGTCAGGGTGCCCATGCCGTAGTCGCCGGAGTCGAGGTAGGCCTTGAAGTACCAACCGACGTCCGGGTCGCCGTAAGGCACGATCATGCCGCCCAGCGAGCCTTCGTACATGATCTTGCGTTTCTTGCCCTTGTCGTCGTAGGTGACGGTGGACAGGATCGGCCCGACCCGCGAATCGAGGCGAACATGGAAGTCCCAGTTCTGCCAGTGAATGCTGTTACCGCTGATGGTGTAGTTCTTGCCCTCGGGCTCGATGATTTCCAGCGGTTTGACTGCGACGCCCTGGCGTCCGCGACCGTCATACGGCGTCGGTTTCATCGGCACCGGAATGAGCGCTTCGTCTTCGATCTTGATCAGCTTCTTCTGTTCCAGGTCGACAATCGCCACCAGGCCTTCAATCGGGTGCGCCCAGTAGTTGCCATCACCGGTGTTGAGGTAGCTGACGATTTTCAGCAGGCGCTTGTCCTGCGCCAGGCCGTCCTTGCCGTCGAAGAAACCGACAGTCAGCGGCGTGGCCACAACCTTTTTCACATCGTTGATGCCGCGCTTGGCCAGGGCCTGGGCGTATTCCGGGCTGGTTTCCACAGCCGTCTGCACCGTTGTGAAATCGTCCAGCAGCACCATGCCGTGGGCGCCTTCGATCGGCTTCCAGGACTTGAGTTCTTTCGTGTCGAGGTCGACCAGGGCTTCGATCACGTGCTTGCCGTCGAGCACCACGATTGAGGCCTCACGCGGCTGGGCGACGTTTTGCCCGGTGAAGACGAAGTTCCACACCTGATCCTTCGGCGGTTCCTTGACCGAGACTTCGGTGAAGCGGAAGCCAGGCTTGTAGTTTTCCGATTTCTTGACGATGTCCACTGCCGTGGTGATTTCAGCTGCGCTCAGGGGGTTGAGCGGGTTAGGGCGGGTCTCGACGACGAAGGTCTTGTCCAGCCCGGACTGGAACACCTGGTTGATAAAGTCCTTGGACATGAACGCCGTATGGTCCTTGAACACCACCGGCACCGTCAGCTCGATACGCTTGCCGTTGAGCATCGCCACTTTGCTGTCGGGCTTTACCTTGAGGTAGACCCCGTCCTTGGCAATGGTGAACAGGTTGGCGTAATCGTCCCATTTCACCGTGGCGCCAAATTCCTCAAGACCCGCTTGCAGCGGCACCATTTCGGCGTGACCGCCGTGGGCCTGGGCATTACCCGCCCAGAACGGCAGGCCGAGGGTGCTCAGGGTGATGGCCAGGGCGAGGCGGGCCAGCGGTGTTCTCTTGGGCGATGCTTTGGGGCTGAGCATGTGTGAATTCCTGGGTGAAAGCCGGGTACGGGCATTTCTGCACTTTGTTACAACCAGTCAATGGCTGCATTTGAATGCCTGCCAGATTTCTTTGGTTCCGTGCCGCAATTGAGCTTTCCTGACGAAATGCACAATGGCAAGGGGATAAAGTGCCCTGTGTGGCGGACGCAAACCATTGCTTCAAGTTAATAGGAAGCATTACTATTAACGCCCCGTCTCCACAGCACACCGCAATGACCCTCAAGCTGCCCCGCAGACACGGCTTTTTCGAGCATTACGAAGAGTTGGTTGGCACCTGGACCCGTCGCCTGAGGAATCGTCAGCAGGCCGAGGACCTGGCCCACGATACCTTCGTGCGGGTGCTTGAGTCCGATTCGGCGGTGGTGCAGCAGCCCCGGGCGTATTTGCACCAGACCGCGCGCAACATTGCCGTGGATGGTTATCGGCGTGAGGACCGGCGGGGCGCCATGGAGTCAGAGGCGATCGATCTCAGTGAGTCGCCGACCGGCGACCCGGAGCATTTCATGCACGCGATCCAGCTGGCTGATTCCATCGAACGGGCGCTCACCGAGCTGCCGGTCAACTGCCGCAAGGTGTTTGTCTGGCAGAAAATCGAGGGCCTGACCCAGGCCGAAATCGCCGAACGCCTGGGGCTGTCCAAGAACATGGTGGAAAAGTATATGATCCGCACGCTTCGGCATCTGCGCGATCGCCTGGACGGGTTGCAGTCATGACCGGCCGCGCCTTCTCCTCCCCAGCCAAACAGGAACTTCCATGATGGATACTCGTGATTGTGCGTGCGGGCAAACAGCGGTTCGCGATGACGCGGCGCAGTGGTTTGTGCGTTTGCAGGAGCCTGTTGCCGATGTCGAAATGCGGCGTCAGTTTCAACTCTGGCTGGAGCAGCACCCCCAACACCGCAACGAATTCGAAGTGCTCCAGGGCTTGTGGAGCGCCGCCGACCTGCTACCGGCGGCGCGTTTGCGTGCTTTGTGTGAAACCCCGCCAGCCCTGAAAAAACGTCGTCCCGTGCTGCGTTACGCGGTGGCTGCCAGCGTGTTGGCGGTAGCGCTCGGCCTGGGTTTGTTCAGCGGCCTGAATCATCCGGCGCCTTATACCGCCGAGTTTTCAACGGCCCTGAATGAGCGACGCCAAGTGGCGTTGCCCGATGGCTCGGTGGTCGATCTGGACAGCCGCAGCCGGATTCAGGTGCGCTTTGAAAAGGATCGCCGCAACGTCGAGCTGACTGAAGGCGAAGCGATGTTCAGCGTCGAGCATGACACTGGCCGGCCTTTCGTGGTCGCGGCGGGCAGCGGCAAGGTCACGGTTACCGGCACCCGATTCGACGTACGTCATGGCGCCAGCGAAACCCGGGTGGTGGTGGAGCAGGGCAGCGTCAAGGTTCAAGGTCGCGACGCCGCCGATAACGATTTCATCAATCTGACGGCAGGCCTTGGCACCCACGTCGATGCCCAGGGCAAAGTTGCCGCCGCCTATGCCGTCAACCCGGCGGAAATGACCGCCTGGCGCAACGGCAAACTGGTGTTCAACAATGCCAGCCTGGCCGATGTCGCCGAGCAGGTCTCGCGCTATCGCGAGAAGCCACTCAAGGTCGCCAGTGCGGCGGTGGGCGATCTGCGCTTGACCAGCGTGTTCAAATCCGACAATACCGACGCGCTGCTCAAGGCCTTGCCGAGCATCCTCCCCGTGGCCGTGCGCACCCTTGGCGATGGCAGTCAGGAAATAATTTCAAAATAAAATTCAGGTTTTTTTCGAGTTCATCGTCTTCCTGTTCAACTGCAACTGGTTTGCATTAACAAACGCACACTCTTGCGATCCACAGGATTACGTTCGACGTGAAAAACTCCACCGCTAAAAACAACAAACTCCCCTGGTTACCGCTGGCCCTCGCGCTGGCGGTCAACGTTGCGCTGCCCCAGGCCTTTGCCGCCGATGCCATCCGCATCCCGGCGCAACCCTTGGGACAGGCCCTGAGTCAGTTGGGCCAGCAAACCTCGCTTCAGGTGTTCTTCAGCCCTGAACTGGTCGCCGGCAAGCAGGCTCCGGCGGTGGATGGCAACCTTTCCCCGGAAGACGCGCTGCGCCAGTTGCTGCAAGGCAGCGGCCTGCAATACCAGATCGATGAAGGTTCGGTGACGCTGATGCCGGCACCAGCATCGGCGGCCAGCGGTCCACTGGAACTGGGCGTGACTGACATCAAGGTCGTCGGTAACTGGCTCGGCGATGCCGATGCCGCCGTGGTGCAGAACCACCCCGGGGCACGAACCGTGATCCGCCGCGAAGCCATGGTCGAGCAGGGCGCGATGAACGTCGGCGACGTACTCAAACGTGTCCCGGGCGTGCAGGTACAGGACGCCAACGGTACCGGTGGCAGCGACATTTCCCTCAACGTCGGCGTGCGCGGCCTGACTTCGCGCCTGTCGCCTCGCTCCACCGTGCTGATCGACGGCATCCCGGCGGCGTTCGCGCCTTACGGTCAGCCGCAACTCTCCATGGCGCCGATTTCCTCGGGCAACCTCGACAGCATCGACGTGGTGCGCGGTGCCGGTTCCGTACGCTACGGACCACAAAACGTGGGCGGCGTGATCAACTTCGTGACCCGCGCGATCCCGGAACAAGCCTCCGCGGAAATCGGCACGACCCTGGAAACCTCGCAGCACGGTGGCTGGAAGCACATCGACACCGCGTTCATGGGCGGCACCGCCGACAACGGCATGGGCGTGGCGCTGTTGTATTCCGGCGTGAACGGCAACGGTTACCGTGAAAGCAACAACGGCAACGACATCGACGACGTGATCCTCAAGACCCATTGGGCGCCGACCGATGTCGACGATTTCAGCCTCAACTTTCACTACTACGATGCCAAGGCCGACATGCCCGGCGGCCTGACCCAGGCGCAGTACGACGCCGACCCGTTCCAGTCCGTGCGCGACCACGACAACTTCAGCGGCCGCCGCAAGGATGTGTCGTTCAAGTGGGTGCGGCAGATCGACGATCGCACCCAGGCCGAAGTGCTGACCTACTACACCGACAGTTTCCGTGGCAGCAACATCGCCTCCCGTGACCTGAAGACACTCAACTCCTACCCGCGCACCTACTACACCTACGGTATCGAACCACGGGTGTCTCACGTCTTCGATGTGGGCCCGACCACCCAGGAAGTCAGCGTCGGTTATCGCTACCTGAAAGAGGCCATGCACGAAGAGGCCAGCCGTGTGGCGCTGGTCAACAATGAGCCGGTCGTGCGTCCGGGGGCGGACGGCCATGTCTATCAGGATCGTACCGGTGGAACCGAGGCCAATTCGGTCTACGTCGACAACAAGATTGACGTTGGCAACTGGACTGTCACGCCAGGCATTCGCTTCGAGCACATCAGCACCGATTGGCACGACCGCCCGGTACTCGATAACGCCGGTAAACGGGTGCCGGAGAAAAAACGCAGCATCGAGAGCAATGAGCCGCTGCCGGCCCTGAGCGTGATGTATCACATGTCCGATGCCTGGAAGTTGTTCGCCAACTACGAAACCTCGTTCGGCGCGCTGCAGTATTTCCAACTGGGGCAGGGCGGTATCGGTAATGAGCCCGCCAACGGCCTGGAGCCGGAAAAGGCCAAGACCTACGAAATCGGTACGCGCTACAACGATGACGTGTGGGGCGGTGAAGTGACGCTGTTCTACATCGACTTCGACGACGAACTGCAATACATCAGCAATGACGTGGGCTGGACCAACCTCGGCGCGACCAAGCACCAGGGTATCGAAGCCTCGGTGCACTACGACATGGCCGCGCTGAACCCGATGCTGGACGGCCTGACCGCCAACGCCGGTTTCACCTACACCCGCGCCACCTACGAAGGTGAGATCCCGGGCTTCAAGGGCCGTGACCTGCCGTTCTACTCCCGCCAGGTGGCCACCGCCGGCCTGCGTTACGACGTCAACCGCTGGACTTACAACCTCGATGCGTTCGCCCAGTCCAAGCAGCGCTCGCCGGGCACCGGCGTGAACGCCGATGGCAGCTTCAACGGCGACTACATCACTGAAGGCACCGCTGATGGCCAGTTCGGTGATATCCCGGGTTACGTGCTCTGGAACGCACGTGCCGGCTATGACTTCGGTCCGCAGGTGTCGAACTTGAAACTGGGGGCGGGGGTGAAGAACATCTTCGACAAGCAGTATTTCACCCGTTCCAGCGACAACAACTCGGGCATGTACGTCGGTGCGCCGCGCACGTTCTTTGTCCAGGCCAGTGTCGGGTTCTGATAGACCGAGGTGAATTCATCGCGAGCAAGCTCGCTCCCACAGGTTCCGTGTGATCCCTGTGGGAGCGAGCTTGCTCGCGATGCTTTTCAGACCTTCAACACTCTCCCGCCAACGGCAACCGCCACCAGCAACACCGCCATCAAGGCAAAGGCGAAACTCAAGCTGCTGCCATGGGCGACGAAGCCGATGACGGCGGGGCCTGCCAGGATGCCCGCATAACCCAGGGTGGTAATGGCCGGCACGGCGATGCTTTCGGGCATGACCGTCTGCTTGCCGACCGCGGTGTACAGTATCGGCACAATGTTCGAGCAACCGGCACCCAGCAACGCATAACCCACCAGCGCCGCCTCCCAGCTCGGTGCGAACGTCGCCAGAAACAAGCCTGCGGCGGCGGTCAGCCCGCCGGACACAATCACCCGCGTCGCGCCCAACCGCCGTACGATTTTGTCACCGGTCAAACGCCCGGCCGTCATGGTCAAGGCAAACGCCGCATAACCGAGCCCCGCATACGCGGTGTCGATGCCACGTTCCTGTGTCAGGAACACCGCGCTCCAGTCCAGCGCAGCGCCTTCGGCGAGGAACACGATGAAGCACATGCCGCCAATGAACAGGACGATGCCATGGGGCACCGCAAACGCCGGTCCCGAACTCTCGCTGCCGTAGGGCAACAGATGCGGCACGGCCTTGGCCAGCGCGATCAGCAGCAACACGATCACCACCAGCGTGGCCCCCAGGGGGGAGATCCCCAGGCCAAGCAATCCGCTGACGCCTGCCGCGCCGACAATCCCTCCCAGGCTGAACAGGCCATGGAACCCCGACATCATGTTTTTGCCGCTGGCGCGCTCGACGATCACCGCTTGCAGGTTGACCGTCGAATCCACGGTGCCGAGCCCCGCGCCGAACATGAACAATGCGGCGATCAGCGCCGGAATCGACGACACCGTCGCCAGCAGCGGCAGGGCGGCACAGATCAGCAGGGTCCCGCCGGCCGTCACCCGCCGGCAGCCGAAACGTGTGGACAGGATCCCGGCCAGCGGCATCGCCAGGATCGAACCTACCCCCAGGCACAGCAGCAACAATCCCAGGGTGCCTTCATCCAGTCCGGCCCGGACCTTGGCATAGGGCACCAGCGGTGCCCACGCGGCGATGCCGACCCCGGCGATGAAAAAGGCGATGCGCGTGGACATCTGTTCCAGACGCCCGGGAACGAAGGTGGTTTGGCTGTTGAGGCTGGTCATAACAATCCTTGGCAAAAAGCGTCGCGTCCTCAACGGACAGTGATCGGCCTGTGAGGGTTCGATCAGTGCCCGGAAAGTTTTACGGTCAAACAGGGCGATATGGTTGCACAGCGCCAGTGTTTTTCGCGATATGTTGAGCCATTCCAATGACACACGGAGGGCGCCATGGCGCAGAGGTACGATGCACGGGGCAACATTTACATCGTGGTAACGCCCGAAGAACTGCGCCGTCAGGGCATCGACCTGCCCGACCAGGCCAGCCAGGCAGCGCAAACCCTTGAAGCCTGGGCGCTGGCCGCGATCGAGGCTTGCTGCAGCTGGGCTCCAGGCACTCAACCGTCCGGTAGCAAGGATCATCGCAGCGACGGTTTGCTGGTCGGACCGTTTCAGTCGTCGCCTCCCTTTGATCTGTTGATCGTCAACACCGACGGTACCCTGGCCGAGCGCAGTGGCAACGGGCTGACGATTTTTTCCCAGGCCCTCAGTGATCAAGGGCTGTTGCCGCAGAACGAAGCCTGTCTGCTCAGGGTTCACCACGACAAGGCTGATTCGCCTTCGCCGGGGCAGACTTCAGTGAAAGCCGCAGAGGTCGGGGGCGTGAAGGGTTTTTGGCTCGATCTGGGCCAGCCGGGATTCGGGCCGTCGGCGGTCAGTGCTCACGGGGTTGAAGCGGCGATGTTCAATGGTCGCGAACTCAGCCACGTTGAACAATTGTCGGCACTCAATAGTGCGTGGTCGCATAGCCAGTTCGCGCGGGTCGGCAATCCCCATTGCGTGACGCTGGTGGAAAGTGCCGAGGACCTGCCGAGCAACGAGCAGATGCGCGAGCCGGCACTGGGTGAAGGGCTGACGCGAATCGCCTACGCCATGCCGGTCGGCGCAGGCAAGCCTTGTCCGGCGGGAGTCAACCTGCAATGGGCAATGCGGGTGTCCGAAGGACACATCGCCGCGCGGGTATTCGAGCGGGGCGAGGGGCCGACGGCGTCGTCGGGGACCAGCGCCAGCGCGGTGGCCTGTGCGGCCTGGCGGGCAGGTTGGGTCTGCGCCGGGGAGGTGAAGGTGACGATGCCGGGTGGCACGGCGCCGATCTTGCTGGAAGAGGAACGGGGAGAGTTGAGTCGGGTCAGTCTGTTTGGTACGGCTCGGTTAATTGATTGACTTCAAAATAGCTTTCGCGAGCAAGCCCGCTCCCACAGTTGACCGAGTTGTCCAGACAAACGCGATTAAATGTGGGAGCGGGCTTGCTCGCGAAGAGGCCAGGCCAGACAACACCAAACTCAGCCCAGCCCACTGAACTCCACCACCGGCATCGTCCGCTTCATCAAGACCTTGCCATCGCGCACCGAGTACAGCGGCAACCCCTGGCTGCGGATCATTTCGTAATCACTCTCCGCCGACAGAATCAGCAGGTTCGCCGGCCGCCCGCGCTCCAGGCCATAGCGATCGCCGAGGTTCATGGCTCGGGCGCTATTGTCCGTCACCAGGTCCAGCGCACTTTGCAGGTTGCGATAACCGAGCATGTGGCAGATGTGCAGGCCGGCTTCGAGAACCCGCAAAATGTTGCCATTGCCCAGCGGATACCACGGATCGACGATGGAGTCCTGGCCGAAGCACACGTTCATGCCTGCTTCCAGCAACTCGTTGACCCGGGTCACGCCCCGGCGTTTCGGGAAACTGTCGAAGCGACCTTGCAGGTGGATGCTTTCGGTGGGGCAGGAGACAAAGCTGATCCCCGAATGCCCGAGCAAGCGAAACAGTTTGGCGCAGTAGGCGTTGTCGTAGGAGCCCATGGCCGTGGTGTGGCTGGCCGTGACCCGCGAACCCATGTCGCGGCTGCGGGCCTCTTCGGCAAGCACTTCGAGAAAGCGTGAATGCGGGTCGTCGGTTTCGTCGCAATGCACATCCACCAGGCAACCGCTGCGTTCGGCCAGGTCCATGAGAAACTTCACCGAGCTGACGCCCTGATCGCGGGTGTACTCGAAATGCGGAATGCCACCTACCACGTCGGCGCCCATGCGGATCGCTTCTTCCATCAATTCGCGACCATTGCGGTAGGACTCGATGCCTTCCTGAGGGAATGCGACGATTTGCAGGTCGACCAGGTGCCGGCTTTCCTCGCGTACTTCGAGCATCGCCTTGAGCGCGGTCAGTTGCGGGTCGGTGACGTCAACGTGGGTGCGCACATGCTGGATGCCGTGGGCGGCGAGGGTCTGGATGGTTTTCTTTGCCCGGGCCTTGGTGTCTTCCTGGGTGATGGTCGCCTTGCGTTCGCCCCAGCACTCGATGCCTTCGAACAGCGTGCCGCTCATGTTCCAGCGCGGCTCGCCGGCGGTCAGGGTTGCGTCGAGGTGGATGTGCGGCTCGACGAAAGGCGGCACCACCAGGTTGCCGCCGGCATCCAGATCGTCAGGGCCCAGGGTCGGCGCTTCGATCTGGCGGCCGATGCTGCTGATCAGGCCGTTTTCCAGGTTCAACTCATGCAGGCCTTCCTGGTTGCGCAGACGGGCATTGATGATGTGCATCGGGCAGATCCTTTTGGCGAATCGTTTAGGCAATACTCTTACGTTAGCTCGCCAGCGGCGATTCCCGCCAGTGACATTGATCACCACCGTTCAAATGTGGGAGCGGCGGTGCGGCGATCCGACTTGCTCGCGAAGACGGTGTGTCAGCTACATAGATGCTGGATGTACTGCCGCTTTCGCGAGCAAGCCCGCTCCCACAGGGGATTGGGTTTGTTCTGGAGGATTACTGCAGGGGCAAAAACCGCAGCAGCGCCGCGACTACCGCTTCGGGCGCGTCTTCCTGAACCAGATGACCGGCGTTGGGAATCGGATAAAACCGCGATCCGGGAATCATCTGCTGCAAGGCCCGCCCGCGTTCGATGGGAATCCACTGGTCATCTTCACCCCAGAGAATCTGCACCGGGCAGCGAATCGTCGAGTACAGGCCCTCGGCCTCGCAGGTATAACGCTCGTTCATCTGCGCGATCTGCCGGTAGAACGCCGCTTGCCCCGGCTCTCCCAGCCACGGCTGAACATAGGGGGCGAGTTCGTGGTCCGGGATTTTCCGCTTGATCGCCCCGCGGATGTAAGCCGGCACGATCGCTTGCTGGATGTAATCGGGCAGTCCGCTGAAGGCGGCTTCATGCTGGCGCACATGCTGCACGAACGGCGAACCCCAGGGCGTGAGCGCCACCGGATCGATCAGTGTCAGGCTGCGGTAATCCTTGCCGTTGAGCAGGTGCGCGCGCAGGGCCGTGGCACCGCCAAAGTCATGGGCCACCACGTCGGGGCGATCCAGGCCCCAATGATCCAGCAACTGCGTCAGCAATTCGTTCTGCACACCCAGGGACACGTCGCCATCAACTTTCTCGGATTGCCCGTAGCCCAGCAAATCGAAATAGTGCACCCGGTGCGTGGTGATGAAGTGCGGGGCAATCCGGTGCCAGACATAGGAGGAGAAGGGCGTGCCATGCACGAACACCAGCGGCGGGCCGTCGCCGCGCACGGCGTAGCGCACGGAGTGCCCTTTGAAGCGATAGGTCTGGGGCAGTGGCCAGTCAGTCATAGGTGTGTCCTCTTGGCGGGTGCGAGGCAAAAAGCATAGGCATAAAAAAACAGCCGATGAAGGCTGTTTTCTTTTTCTCTGGCAAAACGCTGTTCCATTGTGGGAGCGAGCTTGCTCGCGATGGCGTTGTGTCAGTCACATCGATGTTGAATGTGGCGCCGTCATCGCGAGCAAGCTCGCTCCCACAGGGTTCTGCATTTGTCTGCCGGCTTATTCGCCGCGATAGATGCAACCGCTGGTGCAGGTCTCGTGGATACGGATCGCGCTGAGTTCCGGCAGCAGAGGCTTCAATTCCTGCCAGATAAACTTGGCCAGCACTTCGCTGGTCGGGTTTTCCAGGCCTGGAATGTCGTTCAGGTAGTTGTGGTCCAGACGCTCGTACAGCGGCTTGAAGATCTCTTTGATTTCCGAAAAATCGCGGATCCAGCCGGTGTGCGGGTCGAGGTCGCCGCTCAGGTGGATTGCCACTTTGAACGAGTGACCGTGCAGGCGCCCGCACTTGTGGCCGTCCGGTACGTGGGGCAGGCGGTGGGCGGATTCGAAGGTAAACTCTTTGAAAATTTCCACAGTATCTTCAGCTCTGTTCAGGTGGCGTTCGCCGCAGCGATTCGGGCAGGTGGCGAGTTTACCAGTTTGTCCTGACTAAAGGGTCAGCAAGCGCTCGCCCAGGCGACCGTTGGCGGCCAGTTCGAGGAATTCGTCGCCCAGGCGGCGGCTTTCGTCCATGGTCGTGCGCCAGTATTTCTGTCGGCTTGGGGCGTCGCCCATGAAACGCTTGAAGTCGTTACGGTCCGGCAGTTTGCCGTAAGGCAGGCGCGCCAGGTATTCCTTCGACGGCGCCAGCAACAGCACGTTCTGCAAGCGAACCGGGCAGGCGCGGCGCCACGGCAGGGTCTTGTCGAACCAGCCGGGAACCACCCGGTCGGTGAAATGCGGGTAAAGCACGATGTCGTTGCCGCTGTAGGGCAGGTCCAGGTGGTAATCCAGCAGACCGCCGTCGCGGAAGGTCCCGGCGCCGGCGCCCGGCAGATCGCGCACGCCTTGCATCACCATCGGGATCGAGCCCGAGGCCAGCAGGGCCTGGCGCAAGTTGCCGGCATTGAGGGCGACGAAGCGCGACGGGAAGTCATTCAAGGCATTGACCGGCGGCGCCAGGCGCGGGTCGTGGATGATCAGGCGTTCGAAGTGTCGTGCCAGCCGCGCCCGGCCGCGCAGGTTGTCGGCGATGACCGACGACAGGCCCAGCCCGAGGCGGCCGCGATGATCGTCGGCCAGCAGGCCGTGGCTTTTGACCACCATGATGTTCAGGCGGTAATGGTTGTTGTCGAGGATCGAGGCATCGCGACCGTCGAGCAGGTCATTGAGCATGCGCTGTGAGCTCTGGCTGATCTGCGCCATGGTCACGCCCTTGGCAAAGTGTTGCTCGGTGTAGAGCTGCCCGAGACGCCGGATGCCCTCGGCGGCGTCCGGCAGGCAGGCGCTGGCGAAGCGCCAGGAACCCACCGATGCGCCAATCAGCGAGCGTTCCCGCGGTGCCGCCGGCAGCCACTCGCCGAACAGCGCCAGGTCCAGACCCTGAATCCCCAGCGCCTTCGGACCGCCAGCCGCGCCAGGCAAGGTGCCGACGTCGGCGGCGTTCAAGCCGCTGTCACGAATGCGCGCAAAGGCACCTGGACCGGCCTTGAGGGTCAGGGAAGGGAACTTGATGTGGATGGCGGTCATTAAAGTCTCGATGTCGGGCCGACAGAAATTATAAACACGATCACTGTAGGAGCGAGCCTGCTCGCGATAGCGGTGTTGCAGTCACATCATTGTTGGATGTGCCGCCGCTATCGCGAGCAAGCTCGCTCCCACAAAGGAGGGCGGTGTTGCCAATGATGGCAATTCAGTTTCAATTAAGTTCATCCGGTTAAGGTGGCGCCCACAGGCAGTACCTGAAGAAATACGGAGACACCCATGAAAACCCTGACCACCCTGTTCACCGCGTCGATCCTCGGCATGACCGCAAGCCTCGCCCACGCCCGGGAACTTGGCCCGGATGAAGCGCTGAGATTGCGCGACGCTGGTACCATTGTGTCGTTCGAGACACTCAATGCCAACGCGGTGGCCAGGCATCCGGGTTCCACCGTCAATGAAACCGAGCTGGAACAGCGTTATGGCAAATACCTGTACAAGGTCGAGCTTCGCGATCCTCAGGGCATCGACTGGGATGTGGAATTAGACGCTGTCAGCGGGCAGGTTCTCAAGGATCATCAGGATTCGTAATGAAGGTGTTTTTATTCAAGCAATGCACCGGTAGCCGGATGGCGCTGTTGCTTCTGGCATTTTGCTCGGCAGTGTTGGCCCGCGACCTGGATCAGGATGAGGCCTTGAGCCTGCGTCAACAGGGCGTGATCCTGCCGCTGGAGCAACTGCTGCAGCAGGCGATGGATCACTACCCCGGTGCGAAGCTGCTGGAAGCCGAGCTCGAAGAAAAACACGACGTCTACATTTATGAAGTCGAGCTGCTGACCCCTGAGGGCGTAGTCCGCGAACTGGGCATCGACGCCACCACCGGCCGTTTACTCAAAGACAAGGAAGACTGATCCATGCGTTTGCTCCTGGTGGAAGACCATGTGCCCCTGGCCGACGAACTGCTGGCCGGCCTCAATCGCCAGGGGTATGCGGTGGACTGGCTGGCCGATGGTCGCGATGCGGTACATCAGGGCAGCACCGAGCCTTACGACCTGATCATCCTCGACCTCGGTTTGCCCGGCGTGCCGGGGCTTGAGGTGCTGGCGCAATGGCGCGCGGCGGGGCTGGCCACGCCGGTGCTGATCCTGACGGCCCGAGACTCCTGGGCCGAACGCATCGAAGGCCTCAAGGCCGGCGCCGACGACTACCTGACCAAGCCATTCCATCCCGAAGAGTTGTTTTTGCGCATCCAGGCGTTATTGCGCCGCTCCCATGGACAGGTCAACCAGCCAACGCTCAAGGCTGCCGGGTTGCATCTGGACGAAGGTCGCCAGTGCGTTGTGCGCGACGGTGCGGACATTCAACTGACCGCCGCGGAGTTTCGCCTGTTGCGTTATTTCATGCTGCACCCCGAGCAGATCCTCTCCAAAAGCCACCTCGCCGAACACCTCTACGACGGTGAAACCGAGCGCGATTCCAATGTGCTGGAAGTCCACGTCAACCACTTGCGCCGCAAGCTCGGCAAAAGTGTGATTGAAACCCGTCGCGGCCAGGGTTATCTGTTCGGCGGGCAAGCCCGGTGAGATCGATCCAGCGCCGCTTGAGCCTGGGCCTGATCAGCGTGATGGTGGTCGTTGGCCTGGTGTTGGCGCAAACCAGCCTGTGGCTGTTCGAATTGGGGTTGCAGCGCTACCTCGAAGCCGGGTTGCGCAATGACAGCGAGAACCTGCTGGCGGCACTGGTGCGCGGGCCGCAAGGCTTGCAACTGGATGAGCGACGCCTGTCACCGGCTTATCAACGGCCGTTCTCCGGGCATTATTTCCGCATCGATTTCGCCGACGGTCATTGGCGTTCCCGTTCTTTATGGGATCAGGAACTGCCGGTGCTCGATCACCCCGGCCTGCATGGCAACTTGCAACTGGGTCCGGAAGGGCAACAGTTACTGGTGCTGCGTACGGACTATCGACGTTCGGGGTTGCCGATCTCCATCAGCGTCGCTGAGGACTACACGCCAATTCGCGAAAGCTTCCGGCGCATGCAACAGCTCGGGTTTGGCCTCGGTTTGACGGCGCTGCTGCTGATTCTGCTGCTGCAACGGATTACCGTGCGCCGGGCCTTGCGTCCGCTGGAGCAGGCCCGCGAGCAGATTGCGCAGCTTCAACAGGGCCAGCGTTCGCAACTCGATGATCAGGTGCCGGTGGAACTGGAACCACTGGTGGCGCAGATCAACCATTTGCTGGCCCACACCGAGGACAGCCTCAAGCGCTCACGCAATGCCCTGGGCAACCTCGGCCACGCCTTGAAAACTCCGCTGGCGGTGCTGTTGAGCCTGGCTTCAAGCGAGCAACTCGACGCGCACCCGCAATTGCGCAAGGTCCTCAAGGAGCAACTGGAGCAAGTCCAGCAACGGCTCAATCGGGAACTCAATCGTGCGCGGTTGTCCGGCGATGCGTTGCCGGGGGCACTGTTTGATTGCGATGCGGAACTCCCCGGGTTGCTGGCCACCCTGAACATGATCCATGGCGAACACCTGGCGCTGAGCTACCGCGCACCCACCGGCCTGCAATTGCCCTGGGATCGCGAAGACCTGCTGGAACTGTTGGGCAATCTGCTGGATAACGCCTGCAAGTGGGCGGATGCCGAGGTTCGCCTGAGTGTGGCCGAGACTGCAGAGGGCTTTGAACTCAACGTGGAAGATGACGGCCCGGGCATTCCCGAAGAGCGTCGCGATCAGGTGTTCGGCCGAGGAACGCGGCTGGATGAGCAAACCCATGGGCATGGTTTGGGGCTGGGCATCGTGCGCGACATTGTCGATAGCTGGGGCGGCAAACTGTCGTTGCTGGAAAGCGAATGGGGCGGGCTGAAGGTCGTCATCGAGTTGCCTAAACATACTTGAAGTCACACCAGGAACCCTGTGGGAGCGAGCTTGCTCGCGATGGCAATCTGTCTGACACATTGATGTTGAATGTGCTGACGCTATCGCGAGTAAGCTCGCTCCCACAGTGGTTTTTCATGGCCGCCGATTATGAGTACACCCGGTTCCACAGGGTGAGGTGTCAGGTTTATGTGTGATGAATCTCCCGATCCTTGGTTTCCGGCATGAAGAAAATACCCAGCACCGCCGTCATCACCGCGATGACAATCGGATACCACAGCCCGTAGTAGATATCCCCCGTGGCCGCCACCATGGCGAACGCCACCGTCGGCAGGAAGCCACCAAACCAGCCATTGCCGATGTGGTAGGGAAGCGACATCGAGGTGTAGCGAATGCGTGCCGGGAACAGTTCCACCAGCCAGGCGGCAATCGGCCCGTAGACCATGGTCACGTAGATCACCAGGATCGTCAGCAGTAGCAACACCATCGGGTAGTTGGTCTTGGCCGGGTCGGCCTTTTCGGGGTAGCCGGCGTCCTTGAGGGCGGTGGCGAGGGTGGCGGCAAAGGCGTCGTTCTTGGCCTTGAAGTCGGCGGCCGGCATGCCAGTGCCCTCGAAGCTCTCGATCACTTTATCGCCAATGCGCACCTGCGCAACGGCGCCCGGCTCGGCGTCCGCGTTCTTGTAGGGGATGGCCCTTTTGGCCAGCACTGTCTTGGCCAAGTCACAGGAACTGGTGAATTTGGCCTTGCCCACCGGGTCGAACTGGAACGAACACTGGGCGGGATTGGCGACGACCGTGACCGGATTCTTCTCCTGCGCGATGAACACGTCGGGGTTACCGTATTGGGTCAGCGCGTGGAAGATCGGGAAGTAAGTCAGTGCCGCGATGATACAGCCCGCCATGATGATGCCCTTGCGCCCGATACGGTCGGACAGGCTGCCGAAAATGACGAAGAACGGCGTGCCGATCAACAGGGAGCCGGCAATCAGCAGGTTCGCGGTTTGCGGTTCGATCTTCAGCGTCTGCAACAGGAAGAACAGCGCATAGAATTGCCCGGTGTACCAGACCACTGCCTGGCCGGCGGTGCCGCCGAGCAGGGCCATGATCACGATCTTCAGGTTCTCCCAGCGTGCGAAAGATTCAGTCAGCGGCGCCTTGGAAGACTTGCCTTCGGCCTTCATTTTCACAAACACCGGCGACTCGTTGAGCTGCAAGCGGATGTACACCGAGATAATCAGCAGCAGGATCGACAGCAGGAACGGAATCCGCCAGCCCCAGGCTTCGAAGGCTTCAGTGCCCAGCGCGGTACGGCAGGCGAGGATCACCAGCAGTGACAGAAACAGGCCGAGGGTGGCTGTCGTCTGAATCCACGAGGTGAAGTAGCCGCGTTTGCCCTTGGGGGCATGTTCGGCCACGTAGGTCGCGGCGCCGCCGTACTCACCGCCCAGCGCCAGGCCTTGCAGCAGGCGCAGGCTGATCAGGATGATCGGCGCGGCCACGCCGATGGTCGCGTAGCCGGGCAGCAAACCCACCACGGCCGTGGAAATACCCATGATCACGATGGTGATGAGGAACGTGTGCTTGCGCCCGATCATGTCGCCCAACCGGCCGAACACGATGGCGCCGAAGGGCCGCACGGCGAAGCCGGCGGCGAAGGCGAGCAGGGCGAAGATGAAGGACGTCGTTTCGTTGACACCGGCGAAGAAGTGCTTGGCGATGATCGCCGCGAGGGAGCCGTACAGGTAGAAGTCATACCATTCGAACACGGTGCCCAGGGACGAGGCAAAAATGACCTTGCGTTCCTCCTTGGTGAGCCCGTGATGGGGCGCGCTGCCCGTGGTTGCATTGTCGATTGCTGCCATGAGTATTCTCCGTCTTGCTTTTGTTGTAGGCCGGAGTTCCCACCAACACTTACCGTACCCAGGCCCTGGGGCTGAAGTCATTGGATTACGTGGCTTGCATTCAGATTGACGCCCGAAGGCGCTGCAAGGTTCCATGAAGCATAATCGGCATGCGGCAGATATCCACTTGCCATCATTTGATTGAGCAGCACGGAAGAATAAATGTGGGAGCGAGCTTGCTCGCGATGGCGGTGGCACATTCAATATCAATGTGTCTGATAATCCGCCATCGCGAGCAAGCTCGCTCCCACAGGTATTTTGTTCGGCCAGCAGGGTTTAAACGCGGAACTGATCCATCAGGCTCTGCTGCTGGTTCGCCAGGCTATTGAGCGACTGGCTGACCCGCGCCGATTCATTGGCCTGGCCCGACAGCGACTCGGTCACGTCGCGGATGGTCGCCACGTTGTTGTTGATCTCCTCGGCCACCGCGCTTTGCTCTTCGGCGGCACTGGCGATCTGCATATTCATATCGTTGATCACGGTCACCGCATCACCGATCTGGCGCAGCGCCGTCACGGCCTGGCCAACCTGCTCGACACTGCCCTGGGCCTGACGATGGCTGTTGTTCATCGAACCCACCACCTCCTGGGTGCCGTTTTGCAGTTGTTCGATCACCAGACGGGTTTCTTCCACGGACTCCTGGGTACGCCGCGCCAGGTTGCGCACTTCATCGGCCACCACGGCAAACCCGCGCCCGGCCTCACCGGCACGGGCCGCTTCGATCGCGGCGTTGAGGGCCAGCAGGTTGGTCTGCTCGGCAATCGCACGGATCACTTCCAGTACGGTGCCGATCTTCTCGCTGTTGGCGGCCAGACCTTCGACCTGAACCATGGCCGTGCTCATGTCGGCGGCGAGGTTGTCGATGCTGGCGGTGGTGCGGTCGATCACGGTCAGGCCCTGACGGGTCGCCTGATCGGCATCGCGGGCGGCGTGGGCCGCCTGCGCGGCGCTGCGGGCGACGTCCTGGGCGGTGGCGCTCATTTCATGGGAGGCGGTCGCCACCTGGTCCACCTGGCGGTACTGCTGCTCCATGCCGGCGCTGGTCTGTGCGGCGATGACGGACGACTGATCCGCGGTGCTGCGGGCGTCCTGCACCGAGCGCTTCACTTCGGCAATGATCGGTTGCAGCTTGTCGAGGAAACGGTTGAACCAGCCGGCCAATTGGCCCAGTTCATCCTGCTTGTCGTAGGCCAGGCGGCGGGTGAGGTCACCTTCGCCGCTGGCGATGTCTTCGAGCATGTGCGCCACGCCGAGGATCGGTCGGGTGACGCTGCGGGCCATCAGCCACACCAGCAGCAGACCGAGCAGCGCGGCGAGCACCCCCAGGCCGAGCTCGACCAGGGTACCGGCGGTGTTGCTGTCATCGAGTTGCTTTTTCAGGGCTTCGGCGGGGCCGACCAGGACTTTCTCCGGCACGTCGAGCAGCACGCCCCAGGATTTACCGCCGGGAATCGGCTGGAAGGGAGCCAGCACTTTCAGTTGCTGATGGCTGTGCAGGCTGGCGGTTTTGCTGCTGGCGGCGAGCATGCGCAGCAGTTCGGCGCCGCTGGCCTTGTCCACGGCGTCCAGGCGCTGGCTGAGTTTGCCGGCGTCCGGGCTGTAGCCGGCGAGCAGGCCGGCCGGGCTGATGATGCTGACGCTGGTCTGGCCGTCATAGAGTTTCTTGCTCGCGCCCAGGCTGACCGCTTGCAGGCTGTTGAGGTTGATGTCCACGGACAGCGAGGCGATCACCTTGCCGTTGACCATCAGCGGGAAAACGATGCTGGTCATCAGCACGTTCTGACCGTCGATCTCATAGAAGTAAGGTTCGATCACGCACGGCTTGAGCGTGGTGCGCGGGCAGGTGAACCAAGCGTTGGCCGCTTCGCCGCTGGGGCCGGTGCTGGTGTCGGCCATGTCCTTTTCCGGCAGCGCCATGGACGTTACCTTGCCCGGCGTCGGCTGCGACCAGTAGAGGGCGAAACGACCCTTGTCGTTGCTGCCAAGCTCGGCTTGCCCGGCGAACAGTTCGTCCTTGCCGTCCAGCCCATTGGGTTCGAACACCAGGGACAGGCCGAGCAGGTCCGGGTTGGCTTGCAGGGCCGACTTGACCTGGCGGGTCAGGTCTTCGCGCAGGTCGAAGGCATCGAGAAAGCGCTTCTCGGCCTGGTCACGCAGGAACAGCACCTGCCGGGAGAAGCCGTGGCCGTACTGATAGGCGTCCATGAACTGCTGGCGTATCCCCAGCGCCTGGTTTTCGCCCTGGGACTCGATCCGGGCCTGGGCCGCCTCTGTCAGCATCTCCATGCTCGAGGCTTTCACCAGCTCGGAGCTGTGCTCCATGCGGTACAGCGAAAGACCCACCAGCAGGGTCACGATGCCCGCCAGGCACAGCCCGGCCAGCAGGGTGATTTTCCATTGAATGGAAAGTTGTCTGAGCGACATGGAGACGTCCTTATTCGATAAATATCTGAGACTTTGCACTGTAACGGCCGGGATTTTGGTTTCTTTATCCCGTCTATCGGCGATCAAACACTTCCCCCCTGTAGGAGCGAGCATGCTCGCGATGGTCGTCAACGATGACGATGGAAACCTCATCCCCCCGGTGCTCTCAGGTGCATCGCGAGCTCGCTCGCTCCTACAGGTCATGACATGTCGTTACATATCGACAGCGTCGAGGTGCTTTGACAAGGAGGTGACGCTGCGGCACAGTGCGCGCCCTCTAATAAAACCCATTCCTTAATCCGCTGGTGGCTCTTCGCAGACTGCCGGACGGAGTCTTTTCGTTTGTATCGAGGTAATGAAATGAATGCAGTAATTGCCGCGGTCGGCATCATGCTGATCCTCAGCCTGTCCCGCGTGCATGTGGTGATCGCCCTGATCGTCGGTGCGCTGGTCGGTGGCTTGACCGGTGGCCTGGGAATCGAGGCGACGCTCAAGGCTTTCAACAGCGGCCTCGGTGGCGGGGCGACGGTGGCGTTGTCCTACGCCTTGCTCGGCGCTTTCGCCGTGGCCATTGCCAAGTCCGGCATGGCCCATGCGCTGGCCGACAAGGCCCTGGCCATGGTCGATCGCCAGCACGCCAGCGGCGGTGGCCAGGTCAAATGGCTGCTGATTGGCCTGCTTTGGGTCGTGGCCATCGCCTCGCAGAACATCTTGCCGATACATATCGCGTTTATTCCGTTGCTGGTGCCGCCGCTTCTTTATGTGCTGACCAAGCTGCAACTGGACCGTCGACTGATCGCCTGCGTCATGACCTTCGGCCTGATCACGCCCTACATGTTCCTGCCGGTGGGCTTCGGCAACATCTTCCTCAATGAGATCCTGCTGGCCAACGTCGCCCGCAGCGGCGTGGACATCAGCGGCATCAACGTGACCCACGCCATGGGCATTCCGGCCCTGGGCATGGTGGCGGGCCTGCTGATCGCGTTTGTCAGCTACCGCAAGAAGCGTGTCTACGACCTGGCGAAGATCGAACAGGTCGAGCAAGTGGCGGTGCAATACAACCCGCTGAGCCTGATGGTGGCCGGCGTGGCCATCGCGGCGGCGTTCATCATTCAGTTGTTGCTCGATTCGATGATCATCGGTGCGCTGGTCGGCTTCCTGATCTTCTCGGTGTCGGGCATTGTCAAATGGCGTGACACCGACGACCTGTTCACCGAAGGCATGAAAATGATGGCGATGATCGGCTTCATCATGATCGCCGCCTCCGGGTTTGCCGAAGTGATGAAGGCCACCGGTGAGGTGCAGACGCTGGTCGAGTCGTCAGCGTCGTACATCGATCACAGCAAAGGCATTGGCGCCTTGCTGATGTTGCTGGTGGGGTTGCTGGTGACCATGGGCATCGGCTCATCGTTCTCCACCGTGCCGATCCTGGCGGCGATCTTCGTGCCGCTGTGCGTGCAACTGGGCTTCAGCCCGTTGGCGATCGTGTGCATCGTCGGCACGGCCGGTGCCCTGGGCGACGCCGGTTCACCGGCTTCCGACTCGACCCTGGGCCCGACTTCCGGCCTGAACATCGACGGCCAGCACCATCACATCTGGGACACCGTGGTCCCGACCTTCCTGCATTACAACCTGCCGTTGCTGGCGTTCGGCTGGGTGGCTGCGATGGTCCTGTAACCAATTCCCTTCTGATTACCCTGGATCAAAATGTGGGAGCGAGCTTGCTCGCGATGGCGGTGAAACAGTCAACATCTATTTGGCTGACAGTCCGCTATCGCGAGCAAGCTCGCTCCCACAGGGGATCTCCACTGCTCCGATTGACTGCGTTCAACTTTTGCCCTGGCGTGCCGTTAAAGCTTTTAACCACGCCAACAAAAAATCAAAAGAGTGAACGTCATGCGCATGAGCCTCAAGGCCAAAGTCCTGTCCCTTGCCGTCCTCCCGGTGTTGCTGTTTGCGCTGGTCATCAGCCTGACCACGCTGTTCATTCTTCAGGATCAGGCGCGCAAGGAAGTCGAGCAGACCCGCGAGCGCCTGCTCAGCGATGCCAAGGCAACCTTGCAAAGCTACGTGGCCGTGGCCATGACCACGATCAAACCGCTCTACGACGCCGCCGCCCCCGGCGATGAGGCGGCGCGGGCCCAAGTGATCAAGCTGCTGTCGAGCATCACCTACGGCAAGGACGGTTACTTCTTCGGTTACGACTCCAACACCGTGCGCCTGTTCAAGGCCAACAGCCCCGAGGGCGTGGGCCAGAGCTTCAAGGACAACCGCGACCCGAACGGTGTCTACGTCAACCGCGACCTGGTGAAAGTCGCCAAGGACGGTACGCACTACCTGCAATACAGCTCGCCATTGCCTGGCAACACCCAGGTGCTGGTGCCCAAGCTCGGCTACACCGAATACCTGCCGAAGTGGGACATGGCGGTCGGCACCGCGGTCAACCTCGACGGCATCGAAGCACAAGTGGCCGTGGTCGAAGCCAAGGTCCAGGAGCGGATGCAAGGCATGGTGCTGAGTATCGTTGGCGTAGCAGTCGTGGTGCTGTTGGTGATCGCTGCTGCCGGGATGCTGTTGGCCAACACCATTCTGCGTCCGCTGCATCTGATGAAAGCCAACCTCGACGACATCGCGGCGGGCGAGGGCGATCTGACCCGCCGCCTGACCATCACCAGTCAGGACGAGCTCGGTGAACTGGCCGGCTCGTTCAACCGTTTCGTCGACAAGATCCACGGCCTGGTACGGCAGATCACCGAAATGACCTCGCAACTGACCGGACTGGTGAACCAGGTGTCCGACCAGGCCAACCGTTCGGACCAGGCCATGGAACGCCAGCGTCACGAAACCGATCAGGTGGCCACAGCGATCAACGAAATGTCGGCGGCGGCCCAGGAAGTGGCCAAGAGCGCGCAGAACGCCGCGGTAGCAGCCCAGCAGACCGACGAAGAAGGGCAGGCGGCCAAGCGTGTTGTGGCCGGCAGCATCGAGAAGATCCATGCCCTGGTGGACGACATCCGCAGCAGCGGCGTGTCCCTGGACAGCCTGCAAAAAGACGTGTCGTCGATTGTCAGCGTGCTCGGGGTGATCCGCTCGATTGCCGAGCAGACCAACCTGCTGGCGCTCAACGCGGCCATCGAAGCCGCCCGCGCCGGCGAGGCCGGGCGCGGCTTTGCGGTGGTGGCCGATGAAGTGCGGGCGCTGGCCAGCCGCACGCAAATCAGCACCCAGGAAATCCAGGGCATGATCGACCGTTTGCAGGCCGGCACCCAGTCGGCGGTGGAGGCGATGCGTCGCTCCAGCGAGGCCGGCGACGGCACCTCGGCCCAGGCCAACGAGGCGGGGGCTTCGCTGGACACCATGGCTCAGCTGATCGCGACCATCAACTCGATGAACGCACAGATTGCCAGTGCCGCCGAAGAACAGACCGCCGTGGCCGAAGAGATCAATCGCAGCGTGCACCAGATTGCCGTGGCGGTGGACAGCGTCGCCGACGAAACCCAACTCGGCGCGCAAACCTCTCGCAGCCTGGCCGACCTCGGTCAGCGCCTGGGCAACCTGGTCGGGCAGTTCCGTATTTGACAGTTATGGTTAACAACGCGAAATGGTGTGGTTTTTATAACTAAACAGTATTGAACAACTGTCATATTTGACAGTTGTTGCCGTTGGCTTATTGGTCTTTCATTTCAATGACATAGCGAGGTAACTGCAAACCATATAGAAACAGGGGCTAAGTATGAGGTTTTGGCAACTCTCATGTTTCATCCTGGTTGGCGGCTGTGCCGTTACCGTGACGGCACAGGCTCTGGATATACCAAGCTCAGTGGACTGGCGTACCCAGGGAGCTGTTACCAGAGTCAAGCAATTGGGGACTTGTGGCTCCGGTTATGCTTTTTCAGCGGTGGGTGCCCTGGAGGGCGCATTGTTTTTGCAAACCGAAAGACTGGTCGAGCTTTCCGAGCAGCAGATTCTTGATTGCAGCAGTGAGCAAGGTAATCAAGGATGTGATGGCGGGCTGATGGATTACACCTATGACTACGTCAAGCAACACGGTATTCAGTCAGAAGAATATTACCCTTACACAGGCGGCGGGGGACGCTGTGATGCAGGCATGATCAAGGCTGTCGCCGCCAATACGGTGACCTATACGAATATTCCTCGTGGCGACGAGGAGGCACTGCGCCAGGCCGTAGCCAAAGGGCCGGTATCGGCGGCGATTGACGCTTCCGACAACTTTAAAAAATACTCCGGCGGGGTATTGAATGATGAAGATTGCGATGAAAATGATTTGAATTACGCCGTGCTTATTGTTGGTTATGGCACCGAAGATGGCGAGGATTATTGGCTGGTGAAAAATAGCAGGGGGCCGGAGTGGGGGGAGGCCGGGTATATAAGGATGTCCAGAAACAAAGATAATCAGTGTGGCATCGCCTCTTACGCGTCATTCCCTGTCCTCGCGAAACGGATAATTCATCAAGGACTCAAGTAGTGCGCGATACGCGCTGTTGCGGTGTTGCGGTCGACCCCTACACTGAAAAGCACGGGTTGTTTTCATCTCCCCCCCCGACGACCACTACCCACAGGAGTCAAACCCATGACTGAGCGTATATGCGATTGTCCGAAGTGTTCCTGCAAACTCGGCGAGCACCCGATCGTGCGTCACGGCAAGCACTATTGCTGTGAAGCCTGTGCCAAGCATCACGAGCACGGCGAGGAGTGCGCCTCCCAAGGCTGCAAGTGTGCCCACTGAAAACCACGGCATAAGCAAAAGTGGAGCCTAGTCCGGCTCCACTTCCAGCCTGAGGCTGTCATCTTCCAGGCGTTCGCTGTGGCGGACGGTGCCTTGCAAGCGCCGCCCTTCGACCCGCAGCACCAGGGTCTTGGCTTGCTCCAGATCTTCCGGCAGTGGCGCCGGGACGCGTATGGCGAAGCAGAATGGGTCATTTTCGACCTGTTCCAGTCCGATTCGGCACTCGGTGCTCCTGGTGATGCGGCCGCTCGGCGTGTCCAGATCGTAGTCCAGTTGCACAGGGCTGTTGACGGGTGTTGCGCTCATATCCCTTCCCCCGAACCTGATGGTTACCGGATATTAGTTCGCCGGCCGCCACTTGACGTTTTCCACGCCGAATTTTTCAGCCATCGGCTTGCTGGTCTTTTGCACCTTCTCGCGTCCGAATCGGGGGATTCGCCCCACCCCCGCGTCACAACTCGCCCAATGCCAGGCTTCTGCGTTATCCATTTTTTCCATTCGGATGATGAATGATTTCGGAGCACCATGGAGGGTGTACTCGATGACGAATAATTTTGCACTGTTCATAAAGCCCCGGTTCCTCCCTGTTGTACATAAAAGGATCGCGCGCCATCAGAAAAATTCACTCGGATTGTCAGATACCGGCGGTTGCTGGCGACACGTTCGGCGCCTCGTTACCATGAAGCCTTCCCGTACCCAATGAACATAGACCATGGCCCTCGCCGCACCACCTGACCTGAGTGACACCGATGTGCCTGTGCAACCGCTGGCCCGCACCTATCCGCGCGGGTTGTACATCGAGCCCCATGAGCACGTCTGGGGCCAGTTGCTGTATGCGATGAGCGGGGTGATGTGGGTCGAGACGCCGCATGAGGCGCTGGTGGTGCCTCCGCAACGGGCGGTGTGGTTGCCGCCCGGCGTGCCGCATGGCATCCGTGTGGTATCGGACCTGCAAATGCGCAATATCTACCTGCGGCCGTCCCTGGCGGCGACCCTGGATGACAGCGTTCAGGTGATCGAGGTCGGCGGTTTGCTGCGCGAGCTGATCGTCGGGCTGGTGGAGCAGGGTAACGACGGGGCGCCCGAGTATTACGACGCGCTGGTGGGCCTGGCGCTGCTGGAACTCAAGCGGGCCAGGCGTTCGCTGCTGAAAATTCCGCTGCCGGACGATTCCGACCGACGGCTGATGAACCTGTGTCAGGCGGTCATGGCCGCGCCATCACTGGACATTCCTTTCGAACAACATGCGGATAATGCCGGAGCCAGCGTGCGCACCCTCGCGCGGCTGTTCAAGGACGGTTTGGGCATGGGCTTCGCCGAGTGGCGGCGTCAGGTGCAATTGGCGACGGCGGTGGCCGAGCTGATCCAGGGCGTACCGGTCAGCGCGATTGCCCGGGAGCTGGGATATTCGCCGAGCAGCTTCAGCGACATGTTTCGTCGTGAGCTGGGCGTTGCCCCTTCGCAGTTTCCTGCGGCGCAACGCCAGGACTGATTTCGTCGAAGCCAGGTTTTGGCCGAAATTCAGAAGCACTTGACCGATGATCAAAGGCGTCGCCCCCTAGACTTGGCGCATACCTCAATTGCCCCGGAGTCTGCCATGAACTACCTCGTGTCATTGGCCATCGGTCTGGGCGTCGGTCTGCTCTACGGCGCCCTGGATTTTCGTTCCCCCGCACCCCCGGCCATCGCCCTGGTGGGCCTGCTCGGCATGCTCGCCGGCGAAAAACTCTGGCCGATGGGGCGGGGGCTGGTGGCTGGCTGGATCTCCTGAACCCTTTTCGACTCGATGGATACGCCCATGAAAGCTCTGCAATTCGATAAAACCGGTGATCTCTCGGCCCTGCGCTACGTTGAGGTGCCTACCCCCGTTCCCGGCGCCGATGAAGTGCTGGTCGAGATCAAGGCCGCTGGCCTCAACCCCAGCGATGTGAAGAACGTGCTGGGCCGTTTTCCCTACACCACCTTGCCGCGGATTCCCGGTCGTGACTTTGCCGGTGTTGTCGTGGCCGGCCCGCAGGCGATGATCGGTCAGGAAGTCTGGGGTACGGGCAAGGAACTGGGCTTTTTCGCCGACGGTTCCCACGCGCAGTTCGTCAAGCTGCCGGCCAACGGCGTGGCGCTCAAACCTACGCATCTGAGCTTTGCCCAGGCCGCCAGCCTCGGCGTGCCGTACACCACGGCGTGGGATGCGCTGGAGCGCAGCCTGGTGACGGCCGAAACCCGATTGCTGGTCATCGGTGGCGGGGCAGTCGGCAGTGCCGCGCTGGCCTTGGCCAAGGTGCGCGGTGCCCGGGTATTGGCGGCCGCGCGGCGTCCGGAGCAGGTCAAGGATTTGCAGGACCAGGGCTACCAGACCCTGCAATTGGATAAACCCGAAGACCTGGGCGCACAGGTCAACGCGGTGTATGCCGGCGGTGCCGACGTGATTTTCGACACCACCGGTTTCTGGCTGCCGGCCTCGGTAGCGGCCCTGGCCACGTTCGGCCGCATCGCGATCATCGCGGCACCCGTGGACGGTCACGTGCAGTTGCCGGCCCTGGCGTTGTATCGCAAGGGTGGCTCGGTTGTGGGGATCAACTCGTTGCTGTACGGGGTGCAGGCGTGTGCGGCGATGCTCGAACAGTTCGGCCGGTTCTTCGATCAAGACCTGTTGCCGTTGCCCCAGGGCTTGTTCGAGTCGCCATTGGCCGAAGGCCTGGAGCGTTATGCCGAGGTGAATCAGGGCAGTGGTGACAAAGTGATTTTGCTGCCGTAACCGCAATCAATGTGGGAGCGAGCCTGCTCGCGAAGGCGATGGCACATCCAGCATGGATGTGCCTGACACACCGCTTTCGCGAGCAAGCCCGCTCCCACAAAGCCCGAGGCTGTGCAACGCCTTGCGCATGCCTCGCTCTGCTAGAATCGGCCCATTGACCCAATGAGGTACCCCTATGAGCGAGCCGATTCGCCTGACTCAGTACAGCCACGGCGCTGGATGCGGTTGCAAGATTTCTCCCCAGGTGCTGGAAGTGATCCTGGCCGGTAGTGGGGCGCAGAACCTCGACCCGAAACTTTGGGTCGGCAATGCCTCGCGCGATGATGCGGCGGTGTATGCAATCGATGATGAACGCGGCGTGGTCTCGACCACCGACTTTTTCATGCCGATCGTCGACGATCCCTTCGATTTCGGTCGAATTGCCGCCACCAATGCCATCAGCGACATCTATGCGATGGGCGGCGATCCGTTGATGGCGATTGCGATTCTGGGCTGGCCGGTGAACGTGCTGGCCCCGGAAGTTGCCCGGGAAGTGATACGCGGCGGTCGTTCGGTGTGTGACGCGGCGGGCATCCCGTTGGCAGGTGGGCACTCTATCGACGCGCCAGAACCGATCTTTGGCCTGGCCGTCACCGGTCTGGTGGAAAAGCGCCACATGAAGCGCAACGACACCGCCACGGCCGGTTGCCTGCTCTACCTCACCAAGCCCCTGGGGATCGGCATCCTTACCACGGCCGAGAAAAAGGGCAAATTGCGCAACGCCGACATCGGCCTGGCCCGGGACTGGATGTGCACCCTGAACAAACCCGGCAGCCGTTTCGGCAAGCTCGACGGTGTGACCGCGATGACTGACGTCACCGGTTTCGGCCTGCTCGGGCACCTGGTGGAAATGGCCGACGGCAGCCAGCTCACGGCGCGCATTGAATATGACCGCGTACCGCGCCTGCCGGGGGTGGAGTATTACCTGGAACAAGGCTGCGTACCGGGCGGGACTCTGCGTAATTTCGACAGCTACGCCAGCAAGCTCGGACGCCTTCAGGAGCTGCACAAACGTGTGCTTTGCGACCCGCAGACCAGCGGTGGCCTGCTGATTGCCGTGACGCCTCAAGGCAACGAGCAATTCCTCTCGGTGGCCGCCGAACTGGGCCTGAGCCTGGAACCGATCGGTGAACTGGTCGAGCGACAGAGCAACGCAGTCGAGGTGTTTTGATGTTCGTCGACTGCACTGATTACCGCGACATCTTCCTCAACGACCGTCCCATGATGGACGCCCGCGCGCCGGTCGAATTCAACAAGGGTGCGTTTCCCGGCGTGATCAACCTGCCGTTGATGAATGACCATGAACGCCAGCGGGTCGGTACCTGCTACAAGCAGCACGGCCAGCAAGCGGCCATCGTGCTGGGGCATCAACTGGTGTCGGGCGCGGTCAAGGCCGAACGCATCCAGGCCTGGGCCGATTTTGCCCGGGCGCATCCGGATGGCCTGCTGTATTGCTTTCGCGGCGGCCTGCGCTCGCAGATTGTCCAGCAATGGCTCAAGGACGAGGCCGGCATCGACTATCCACGGGTGGGCGGTGGCTACAAGGCTATGCGAACCTTCCTGCTGGACACCCTCGATCAAGCCGTGACCCAGTGCAATTTCGTCTTGCTGGGCGGGATGACCGGCACGGGCAAAACCGAGGTGCTCACGCAACTCGACAATGCCGTGGACCTTGAAGGTCATGCCAACCATCGCGGCTCCAGTTTCGGCAAGCGCGCCACGGGCCAACCCTCGAATATCGACTTCGAAAACCGCTTGGCCGTAGACGTACTGAAAAAACGCGCCCGGGGCATCGAGCAGTTCGTACTGGAAGACGAAAGCCGTGCGGTGGGCAGTTGTGCCTTGCCGTTGCCGCTTTACCAGGGCATGCAGCAGTTTCCGATGGTGTGGCTTGAAGACAGCCTGGAAGGGCGGGTCGAGCGGATCCTGCGCGATTACGTGGTGGATCTGTGCGCCGAATTCATCGACGTGCATGGCGAGGAGGGCTTTGCGCTGTTTTCCGAACGCTTGCTGGCAAGCCTGAACAATGTGCAGAAGCGCCTGGGTGGCGAACGTCATCGGCGCATGCTGGTTTTGATGGAGGATGCGCTGGCCGAGCAGGCCCGCAGTGGCGCGGTGGATCTGCACCGGGGCTGGATCGAAGGCCTGCTGTGCGAGTATTACGATCCGATGTATGCGTTTCAGCGGGAGAAGAAAGACGCGCGGATCGAGTTTGTCGGGGAGCGGGGGGCGGTTCTCGAGTATCTGCGTGAGCGAGTGAATCAACGAAAGTGATGTAGGTTTAACTGGCCCTATCGCGAGCAAGCTCGCTCCCACAGGGTTCAGTAGTGCTCATGCCTTCGTGATCACACTGCAAATCCAATGTGGGAGCGAGCTTGCTCGCGATGAGGCCGGATCAGGCATTACAGGTTTCAGGTCGGACAGGTTTCGGCACCATTATCCAGGCCTTGCTTGTACACATGGCTCTGCAAGCTGGCCTTGCCGTTGTGCCAGGTCAGGGTGAGTACATACAGCGAGTCGTAGTCGCTGGACTCCCAGTCATCCGTGATGGTCATTTTCTTGCCGGTGGCGTCGCCGGCTACCTTGTTGATCAGCTCCGGCAGATAGCCGTGGGACCAGGCGGTGTAGATGACCGCATTGTGGTACTTGTCGTGAAGCAGTTCATCGGCCAGGTCACTGGTGTCATTGGCGGAAAAGTTGATGTTCACCGGCAGGCCAAGCTTGATGGCGCTGGGGCTGATGGTCATCAGTGGGCGGATGTAGCTGTAGGAATTGTCGAACTCGCCTTCCTCGACGTTCCGCGTCGGGTTCGCCGCAAACACATAGTTGGCCTTGCCGAACTTCTCCGGCAGCAGCGTGGCCAGGTCGATGGCGCGGTTCAGTCCCTGGCAATTGAGCTGGCCCAGGCCTCCGGCGGGTTTTTCCCCGTGGCGCAGGAAGACCAGCGTCTGGGTGCCATCCATCGGTTGGGCGCGACTCAGGCCGGACTCCAGCGTCAGGCACACCGCGCTAACCACCAATAAGGCGGGCAACAAAAGGTAAGCGCGATGTTTGAAGCGTTTGGCAAAATTAAACAGATTCATGTGTAAAGGGTCTTCAGCGCAATTCGGTTAAGGCTGACAAACCTCTACACCACGATTGTCCTGCGTCGGGTGTTTTCCATGTCATTGAAGCCGGTCCGCCATCAAAGAGGTGGTTCTCAGAGTCCCCTGAGCCCGTTTGGTTCGATTCCGGCCGAGTGGGCGGCAATGTACCGGTAACCTTCACGGGTTTGCAGCGAAGGTTATCGACAGGATGTTGCACAATTGTGGACACGCTACACCGGATGGCGTTGAAACCGTCGTGATTTCTTTTGATCTCGCCTATCAGCGAGATCGATGGCTTCAAGGGATCGCTGAGCCGATATCTACATTATGATCGTCACTCTCAATGTCTTCCTGGATCGTGCCCATGACCGATTTGTCCGCATTCCCCATCACCCGCAAATGGCCTGCCCAGTATCCGGAGTGGATTCAGCTGTACTCCTTGCCGACCCCCAACGGCGTCAAGGTCTCGATCATGCTCGAAGAGATCGGCCTGCCGTATGAACCTCACCGGGTAGGCTTCGACACCAACGACCAGATGTCCCCGGAATTTCTTTCCCTGAATCCCAACAACAAGATTCCGGCGATCCTCGACCCCCACGGTCCGGACGACCGGCCGCTGGCGCTGTTCGAGTCGGGCGCGATTTTGATCTATCTGGCCGACAAGAGCGGGCAACTGCTGGCCCAGGAGTCGGCACCGCGCTACGAAACGATTCAGTGGCTGATGTTCCAGATGGGCGGTATTGGTCCGATGTTCGGCCAGCTCGGGTTTTTCAACAAATTCGCCGGCAAGGACTACGAAGACAAGCGTCCCCGTGACCGCTACGTCGAGGAAAGCAGGCGCCTGCTCAAGGTGCTGGACGATCGTCTGCAGGGGCGCGATTGGATCATGGGCGAGCGCTACACCATCGCGGACATCGCCATTTTCCCGTGGGTGCGCAACCTGATCGGCTTCTATGAAGCCGGCGATCTGGTGGGCATCCAGAACTTCCCTAACGTCACGCGGGTGCTGGAACGCTTCCTGGCGCGACCGGCGGTGGTGCGCGGGCTGGAAATCCCGAAACCAATCTCGAATTAAACCTCTTGCCTGTAGGAGTGAGCTTGCTCGCGAAAAACGTAAGGGCAACGCGAACATTCAGACAATGCGCGTTATCGTTTACGACCATCGTCGGAGCGCCGCCCGGAGCAAGCTCGCTCCTACATCTCGTCCTCTGAAATTCAGGAAAACCCATGTCCAGTCAGTTCCCCGAAGCACGCCCACGCCGTCTGCGCCGCAATGCGAGCCTGCGCAGCCTGTTCCAGGAGACCGAGTTCAGCCTGAACGACCTGGTACTACCGATTTTCGTCGAAGAAGAAATCGACGACTTCGTGCCGATCAACAGCATGCCCGGCGTGATGCGCATTCCCGAGTCGAAGCTGGCCGGCGAGATCGAGCGCTACGCCCGTGCCGGGATCAAGTCAGTGATGACCTTCGGCGTCTCCCACCACCTGGACAGCAGCGGCAGCGACACCTGGCGCGAGGACGGCCTGGTTTCGCGCATGTCGCGCATCGCCAAGGACGCTGTGCCGGAAATGATCGTAATGTCCGACACCTGCTTTTGCGAGTACACCGACCACGGCCATTGCGGCGTGCTGCACAACCATGAAGTCGACAACGACCAGACCCTGATCAACCTCGGCAGGCAAGCCGTCGCGGCGGCCCGGGCCGGTGCCGACGTGATCGCACCCTCGGCGGCCATGGACGGGCAAGTCCAGGCGATTCGCCGGGTGCTCGATGACGCCGGGTTTACCCAGACGGCGATCATGGCCTATTCGACCAAATTTGCTTCGGCGCTCTATGGCCCGTTCCGCGAGGCCGGCGGCAGTGCGCTCAAGGGCGACCGTAAAAGCTACCAGATGAACCCGATGAACCGTCGCGAAGCGATACGCGAATCGTTGCTCGACGAACAGGAAGGCGCCGATGCGCTGATGGTCAAACCGGCCGGTGCATATCTGGACATCATCCGCGACATCCGCGAAGCCTCGCGCCTGCCGCTGTCGGCCTATCAGGTGAGCGGTGAGTACGCGATGATCAAGTTTGCCGCCCAGGCCGGGGCCATCGATGAAGACCGTGTGGTGCGCGAGAGCCTGGGGGCGATCAAACGCGCCGGGGCAGACCTGATCTTTACGTACTTTGCGATGGACCTGGCGCTGGCGGGGATCTAGGCACCAGCGCATATCCCCCTGTAGGAGCGAGCTTGCTCGCGATGGTCGTTAACGATGACGCGTGTTTACTGACTAAACGCGGCGCCCTTGAGTCCATCGCGAGCAGGCTCGCTCCTACAGGGGGGATGTGGTGTTCTCAGGGAGCGCCAAAAAACGGCCGGATCCCGTGATCACGGAAATACCGTTCGATCACTTTCGGGTCCGCGCAAGTTTCGGCAATCGCCACATAGGTGTCGGGCCGCAACAGATAAAAGCCGTTGCGCCCCAGGCCCGCGGCTTCGAACGCCGGTCGCCAGTCGAACACATGCAGTGGCAAATGGTGCTCGTGGCACCAGGCGATCATCTCGTCGCTGGTGTCGCCATAGACATGTACCTGCCAGGTCAGGCACTTGAGCGACTCAAAATTATCCCCCTCGCCGTCATGGGCCCAGGGCAGGCGATCGCCACCATGCACGTGCCCGGCAACGCCCGTGCTCAGCGGCATTCCACGATAATTCAGAGTGATCTGCGACACCGTGCGAAACATGAATTCGCGAGAGGTTTCGAACGAGGTTATTTTCGGTATCAAGAACGGGGCCAGGCGTGTACGCAGCAAGTCGGCAATTCGCCCATCGGCGGTGACGAAGTTAAATACCCGGTCGGTGGTGGCCACCAGTTTGCGGGCAAACGCGATGCGCTCGGTTTCATAGGTGTCGAGCAGTCTGGCCTCTGCGCCGCCGCTCAACACGGCCGCCAGTTTCCAGGCCAGGTTGATGGCATCGCCAATCCCGGTGTTCATGCCTTGGCCGCCGGCCGGGCTGTGCACGTGGGCGGCATCCCCCAGTAAAAACGCCCGGTCTTTGCGGAAGTGATCCGCCACCCGATGATGTACGCGATAGGTCGAAAACCAGTTCAGTTGCTCGATCTTCACCTTCATGTGCTCGATGGCCCTGCTGCTGACATCCTCGAAGCGCAGGGTCTCGGCGTGTTCGGCGCGTTCGTCGCGTACCGTGCCGATCAAGCGCGCGCGACCACTGCCGGCCAGCGGGAACACGGCGAGGAAGTCTGCCTCGTCGAGGTCCACATGCAGTTCGCCGTTGAATGTCGGGCCGCTGCCCTGTACGTCGGCGACGTAGAAAATCTGCTGGTAAGTCCCGCCGGGAAACCCGGTCTCCAGGGTTTTGCGCACAATCGACCGGGCACCATCGCATCCGGCCAGGTAACAGGCCTGGCAGATTTCCTGCTGACCGTCGGGTAAGTGCAGCGTGGCCGTGATGCCGTCTGCGGTTTGCTCGAAGTCCGCCAGTTCGGTGTTGCGTTCCACTGTGATACCGAAAGCGTTCAGGCGCTCGATCAGCAGCCGTTCGTGTTCGTCCTGGGGGAAAATCTCGAGAAACGAGTAGGGCGTCAGGCCTTCACCGATCTGAGACAGGGGCAGGCGCGCCACGGGCTCACCCTTTACCCAGAAATTGCCGGCCGTTACTTGATGTCCGTTTTGCACCACGGCGTCGTCCAGTCCGAGCTGGCGATACAACTCCAGCGTCCGTGCCTGGACGGCCAGCGCCCGGGACGTGGTGCCGGGGGCGGAGGTTTTGTCGACGATCCGCACGCGCACGCCGAGTTTGCTCAACCACAACGCCAGGACCAGCCCGGTGGGGCCGGCACCGATGATCAACACGTCGCTGCGGTGCATGAACCTGTCCTCCTCGCTGTGTGAATCAAGTATGGTCCAGTCGGGGAGGGCGGCAACCGTCGGACTGCCACGGACGTAGCCGCAGACCTGCCATTGGTCGTATGGTTGGCCCGGACCAACGGATTAGATGGAACGACATGCAAATCAGATTGATCACAAGCGTCGCCGTGTTGCTGGTATTGGCCGGTTGCGGCAGCCAACGGACCCAGGAGCCGGTGGCGCGCAGCCCGGCCGAAGTGAAAGCCGAGATTGTGCGTTTGCTGCCGGCCAAGGCTGCCGATCGCCAGGGTTGGGCCACCGACATCCAGGTGGCGTTTACCGCGCAAGACATCTCGCCGACCACGCAAAACCTGTGCTCGGTGCTGGCGGTGACTGAACAGGAATCGACCTTTCAGGTCGATCCGAGCGTACCGGGCCTGGGCAAGATCGCCCGCGACGAGATCGACCGTCGTGCCGCCAAGGCACATATTCCCGGCCTGTTGGTGAGCGGTGCGTTAATGCTCGACTCGCCCAACGGCAAAAGCTACAGCAGCCGCCTGAATGCCGCGCGCAGTGAAAAGGAACTGAGCGCTGTTTTCGATGACTTCATCGGCATGGTGCCGATGGGCAAGACCCTGTTCGGCGGCTTCAACCCGGTGCATACCGGCGGGCCGATGCAGGTCAGCATTGATTTTGCCGAACAGCAGGCCAAGGGCTATCCATACCCGGTGAAGGGCTCGATTCGTCGTGAAGTGTTCACCCGGCGCGGCGGCATGTATTTCGGCATTGCGCATCTGCTCGGGTATCCAGTGAGCTACCCACAGCCGTTGTACCGCTTTGCGGACTTCAACGCGGGTTGGTACGCCAGCCGTAACGCCGCGTTCCAGAACGCGGTGAGCCGGGCTTCCGGTATCTCGTTGGCGCTGGATGGCGACCTGGTGCGCTACGGTTCGATCATGCCCGGCACCACGGAACTGGCCGTGCGTACCCTCGGCAAGCAACTGGACATGCGCAATCCGACGATCCGGGCACAACTGGAAGAGGGGAACACCCTGGCGTTCGAAGACAGCAAACTCTATCGGCGGGTTTTCGAACTGGCCGAACGGGCCGAGGGCCGGCCGTTACCCCGTCAAGTGTTGCCCGGGATCGTGCTGCAAAGCCCGAAAATCACCCGCAAACTCACCACCGCGTGGTTCGCCAAGCGAGTCGATGAACGCTACCAGCGCTGCATGGCGCGGGCAGGGCAGTAATCGCGGCGCAAAAAAAGCATAAAAAACCCGGCGGGTGAGGCCGGGTTTTCATTGAGTCCTGCGGTCAGGCACTGCATTCAGACAGCGCGGCTTTCGATCAAACGATCCGAACCACCTTCGGCGACACGGTTTTGCAAGAGCTTGTCGGAGCCACCTTCGGCGACGCGGTTTTGCAGGAGCTTGTCGGAACCACCTTCAGCGACGCGGTTTTGCAGGAGCTTGTCGGAACCACCTTCAGCGACGCGGTTTTGCAGGAGCTTGTCGGAACCGCCTTCAGCGACGCGGTTTTGCAGGAGCTTGTCGGAACCGCCTTCAGCGACGCGGTTTTGCAGGAGCTTGTCGGAGCCACCTTCTGCGACGCGGTTTTCGATCAGGCGATCCGAACCACCCTCGGCCACACGGCTTTCAATCAGACGATCCGAGCCGCCTTCAGCGACTACAGGTTGAGCAGAGTTTGCGGCGAAAGCGTTAACTGCGAAAACCGAGAAAGCGATGCTGAGGAGGGTTTGGCGTTTCATGATGGTGTGCTCCGGGGTGCTTATGGGTTGGTATGGAGCAGATGTTACGCCGGGGAATTTTTAAGAGAACTTCATTGAGGTGATGGTGAACATCGACGGCAATGATAGGAGCGACGCCACACCCCAAGTGAACGTGATGGTGCGATCGTCGGATGGTCGTGGTGTGGCGGGTGGTGGCTTCTACACTGGTTAGCTGGCGCGTTCCTCTGCCGCGACGCTTGATGCGGCACTGCAGAGGTTACGGTATGCAAGGAGACGTTTATGTACCAGCTCTATGGCCATCAGAACTCCGGGGCGGCGGCCATCGAAGCCGCCCTTGAGCTCTGTGATGTTCCTTATCGCTTCATCGATGTCGAGACGTCCGCGGAGGCGGCCCGGGCGCTGGAGAAGCTCAACCCGCTCAAACAGATTCCGACCTTGCAGCTACCCGATGGCGCTGTCCTGACCGAGAGCGCGGCGATCCTGATCCACCTCGGGCTCACCTTTCCCGCATCGGGATTGTTGCCGCAGGATCCGGCCGAGCGGGACCAGGCCATTCGCGGCATGGCGTACATCGTCAGCAATTGCTATGCGGCCATCGGCATCATCGATTACCCCGAACGCTGGCTGGCCGAGGCGGATGAGTTGTCCAGGCAGAACCTCATGGAGGGCGCCCGCCGGCGCCTGCACTGGAGTTGGGAGGTGTTTGCCGATCAGTTTTCGGGTGAGTTGTATCTGGGCAGCGAAAAACCAGGAGGCCTGGATGTGCTGGCGGCGGTGATCTCGCGATGGGCGGGCAGCCGGGAACATTTGCGCAACGCCCGGCCGGGGTTTTTCGCCTGGCTGGAACGCATCGACCGCCACCCGGCACTGGCACCGGTGTTCGCCCGGCATTGGCCGGCTTGAAAACACCACTTACCCTGTGGGAGCGAGCTTGCTCGCGATGACGGCCTGACATTCAACATAGATGTCGACCGATATGGCCCCATCGCGAGCAAGCTCGCTCCCACAGGTTTTTGGGGTGAATGTTTTGTCTGGGTCTCACTCCCCGCGAATGTACTGTTCCAGCTGGCGAATCAGTTCAGCCTGTTCGGCAATGGCTTCCTTGACCAGGTCACCGATCGACAGCAGGCCGATCAATTTGCCGCCTTCGACCACCGGCAAGTGACGCAGGCGTCTATCGGACATGATGCCCAGGCAGGTATCCACGGTTTGATGGGTGTCGACGGTAATCACCGGTGACACCATGATGTCGCGCACCGGCGTGCCCACCGAAGAGCGGCCGTGCAACACCAGTTTGCGCGCGTAATCCCGTTCGCTGATGATGCCCAGCACTTCATCATTTTCCACCACCAGCAAGGCGCCGACGTTTTTCTCGGCCATCTTCATCAGCGCCTCGAGCACCATGTGGTCGGGTTTGATCTGGTGCACTTCCTGATTCTTCTGATCTTTGAGCTTGAGCAGTTGGGCGACGGTTTTCATGGTGGTTACTCGGGTGTTGTCGTTGTTCTTGAAGAATCGTAGACGCAAGCGTTCAGGGCAAGGGCGAAAGCGGCAGATAACACGCAAAAAACGTCATTTGGCGGTTTTTCTTTGGTAAACCCCACATTCCGGCTAACGAACCACCTGTGGGAGCGAACTTGCTCGCGATAGCGGTGGGCCAGTCAACACCAACGCTGAATGTAATGCCGCCATCGCGAGCAAGCTCGCTCCCACAGGATCGGTGTCTGCCTGACAGGTCTGCGGCAAACGCGCTATCGCAACTGATGACGGGTAGAATCACCCTCTGAATCAGTTTCGAGGTTTGCAGTGGTGGATCTACAGCAGGGCTTCGTCCTGACCCGGCATTGGCGCGACACCCCGACCGGTACGGAAGTCGAATTCTGGCTGGCGACCGACAGCGGTCCCCGGCGTATCCGCCTGCCTCATCAACCGTCGGTGGCGTTCATCCCGGCTGCGCACCGTCAGCCCGCCGAAAGTGTTTTGCATGACGAGAAAAACGTCGAGCTCAAGCCCCTGGCCCTGCAGGATTTCGAACATCGCCCGGTCCTCGGTCTCTATTGCCAGCAACATGGCCAGTTGATGCGCCTGGAAACCGCGCTGCGCCGGGCCGGTGTCGAGGTGTTCGAAGCCGACGTGCGCCCGCCGGAACGCTACATGATGGAACGCTTCATCACCGCGCCGGTGCGTTTCAGTGGTACGCCGAATGCCGAGGGCCTGCTGCTCGACGCGCAGATGAAACCCGACCCCGATTACCGGCCGAGCCTGAAACTGGTGTCCCTGGACATCGAGACCACGGCCCAGGGCGAGTTGTACTCCATCGCCCTGGAAGGCTGCGGCGAGCGCCAGGTGTACATGCTCGGTCCGCCTAATGGCGATGCCAGCCAGGTGGATTTCCAGCTCGAATACTGCGATTCGCGCACCCTGTTGCTGAAAAAGCTCAACGACTGGTTTGCCCGGTTCGACCCCGACGCGATCATCGGCTGGAACGTCGTGCAGTTCGACTTGCGGGTGCTCCACGAACACGCCCGGCGCCTGGCGGTGCCGTTGAAACTGGGGCGTGGCGGCGAGGAAATGCAGTGGCGCGAACACGGCAGCGGTAATCACTACTTCGCATCTGCGGCTGGCCGCCTGATCATCGACGGTATCGAGGCCCTGCGTTCGGCGACCTGGAGTTTCCCCTCGTTCAGCCTGGAAAACGTCGCGCAAACCTTGCTCGGCGAGGGCAAGTCCATCGACAACCCGTACCAGCGCATGGACGAAATCAATCGCATGTTCGCCGAGGACAAACCGGCGCTGGCCAAATACAACCTCAAGGACTGCGAACTGGTCACGCGGATTTTTGCCAGGACCGAGTTGCTCACCTTCCTGCTGGAGCGAGCCAGCGTCACCGGTTTGCCGGCCGATCGCATGGGCGGTTCGGTGGCGGCGTTCACGCACCTGTACATGCCGCTGATGCACCGTCAGGGTTTCGTGGCGCCGAACCTCGGTGGCAAGCCACCCGAAGCCAGCCCCGGCGGTTTTGTCATGGATTCGCAGCCGGGACTGTACGAATCGGTGCTGGTGCTCGACTACAAAAGCCTCTACCCGTCGATCATCCGTACCTTCCTGATTGACCCCGTGGGACTGATTGAAGGGCTCAAGCACCCGGACGACAGCGAGTCGGTGCCGGGTTTTCGTGGCGCGCGCTTTTCCCGCACCCGGCATTGCCTGCCGTCCATCGTCGCCCGGGTGGCCGAAGGCCGGGAAACCGCCAAGCGCGAACACAACGCGCCGCTGTCCCAGGCGCTGAAAATCATCATGAACGCGTTCTACGGTGTGCTCGGCTCCAGCGGTTGTCGTTTCTTCGACACGCGCCTGGCGTCGTCCATCACCTTGCGCGGGCACGAGATCATGCTGCGCACCCGCCAGTTGATCGAAGCCCAGGGGCATGCGGTGATTTACGGCGACACCGACTCGACGTTCGTCTGGCTGCGTCGCGCCCATGGCCAGCAGGAGGCGGCGCAGATCGGCCACGCGCTTGTGGCGCACGTCAATCAGTGGTGGCGCGAGCACGTGCAGCAGGAATACGGCCTGCAGAGCGTTCTCGAACTGCAGTTCGAAACCCACTACAAGCGCTTTTTGATGCCGACCATTCGCGGCGCCGAGGAAGGCAGTAAAAAGCGCTATGCCGGGCTGGTCACCCGGGAGGACGGCAGCGACGAAATGGTCTACAAAGGCCTGGAAACCGTGCGCACCGACTGGTCGCTGCTGGCCCGGCAGTTCCAGCAGGAGCTGTATTCGCGGATCTTCCTGCGCAAGCCCTACCAGGATTATGTGCGTGACTACGTGCGCAAGACCCTGGCCGGTGAATTCGATGACCGGCTGATCTACCGCAAACGCCTGCGCCGCACCCTCGATGACTATCAGCGCAACGTACCGCCCCATGTGCGCGCGGCGCGCCTGGCCGACGAGTACAACGACCGGCAGGGGCGCCCGCGGCAGTATCAGAACGGCGGCTGGATCAGCTACGTGATCACCGTCGCCGGCCCCGAACCGCTGGAAGTGCGCAGCGCGCCCATCGATTACGACCACTACATCACCCGGCAACTGCAACCGGTGGCGGACGCGATACTGCCGTTTGTCGACGACGACTTCTCAACCCTGATTGGGGGGCAACTGGGCCTGTTTTGAGTCCATCAGCGACAGGGTCCAGTCATCCAGGATGCCGTGGAAGTACTGGTTCAAGGCTTGCTGGAAAAGGTTGTCGGCATCGGCGACCTGGGCAAACAGGGTCATCGAGGAATGAAACTTCAGGTCATCGGGATGACCGAAAATCCCCGCTACCGAGCGCTCCCGGACGTTCAGCACTTCCTGGGTGCAGGTACGCAGCCGGGCGCCCAGCAACGGATGCTCAAGGTAGGCCAGGGCTTCCTCCCGCGAGCGGATGGCAAAGCGGCGCGACATCTCGCTATCGCCGAGCCCGGCAAACTGCGGAAAAATGAACCACATCCAGTGACTGCGCTTGTGTCCGTTGTTCAGCTCGTTTTGAACCCGGTCGAATACCGGGTCCTGAGCCTGGAGAAAACGTTGCAGATTGAATGGGTCCAGGTGGTCGGTGCTTCTCATGGCGAAGCTCTCTGACAGGCTGCGGTGGTTCAGACCATGGCCAGCCGCTGTTTGCGTTGTGGCGCGTGAAACGCTTGGTCCAGCGCCTCCAGATCCCCGGGCTCAAGCTGCAACGTGGCGGCCTGGGCGTTGAGGCGTACATGTTCGAGTCGGACCGCCTTGGGGATGGCGATCACTCCTTCCTGACGCAGTATCCAGGCCAGTGCCACCTGAGCCGGTGCGACGCCGTGACGGGCAGCTACCTGCTTGAGCGCGACGTCCAAGAGCATTTTACCGCCTTGGCCAATCGGGCAGTAAGCCATGACCGGCAACCGCCGTTGTTGGCTCCAGGGCAGCAAATCAAATTCTATGCCCCGTTGCTCCAGGTTGTAGAGCACCTGATTGGTGGCACAGGCCGGGGCGTCCAGTTCCAGCAGGTCGTCGAGGTCGAAGTTGGACACGCCCCAACGGCCAATCTTGCCGGCTTCGCGCAAGCGCTCGAAGGCGTCGACGGTTTCTTCCAGAGGATACTGACCGCGCCAATGCAGCAGATACAGGTCGATGTAATCGGTGCCAAGCCTGCGCAAGCTTCGCTCGCAAGCCTGGGGAATGCCCTGGCGACTGGCGTTGTGCGGGTACACCTTGCTGACCAGAAAGACGTTGTCGCGCTGGCCGGCAATAGCATCGCGCACCACTTCCTCGGCACCGCCTTCGGCGTACATTTCCGCAGTGTCGATCAGGGTCATGCCCAGCTCGATACCCAGGCGCAGTGCCGCGACTTCTTCCGTGTGCCGTGAACGGTCTTCGCCCATCTGCCAGGTCCCCTGGCCGATGACCGGGACCCTGGTGCCAGCCAGTTCAAGCGTGCGCATGCAAACCTCCTTTATGAATGCCGATGGTTATTTCAGTGGGCACCAGAATAGTCCATCGGTTCCGCCGCAGGCTGCGAACTCTTGAGCTGCACCTTGCCGGTGATCGATTGCTCTGTGCCGATACTGCACTTTTTCGAAATGTCCGGCTCTATCCATGGCAGCCTGCGGCGATCCCCTCCGCCGGCCCATGCCCAAGTCCAAGAACCCATGGCTCGAGTTTCACCCACGATCATCACTAAAATCCGCCGTCATTGCCTGCTGCTTGCAGGTTTGTCGATGCTCTACGTCACCGGTTGCAGCCAGCAGCAGGGCGGCGACATCATCAACCAGATGCGCGAAGGCAAACCCCAGGAGTTCCTGCAGACCAGCGTCGACCGCATGGCCACCCTGACCATGCGCGACAACCTCAACAGCCTTTACCTGCTGATGAGCAAGCTCTATCTGCGTAACCCCGACGAGCTGAAAAAATCCGGTTTCCTCGATGCCCGCACCGCCGGCAAGCAAGTGCGCATGGCCATTGAGCTGCAGCAACCATTGCCGACCCTGGGCGGCAAAAAGGACCTCGCGGCCCTGCGTTTTGCCATGAGTCCGGAGTTTCTGGGCGACCGGGTCGGGGCGTTCATCTATGCCATCGGCAGCATGCTGGTGACCGCCCATGGCAATCGCCTCGAGTTCTACATGACCGACACGATCAACCCGGTATTTGTCAGCAATGCCGCGCGCAATATCGAAATCGCCACCTGGATCCTCAGCCAGCGACAGAACAAAGAGGGCCAGCCCTTGCTGTTCTCCAACGAAATATCGGAGGAGGGCAGCAACCTGAGCTTTGCCGTCGAGTTCGGCAAGATCGTCGCCCGGCTGGACCTGCTGACCCGGATGCTCGACGAACGCTACCGGCGCATCGGCGTGAACTATGCCCAGAGCCTGCTGTTCCTGAATTTCCTGCCGGTGCAGTGAATCTGGCACGCAACCCTGTGGGAGCGAGCTTGCTCGCGATGACTGAGTGTCAGTCGCCATGATGCCAACTGATACACCGCCATCGCGAGCAAGTTCGCTCCCACAGGGTGACATGGTGCTTCCGGCATAAAGATAGATCGCATCGATATAACTGGTTATAAGAAATATCGCTATGCTGCGGGCCAGATTTCCCCTGCGATCTTTGTGGAAGTATTCATGGATTTAGTGAACATCGGGTTGGTCGTTGCCGGGCTGGTTGTCGGCTTCATCGTCGGCATGACTGGCGTAGGTGGCGGGTCGCTCATGACCCCGATCCTGCTTGGGTTCGGCATCAACCCGGCGACGGCGGTCGGTACCGACCTGCTGTACGCCGCCATCACCAAGTCCAGCGGCGTACTGGTCCACCGCAAGAACAACAACATCGACTGGGCGATCACCGGCTGGCTGACCTTGGGCAGCGTGCCCGCGGTGGCGATGACGCTGTGGTTCCTCAGTACCCTGCACAGCGCCCCCGAGTCGATGAACGCGATCATCAAGCAGGCCCTCGGGTTCGTGTTGTTCGCCACGGCTCTGGCGATCCTGTTCAAGAAGCGCCTGCTCGACTTCGCCCACAAACGTGCGGGTGGCAACTACAACCCCAGCGGATTGCGCTTGAACGTGATGACGGTCATCACCGGGCTGGTCCTTGGCGCCATGGTCGCGCTGACGTCCATCGGTGCCGGTGCACTGGGCACCGTGGCACTGTTCATTCTCTATCCGATGCTGCCGACCCGCCGCCTGGTGGGGACTGAAATCGCCCACGCCGTGCCGCTGACCCTGGTCGCGGGCCTTGGCCACGCCAGCATGGGCAACATGGATTGGCACGTCCTGGGTTATTTGCTGGTGGGCTCGTTGCCGGGGATTTACCTGGGCAGCCACCTGACCGGGCGCATCTCCGACGAATTGCTGCGTCCTTGCCTGGCGACCATGCTGTTGCTGATCGGCTACAAACTGGCGTTCTGAATCAAGCCGCCGCGCCAGCTTCATTCGCGGGTGAATATTTCCAGCAGATGCCCGTCCGGGTCATCGAAATACACCCGCCGTCCTCCCGCGTAATCATTGATCTCCCTCAGTCGCTGCTTGCCCGGGTCGGCCCACCATGGCTGACCGTTGGCCTGCAGGCGTGCGAAGGCTGCATCGAAATCCTCATCGCCAATCAGGAATGCGTAGTGCTGAGACGCAATCGGCGGCTCGTTGTCGTAGAAATCCAGTGATACGCCGTTATCCAGTTTGACGATCAGCATGGGGCCGAAGGGCTCGGGGGCAGGCAGGCCAAGGAGGCCAGTCAGGAAATTCGCCGAAACCTGCTTGTCCCGGCACCAGACGATGGTGTGATTCAACTGAGTACTCATGGGCAAGTTCTCACAAGGGATCAGGCTGGTTGCCATGAGTCTTCAGATTAGCCCAGTCTGTTGCGCAATGACCGCCCTGACCTAAGCTTGGGGCAAGGCGAACAATATTTGCGGTATGTCACCCGGAACGATCGCCGCGATGCGCAATCATTAGAGCGTGAATATCAAAAGGAGATGCGCATGCTCATCAGGTCACTGACTCTGGCTACTTTGCTGGCGATTGCCGGCACCTCGTTCGCCGCCGATGGCGACTCACCGCTGGACATGGACAAGGGCAGGGCCCGGCCACTGATCGTCATCGCTCCGAGCACGGTTGATCCGAGCTGGGTCAGCCTGAAAAAGTCGCTGGATGAGCCGGCCAACCGCAAGGGCTTCACCGACCGCAACATGGTGCTCTACACCGTACTCAACCTGATGGGCCAACGCGACGGCAAGGACCTCGGGCCGCAGGACACGGCGGCGCTGATCCGCTCGCTCAAGCTGGGGGCCGGCGCCAAGACCAAGGTGATTCTGGTGGGCAAGGACGGCGAAAAGAAACTTGAACAATCGGACGCCATCAAGCTGGAAGATGTTTTCAGCGCTGTCGATCAGCTGCCGGCGGCCGAGAAAGAATTTACCGCGACCGTGGCCGCTCCCGTCACTGAAGCCGAGCCGGCGGCAAAAGGCGCCAAAGGTACAAAACCTGGCAAACCGGCTAAACCCGCCAAGCCGCCTGAAATGCCGGATGATTGATCCTCTATCTGGCGACAATGGCAGGCTTTGCTGCGGGAGCGAGCTTGCTCGCGATAGCGTCGTAACAGTCGATACAAATGTTGAATGTCAGACCTCCATCCTCGGAGCGCCGCCCGGAGCAAGCTCGCTCCCACAGATGGATCAGCAACTATCGGGCAAGGGCACTCAGTATCTGATGGGCGATCCTGACCCGCTGCGCATTGGGATAATTCTTGTTGGCCAGCATCACGATGCCGATGTCCTTCGAAGGCACGTACGCCACATAAGCACCAAAGCCACCGGTTGAACCTGTCTTGTTGATCAGCACGTTTTCCGGCTGCGCCTGCGGCGGGTTCAGCCACTGGACTTCATGGGCTTGCATGGCCATTGGCGTGGAGTTGCCGTCCAGCAAGCGATCCAGTGTGATCGGGTATCGATACATCTCCCAGCCCAGGCCCTGGGTCAAATCGCCTACGGTGTAGTAGCCGCTGTGAGTCAAGGCGATGGCTTGCTGCAACGGCTTTTCCAGGGACGCCGGTTTCATGTTCGCGCCGACATAGCTCAGCAAGTCTGCGGCGCTGGTCTTCACCCCATACGCCTCGGAATCCAGCGCGCCCGGACCCACCCGTACCGGTTTGCCGTCCTTGTTGTAGCCTTGGGCGTAGAGCGCCATCTGATCCTGCGGCACATGCACATAGGTGTGCTGCAAGCCGAGTTTTGGCAGCAGGGTCTTCTCCATCAGGTCATCAAACGGCTGGCCCATGCTGTGGGCGGCGAGGTAGCCGAACAGGCCCAGGCTGGGGTTCGAATACAGTCGGTGGCTGCCGGGGGCGTAGAGCGGTTTCCATTGTTTGTAGTAGCCGAGCATTTTGTCGGCCGAATCAGATTCAGCAGGAAATTGCAGGGGTAAACCGCCAGCGCTGTAGGTGCCCAGTTGCAGCACACTGATGTGGTCGAAAGCACTGCCGCGCAAGGCCGGCAGGACCTGGCTGGCCTTGTCGGTCAGGGACAGCTTGCCAGTGGCTTGGGCGTAGGCGGCGAGGGTGGCGGTGAAGGTTTTGCTGACTGAGCCGATTTCGAACAGGGTGTCCTGTGTGACGGGATTGCCGGTTTCTATCGAGGCGACGCCATAGTTGAAGTAATGCGCCTGGCCGTTGACGGTGACCGCCACGGCCATGCCGTGGATACCCTCGGCTTGCATTACCGGTTGTACAGCGGCGTTCACCACTGTCTCGACTTGATCCTGTGCAACGCACTGGCCCGCGGCGAATATCGCCATGCCAGCGGCGATGGTTTTCAGCCTGTCCATATTGGTTTCATCCGTCGTTGATTCAGTTGCGCGTCATTTTAGGGGCTCAAGCGCCATGCTCCGAGCGCTTTTTATAATCGGCCGCCATCAGGCGGCCACACGCAACCCTTGATTCAACGCGCTTGGCGATTCAACGCACCAGGCAAGGCCGCTTGTTGTCGAACTTCCAGCCGGGAATCAGGAACTGCATCGCCACGCTGTCATCCCGCGCCCCCAGGCCCATGCCTTTGTACAGCTCGTGAGCCTTGGCGACCTGATCCATATCCAGCTCGACCCCCAGCCCCGGTTTCTGCGGCACCTGCACGCAGCCGTCGACGATTTGCAGCGGGGCCTTGGTCAGGCGCTGGCCATCCTGCCAGATCCAGTGGGTGTCGATGGCGGTGATCTCGCCCGGCGCCGCTGCCGCGACATGGGTGAACATCGCCAGGGAAATGTCGAAGTGGTTGTTAGAGTGCGAACCCCAGGTCAGGCCCCATTCGTGGCACATCTGCGCCACGCGCACCGAACCCTGCATCGTCCAGAAGTGCGGGTCGGCCAGGGGAATATCGACCGACTGCAACTGGATCGCATGGCCCATCTCCCGCCAATCGGTGGCGATCATGTTGGTCGCGGTTTTCAAACCCGTGGCGCGACGGAATTCGGCCATGACTTCTCGCCCCGAGTAACCGTTTTCTGCCCCGCACGGGTCTTCGGCGTAGGCCAGCACGCGGTGCTGATCGCGGCACAGGCGGATGGCTTCTTTCAGTGACCAGGCGCCATTCGGGTCGAGGGTGATGCGCGCATCGGGGAAGCGTTCGGCGAGGGCCGTGACCGCTTCGATTTCGGCGTCGCCGCTGAGCACGCCGCCCTTGAGCTTGAAGTCCTTGAAGCCATAACGCGCGTGAGCCGCCTCGGCCAGGCGGACCACCGCATCGGCGGTCATGGCTTTCTCGTGCCGCACGCGGAACCAGTCGTTGTCGGCGTCCGGTTCGCAGCGGTAGGCGAGGTCGGTTTCGTTGCGATCACCGACGTAAAACAGATAGCCGAGCATCTTCACTTCATCGCGCTGCTGGCCTTCGCCGAGCAGGGCGGCCACCGGTACGTCCAGGTGCTGACCGAGCAAATCGAGCAATGCGGCTTCCAGGCCGGTGACGGCGTGAATGGTGATGCGCAGATCGAAGGTCTGCAAACCGCGGCCACCGGCATCGCGGTCGGCGAAGGTCTGGCGTACCTGATTAAGGATTTTCTGATAAGTGCCAATCGGGCTGCCGACCACCAGGCTGCGCGCGTCTTCGAGGGTCTGGCGAATGCGCTCGCCCCCCGGCACTTCGCCAACGCCGGTGTGGCCGGCGTTGTCCTTGAGGATCACGATGTTGCGGGTGAAAAACGGGCCGTGGGCGCCGCTCAGGTTGAGCAGCATGCCATCGTGGCCGGCGACGGGAACCACTTGCATGCTGGTGATGACCGGGGCTTTTGCGGTGTCTTGTGGGTTCATTTTCCAATCCTTAAAAAGCAGAATTCAGGCGTGGTCGGGAGCGGGTTTGCCCAGCGCCACGGCAGGTGCGGGTTTTGGTGTGTTGCGGGCAGCAAACACGATGAGGGCGGCGATGATCGAAGTCGCGGCCAGGCCGTACAGCCCGCCCTGAATGGAACCGGTGCGTTCTTCCAGCAGGCCGAAAGTGGTCGGCGCAACGAAGCCGCCGAGGTTGCCCACCGAGTTGATCAACGCGATGACGCCAGCGGCAATGCGCGCATCCAGATAGGCCTGGGGAATCGGCCAGAACAGCGACGAGGCGGATTTGAAGCCCAGTGCTGCAAAGCAGATGGCGACAAAGGCGAAGACCGGCCCGCCGGTGGTGGACATGAACATCCCGGCCGCGGCGATCAGCAGGGCAGTGGCGACCCAGGCTTGCTGGTGTTTCCATTTGGCCGACAAGGAAGCGAAGGCGTACATGCCGACAATCGACAGCAACCACGGAATCGAGTTGAACAGCCCGACCTGGACATCGCTCAGATCGCCCATCTTCTTGATGATGCTCGGCAGCCAGAAGGTCGCGGCGTAGATGGTCAGCTGGATAAAGAAGTAGATCAGGCAGAACAGGATGATCTGGCGATCCTTGAGCAGTTTGCCCAGCGACGGCTTGATGGGCGTGGCGGCTTCCCGGGCCAGTTGTTCATCGTCGATGGCCTTGACCAGTGCGTCCTGCTCTTCGCGGCTCAGCCATTTGGCGTCGTGGGGCCTGGAGTCCAGCCAGAACCAGACGAACACGCACAATCCCACCGAAAACATGCCCTCGATGAAGTACATCCACTGCCAGCCGTGCAGGCCCAGCCCTTCGATTTGCAGGAGCAAACCGGACAGGGGGCCTGAGATCAGCGACGCGACCGCCGAGCCACTGAGGAAGATGGCAATCGCCTTGCCTCGCTCCACGCCGGGCAACCAGCGGGTGAAGTAGTAGATCACCCCGGGAAAGAACCCGGCTTCGGCCACGCCCAGCAGAAAACGCAGGATGTAGAAGTGGGTTTCGTTCTGGATGAACGCCATGCCTGCGGCGACCAGACCCCAGGTCAGCATGATCCGGGTCAGCCAGATGCGTGCGCCGACTTTCTGCAGAAGGATGTTGGAGGGCACCTCGAACAGTGCATAACCGATGAAGAACAGACCGGCACCCAGGCCGTAGGCGGCCGCGCCAATGCCCAGGTCGTGCTCCATGTGGGAGCGGACGAAACCGATGTTCACGCGATCAATGTAATTGACGATGAACATGATGACGAACAGCGGCAAGACGTGTCTTTTGACTTTGGCGATGGCGGACTTCAGCGCTGAACTGGCGTCGTCGTGCATCCCGGAGATGGATGTATTCACTGCGTTTTCTCCCACTCGTTATTTTTATGCGGGGTGAAGCTGGGTGCTGCGTTGTTGCTAGACATCATACAACTAGGTTTTTTGAAGTTGCAACCATGCTTGTCCAATGAAATGGCGACAATTCAGAGGTTTTTAATTCTGTTGGTGGTGTTGAGTGGCCTTTTAAGCGATTAAATATGGGCTTTTGTTGAGTGTTGTCATACAAGTTGAGCGAGATTTTTCGGAATTCCCGTCCGGCGCGGTGCTACGATTCGATAGCCCTGATTTCGGACACGCCCATGCAAGAAGACCTCGAAGCACCTGCCCGCAAGCGCAGCCACAACCTGGCCCATGATCTGGTGGAGAAACTGACCCAGCGCATCCTGCTCGGCCAGATGTTGCCCGGCGACAAGCTGCCGTCGGAAAACACCATCGTTCAGGAGCACGGGGTCAGTCGCACGGTGGTGCGCGAGGCGATCTCGAAGTTGCAGGCCTCGGGGCTGGTGGAAACCCGGCATGGGATTGGCACGTTTGTGATCGAGCGCGCTCCGGAGCAGGGGCTGCGGCTGAATGTCGATACGGCGTTGGGGGTGCGCAGTATTCTGGAGTTGCGCATGGGTCTGGAAACCCAGGCGGCGGCGCTGGCGGCAACTCGCCGCACCGATCTGCAACTGGCGCAGATGCGTGAAGCGCTGGACGACTATCAAAACCTGCTGGCCAACAACGACAGCTGTGTCGAGGCGGACCGGCGTTTTCATCTGCTGATCGCCGAAGCCACCGGTAACGTCTGCTTCACTGAAATCATGCAGCACCTGGGCAGTGCGATGATCCCGCGCACCCGTGTCAATGCAGCCGAGCGTGGTGCGGTGGACTTGAGCAAGCTCGGTCAGTTGGCCAACCTGGAGCACGAGGCGATTCTCAACGCCATCAAACGCCAGGACCCGGACGCGGCGCGGGCGGCGATGTGGCTGCACCTGAGCAACAGTCGCGACCGGTTTTCGCCCAGCTGATGGTCAGTGATACCGCGTCATCGTTCATCGCGGGCAAGCCACGCTCCCACACCGATTGTGTGAGCACCGCATTTCCCCTGTGGGAGCGAGCTTGCTCGCGATAGCGCCAGACCTGACAGCGAAAAACCTGAGTCAGACCCTGACAGTTTGAACAACCACAACCCGCCGCTCCAGATTCAACGCCAGCACACTTGCCAACACCACCAGCCCGCCGACCACGATCATCAATGTCGGCCGCTCACCCAGCGCATAGGACGCAATCACCATCGCCGTCGGCGGCGTCAAATACAGCGTCATCGTCGCCCGGCTCAAATCGACATGCGCCAGCACATAAGCCCAGGCCAGGTACGCCAGGGCACTGGGGAATATCCCCAGGGCAATCACCGCAAACTGCACGCGCAGCGGCGCCTGGGCGACTTGATCCGCCAGACCGGGCAAGTAGACCAGCAACAGCACCGTCCCGGACCACACCGTGTAACACACCAGCGTCAGCCCGTCGTATCGCCCGGTGTGATGCTTTTGCAGGGCAAAGTAGAGACTCCAGGACACCGCCGCCAGCAGGATCAACAAGCCGTGGGCATCAATACTGCCCAAGCCATGATCGCCTGCTACCACAATCATCACGCCAAACAACCCGAGCAGCACACAACCCCAGCGCCACAGGCTCACCTGATCCTTGAACACGAAGCGCGCGATCAGCGTGCTGAACAGCGGCGTGGTCTGGGCCAGGACGCTCGAAGCGCCGGCGCTGACACCCTGTTGTCCGAAGTTGATCGCCACGTGGTGCAGGCTCACGGCAAAGAAGCCCAGGCCGAACATCAGGGGCAGATCCCGCAGGCTCGGCAGGCGAATGCCCTTGAACATCGCGACCACGGCCATGAACACAGAGGCGAGCAGGAAGCGCAGGAGCGCCAGGTGCACCGGGTCATAGGCCTGCAAGCCGATATGGATGCCGGTCGGGGAGTAGCCCCAGCACGCCACGACAAACGCCATGGCCAGAATGATTTTCCAGGGTGAAACGGGGGAGGGTGTGAGCGGCGTCATGGTCGTGCACCTGTGGGTGGATGCACCGAGTATCAGAAAGCGGATCGTTCGCCACAACTGACTTATAATGCGCTAATCGTTCACTGTGGGTGATGTATGGAGCTGGCTCAGATTCGCATGTTCAAGACCGTGGCCGATGTCGGCAGCATCGCCCGCGCGGCCGAGCTGTTGCATTGCGTGCCGTCGAACATCACGGCCCGGATCAAGGCCCTGGAGGCCGAACTGGGTGTCGCGCTGTTTCTGCGTGAGGGTCGAGGGCTGCGCATCAGCCCGTCGGGGCAAACCTTCCTGGCCTATGCCTCGAAAATTCTTGCCCTCACCGCCGAGGCCAAGCGCGCGGTCGATCCTTCGGCCGAACCCTCGGGGCCGTTGCGCATCGGAGCCATCGAGTCGTCGGCCACCGGGCGATTGCCGCGCCTGCTGGCGAAATTCCACAAGCGTTTCCCGCAGGTGGCGCTGGAGCTGACCACCGGCTCCTGGGGGCAGTTGCTCGACGACACACTGAACCACAAGCTCGACGGCGCCATCGTGGCGGTGGATGTCGAGCGTTCGCACCTCAAGCGCACGCCGATGTACCGAGAAGAGCTGCTGCTGATCGCCTCTACCTCCCTGGGGCCGCTGCGGGACATCAGTGATTTGCAGGACCAGACCGTGTTCATGTGGCCCCAGGGCTGTCCGTACCGGGCGGCGCTGGAGCATTGGTTGTTGCGCAAGGGGCAGGCGCTGCCGATTGTCAGCCTGGCCAGTTATGGCGCGATTGTCGGTTGCGTCAGCGCCGGGGCCGGCGTGGCGCTGGTGCCTAAGGGGATCTTTGACCAATACGCCAAAGGTGCAGGGTGCGCAGGGTTTGAGTTCCCCGAGCTGACCGCCGTCGATAACCTGTTTTACTGGCACGAAAACGCCGGGGTGCACCCGGCGCGTGAGGCGTTTGTGGCGATGCTCCGCGAGGAATTTGCGTAATCATTGATCGCTGTAGAAATGGGGTAAGGCAGCGTTTGTGGCGAGGGGGCTTGCCCCCGATCGGCGGCGAAGCCGTCGTAATCCCGACGAAAGTACTTGTACAGAAAAACCGCGTCTTCTGGATTTAGGGCTGCTTCGCACCCCAGTGGGGGCAAGCCCCCTCGCCACAGGTTCACATGGCACTGTTGCTGATGTTCAGCCCCTCACATCCCGCATCAACAACCCAAACTCCAGCTCCACCGCATCCGGTATCGGCAAATACACCGTATGCCCATCCCCCGGCGCAACGTCGATCGCTTCACCCTTGGCGTTCTGCAACTGATGCAGATCGAAGTGGAAGTTGCCCTTGGGCGTCATCAGCTCCATGTGATCGCCCAGGCCGAAGCGGTTTTTCACCTTGACCTCGGCCAGGCGATCCCGCCGCTGTCCGGTCAGTTCACCGACAAACTGCTGGCGCTCCGACACCGAGCTGCCGTTCTGGTAGTTCTGGTATTCGTCATGCACATGCCGGCGTAGAAAACCTTCGGTGTAGCCGCGCTGGGCGAGGGACTCCAGGTCGGTCATCAGGCCGCGGTCGAAGGCCCGGCCCGCCACCGCATCGTCGATGGCCCGGCGATAAACCTGGGTGGTGCGCGCGCAATAAAAGTGGGATTTGGTCCGGCCTTCGATTTTCAGGGAGTGCACGCCCATGTGGGTCAGGCGTTCGACATGCTGCACGGCGCGCAGGTCCTTGGCGTTCATGATGTAAGTGCCGTGTTCGTCTTCGAAGGCGGGCATCTGTTCGCCGGGACGATTGGCTTCCTGCAACAGGAACACCTGCCCGGTGGGCGCGCCGATGCCCAGGGTGGGTTCCGGCTGATACTGCTGCACGATCTCGCCGAGCTGGTTTTCCATAGCCGGCTGCGCCGAGTATTTCCAGCGGCAGGCGTTGGTGCAGCTGCCCTGATTGGCGTCGCGCCGGTTCATGTAGCCCGACAGCAGGCAACGACCGGAATAGGCCATGCACAACGCGCCGTGCACGAACACCTCCAGTTCCATGGCCGGCACTTGCTGGCGGATCTCGGCGATTTCTTCCAGGGACAGCTCTCGGGACAGGATGATCCGGCTCAAGCCTTGCTGCTGCCAGAACTCGACACTGGCCCAGTTCACCGTATTGGCCTGCACCGAAAGGTGGATCGGCATCTGCGGGTAGTGTCGGCGCACCAGCATGATCAGGCCGGGGTCGGACATGATAAGCGCATCCGGGGCCATGGCGATCACCGGTTCAAGGTCCTTGAGGAAGGTCTTGAGCTTGGCGTTGTGCGGCGCGATGTTGACCACCACGTAGAAGCGCTTGCCCCGGGCCTGGGCCTCGCGAATGCCGAGGGCCAGGTTGGCGTGGTCGAACTCGTTATTGCGCACCCGCAGGCTGTAGCGCGGCTGGCCGGCGTACACGGCATCGGCGCCGTAGGCGAAGGCGTAACGCATGTTTTTCAAGGTGCCGGCGGGGGCGAGCAGTTCTGGCGCAGTGAGGTTCATGGCAGTGTCGGTCGCAAAAGCCGCACAGGGTAAATGCCCTGTGCCAAGGGTTTATTGACCTGGATCTATGCCTGATCAACAAACCGATGGCACTCGCGCGAGCCGTGGCGGACTAAACATCAAGGCGAAAGTTTTTCGTCCTGACTGGCTGGCACGGATCGGACATGAACGAAACGAACCCACAAGACAAATCGCTGACGGTGTTGCTGGTGCTGGTGAGCGCTGCCTTCATCTGGATCCTGCTGCCGTTTTACGGCGCGGCGTTCTGGGCGGTGATCCTGGGCATCCTCTTTGCGCCACTGCAGGGCCGGCTACAAGTGAAGTTCGGCTGGCAACGCAACCTCACGTCGCTGTGCACATTGAGCATTTGCCTGGTGATTGCGATTCTGCCAGTGATCATCATCAGCGCCTTGCTGGTTCAGGAGGGCGCGTCACTCTACAAAAGCGTCGAGAGCGGCGAACTCGACATTGCCGGGTATGTGTCGCAGTTCAAGCACAGCCTGCCGCCGTATTTCCAGCATCTGCTGGATCGCTTCGGCATGGGCGAGTTGAACGGGCTGCGCGAGAAAATCGTCAAGAGCGCGATGACCGGCGGGCAGGTGCTGGCCTCTAAGGCGTTCAGTTTCGGCCAGGGCACGTTCGAGTTCATCGTCAGCTTTTTCATCATGCTGTACCTGCTGTTCTTCTTCCTGCGTGACGGTGCGGAACTGGCGCGCAAGGTGCGTGCGGCGGTGCCGTTGCAGGAACAGCAGAAACGCCGTTTGCAGCTCAAGTTCAATCGTGTGGTGCGGGCCACGGTGAAAGGCAACCTGCTGGTGGCCATCACCCAAGGCGCGCTGGGCGGTCTGATTTTCTGGTTTCTGGACGTTCCCAGCGTGTTGCTCTGGGCGGTGTTGATGGCGTTTCTGTCGTTGCTGCCGGCGGTGGGGGCGGGAATAGTCTGGGTGCCGGTGGCGGCGTTTTTCCTGCTCACCGGGGCGATCTGGCAGGGCGTGGTGCTGGTATTGTTCGGGGTCTTGGTGATCGGTCTGGTGGACAACCTGCTCCGTCCATTGCTGGTGGGCAAGGACACCAGGATGCCGGACTACATGATCCTGGTCTCGACCCTGGGCGGCCTGGCGATTTTCGGGCTGAACGGGTTTGTCATCGGCCCGTTGATCGCGGCCCTGTTCATGTCGAGCTGGGACATTTTCATCGAAACCAAACCGCGGGTGCAGCTGCCTTAGGCGCTGAACCTGCCGGACTGGCCGCTGCCGATGCGTTGCGACAGCTCACGGGCGGCGGGCAGCGAAGTGAGCGGGCCGCTGATCTGTACGCCGTCCTGCACCAGGTACCAGCAGGCAAGCATGCCCAACTCTCTGAGCTGTGCGGGGACGGCGCTGCCGATAACGGACATGATCTGAACCTTGGACATGAGAAGTACCTCCATCAATCTGTGGAGTTACTTTAAGGTCCGGGTACCTTGAGGGGTAATCAACGTTTTCGATAGTGGTCATTGATGCCAGAGGGGGTAAACGACCGTTGGTCGGTCAGCTGACTACCTGATCGAGCATATGAACCACTTCCTGCTCGTTGAGCAGGCCCTTGCGCACCAGGCTTTGCGTCAGCAGCGAGAGAAACTTGGCGCTGCGATGACCTTCCAGGTGCTTGAGTTCGGTCAGTGCGTTGTAGACCTTGCTGGAGGTGCACAGACCGACGATGCGGTGCGGGTTTTGCGTTGGCATGTGGTCGTCCTTGTTGTTATGAACCTGTTTTCGACGGACAGCACCGAGCTTGCGGAACTGACATGACAAAAATATGACCGTTTTGTGCCGCGGGGCAGAAATCGGGTCGAGTCCATCTTGCCTGTTTCTGCCACGGACACTGTCCCGATAGCGACCTTGGCGAGATTTATCCAGACCTTGACCGACAATTGGATATAAAAAAGCCCCGCTGTTTCAGCGGGGCCGGTTGAGTCTGTTACCAGCGACCGTAATGTCGGCCGTAGTAGCCGCGTGGCGGGCCGTAGTAACCACGGGGTGGTCCGTAGTAAACCGGGGCTGGGCGGTAGTAGATCGGTTGTTGCACGTAGACCGGGGCCGGTTGGTAGTAAACCGGAGGCGGTGGTGCGTAATAAACCGGCGCGGGCTGGTAGTAGACCGGTTGCGGCGCGACATAGACCGGGCGGTTGGCGTTGATCAGAGCCGAGCCGACGATGGCAGTACCGACGATCGCTCCAAATACCGCCGCGTCATTACCGTGCCCGGCTTGCGCCTGACCTGCGATAGCGAGGGCGCCGATCAGCAAGGCTACTGTGGGGACTTTACGGATCATGATAGTACCTCGGTTCTTCAACCCGGCGCTTGTGTCTGCAATAGACCCAAGGATTGTCGCGGGGATACTTCTAAGACAGCGTTTTTCTGAAAAACAGCACGGCCGCGAGGTAAATTTTGTGTAAGGTCTGTACCGACTTTCTTACCGACCCGTGTAGGCCCGTGCGAACACACTTACATGATCGATCAGAACCCGATGGAGGGCTAATCCCGTCCATCCGAAAAGTGCATTTGAAGGAGCTTGCCCATGCAGATGAACCCCAACAAAGACACCCAGTTGTGCATGTCCCTTTCAGGACGCCCCGGGAACTTTGGCCTGCGTTTTCACAATCATCTGTATGAACAACTGGGCCTGAATTTTTACTACAAGGCCTTTGCCAGCCAGGACCTGACGGGTGCTGTTGCCGGCATTCGCGCCCTGCGGATTCGTGGTTGTGGCGTGTCGATGCCGTTCAAGGAAGCCTGCATTGCCCTGGTGGATGAACTCGACGCATCTGCCGCCGCCATTCAATCGATCAACACCATCGTCAACACCGACGGGCATCTCAAGGCCTACAACACCGACTACATCGCCGTTGCCCAGTTGCTGGAAAAACACCAGGTGCCCAAGGACTCGACCTTTGCCTTGCGCGGCAGCGGCGGCATGGCCAAGGCCGTGGCGAGTGCCTTGCGCGATGGCGGCTATGAAAACGGCCTGATCGTGGCCCGCAACGAGCGCGCCGGGCAGGCGCTGGCGCAGTCTTTGGGGTATGAGTGGCAGGCCGAGCTGGGGAGGCGTCGCCCGCGGATGCTGGTCAACGTCACCCCGATCGGCATGACGGGAGGACCGGAGGCCGATCAACTGGCCTTTGAGGCTGATGTGATCGAAAAAGCGGAAACTGTCTTCGATGTGGTGGCGATACCCTCGGAAACACCGCTGATCGTGCGTGCCCGTGCCGAAGGCAAGCGGGTCATCACCGGGCTGGAAGTGATCGCGATCCAGGCACTGGAGCAATTTGTGCTCTATACCGGTGTACGGCCGACGGACGAGCAATTCCAGAAGGCCGTGGCGTTTGCCCGCAGCTAGGAGGTGTCCATGCATCCCCCCATTCTCAATCTGGATTCGGTCGAGCTTGAACCGCTACCCGAAGCGTTTGCGCCGACCGGTGAAACCGCCGGTCGCTATCAACAGCGCCTGGCCCGTGTCGGTCAGCAACTGGGGGCGCAAAAACTGGGTTATCGCCTGTATGTGCTGGAGCCAGGCATGCGCGGCAGTCCGTTTCACAGTCATCGGGTCAATGAGGAAATGTTCTACGTCGTGGCCGGGGAAGGGCAGGTTCGCCTGGGATCCGAACGTTTTCCAATTCGTGCCGGTGATGTGATCGCCTGTCCACCGGGTGGGCCTGAAAAGGCGCACCAGATCATCAATACCAGTAACGGCGAGTTGCGGTACCTGGCCGTCAGCACCCAGCAATCACCGGAAATCTGTGAATACCCGGATTCCGGTAAATACGCCGTGATGGATGACTTCAAGGTGGATGCCGAGGGTCATGCGTCGGGCTTTGTTGCGGTGGCCCGGCAGGCGGACGGGGTGGATTACTGGGACGGCGAGTAACCACAGGCACCGTCAAACCACTGTAGGAGCGAGCCTGCTCGCGATGGACGTCAACGATAACGCGTGCTGTCTGAATGAGCGCGTCGTCTGGACGTTTTTCGCGAGCAGGCTCGCTCCTACAGGTGTTGTGTCAATCACACATGTCCGTCGGTCCACGATCCATTGTGGGAGTGTTGTGTCAGGTAAACATCCAGGTTATTCGAGCCGGGCAAGTCTTTCTTCCAGCGCCGCAATTCGCGCTTCCAGTTCTTCGATCCGTTCAACCGAAACCCCGCTGCCGCCACGCTCGGCCGGGTTTTGCCGTGCCGCCATGATCGCTTCGATATCCGCCGGGTCGCCCAGGGCGTGGGTGTAACGGTCTTCGCGCTGGCCGGCCTGACGTGGAATCAGCACGGCCAGACCCCGGGCAATCAGGCGTTCGAGTTGATGCACCACCTGTTCGGTGTCTTCGAATTCATGCATGCGGCCGCTGCGGGTTAGCAGTTCATTGACGGTCTGCGGGCCGCGCAGAAACATCAGCCCGGTCAGGATGACCTGCGCCGGTACCAGTTCCAGGGCCTTGTCGACCTTGTGTTCCCAGCGGTCGGCGCGGCTGCCCATCACCAGTCTGGCGAAGCCGCGTCCTTCGAGGGCGCGCAGGCTCTGACCGACCTGGCCCGGCGTCAGGTTCATCACTGGCTCGCGGCTGGTTTTCTGGTTGCAGGCAATCACCAGGGCATTGAGGGTCAGGGGATAGGTTTCCGGGCTGGTGGCCTGTTTCTCGATCAACGAACCCAGAATGCGGATTTCCGTGCTGCTGAGCCGTGGCTCGTCGAAAGTCGTCTCTTGCTCAGTGCTCATGGTTCTGCATCCTTAGCCGATTCATGTTTTTCACTTGCGTAGGCGCACTTTGACATCGCCCGTTCGGACTAGGCAAGGCTAACGATTCTGCCGCGTCCGGGCGGCGCCAAACTTCATGCTCAAAGGGGTGTTGCGCCACGCGCGCCCCGCCAAACGAGCAGAAGGCGCCGCGATGGAGTTTGCATTCAGCGACGAACAGGAAATGATCCGCGCATCGGCCGAGGGTTTCCTCGCCGATGTCTCGGATTCTGCCGCCGTGCGCGCGGCAATGGTCAGCGAACGGGGTTTCGACGAAGCCCTCTGGCAGCGTCTGTGCCAGGAAATGTACTGGCCGGCCATTCATATCCCCGAAACCTATGGGGGCCTGGGCCTCGGCTTTGTCGAGCTGACGATCCTGCTGGAACAGATGGGCCGGCGTTTGCTGTGCTCGCCATTTTTCGCCACCGCCTGCATGGCCACCCCTGCGCTGTTGCTGGCGGCCAATGATCAACAGAAGCAGCGCTGGTTGCCGTCGATTGCCGATGGCAGCGTGACCGCGACCCTGGCGTTCAGCAGTGCCAACGGCTGGTCCGCCGACGATGTCCAGGCAACGGTGGTGGCTGAGGGCGACGGGTTCGTCCTCGACGGCACCCTCAAGCATGTGCTCGATGGCCATGGCGCTGATCTGTTGATCATTGCTGCACGGCAACCCGGAACCACTGGCGAAAAGGGCATCAGCCTGTTTGCCGTGAACGCCGTATCCGCAGGTATAGAACGGCAAATGCTGCCGACCATGGACCAGACCCGGCGCCAGGCGCGGATCCAGCTCAAGGGCCTGTACCTTGAAGCCGAATGCCTGCTGGGTGAGCTCGGGAACGGCTGGTCGCACCTTGAGCGAGTCCTGCAACTGGCCTGCATCGGCCTGGCTGCCGAGCAGACCGGCGGCGCGCAGCAGGTACTCGACCTCAGCGTGGCCTACATGCAGGAGCGCCAGCAGTTCGGTCGCCCGATTGCCAGTTTCCAGGCTCTCAAACACCGCGCCGCCGACATGATGCTGCAAGTCGAATGCGCCCGTTCGGCCAGTTATTACGCCGCGTGCGTGGCCCAGGAAGTCCTCGATCCCCAGGGTGATCCGCAGGTCGCGGCCGAACTGCCGCTGGCGGCGGCGCTGGCCAAGGCGCAGTGCTCCGAGACCTACTTCTCCTGCGCCTCCGAGTCGATCCAGTTGCACGGCGGTGTCGGTTTCACCTGGGAATACGACCCGCACCTCTACTTCAAGCGCGCCCGCGCCAGCGAGAGTTTCCTTGGGCTACCGGCCTGGCATCGCGAGCGCATTGCTTCGGTGATTCTGGGAGAGCAGCCATGAAAATCAGTTTCAGCGAGCAGGACGAACGCTTCCGTCGGGAAGTCGCCGACTGGATGAGCGCCAACCTTTGCGGTGAGTTCGAGGCCCTGCGCTTTCGCGGTGGTCCGGGCGACGAGCACATGTTTCCCGAGGAGCGCAAAGCCTGGGAACGCAAACTCGCCGAGGGTGGCTGGACCTGCGTCGGCTGGGCGCCGGAGCATGGCGGGCGCGGCCTGTCGATCACCCAGCAGGTAATCTTCAACGAAGAGTACGCCCGCGCCGGCGGCCCCGGCCGCATGGGGCATATCGGCGAAGGCCTGGCCGGGCCGACCATCGCCGCGTTCGGTACGGCTGAACAGCAACAGCGTTTTTTGCCGGGGATCGTCAGCGGTACGTCGTTCTGGTGCCAGGGCTATTCAGAGCCGGGCGCCGGTTCCGACCTGGCCAACGTCAAGACCCGCGCAACGCTGGATGAAGCCAGCGGCAGTTGGATCATCAATGGCCAGAAAGTCTGGACCTCCCTGGCCCACGAATCGGACTGGTGCTTTGTCATCGCACGCACCGAACCGGGTAGCGTCGGCCATCGCGGCCTGTCGTTCCTGCTGGTGCCCATGGCCCAGACAGAAATAACCGTGCGACCCATCGAGCAACTCACCGGCACCTCGGAATTCAACGAAGTGTTCTTCGACGATGCCCGCACCGATGCCACCAACATCATTGGCGCGCCGGGCGAAGGCTGGAAGATCGCCATGGCACTGCTGGGCTTCGAGCGGGGTGTGTCGACCCTCGGCCAGCAGATGCAGTTCCAGAACGAACTCAACGAAATCATCGCCATCGCCAAGTCCAATGGCGCCGACCGCGATCCGATCCTGCGTCAGCGCCTGGCCGAGGCCTGGAGCGGGTTGCGGATCATGCGCTACAACTCGCTGCGCATGCTCTCGGGTAGCCAGGACGGTTCGCTGCGCAAAGAGGCGACCATCTACAAGCTGTTCTGGTCGACCTGGCACGCCAGCCTCGGCAAGTTGGCGATGGACGTTCTCGGCGCCGAGGCGGAATTGCTCGAAGCCGCGCCTTACCGGTTGACCCGTTTGCAGTCGCTGTACCTGTTCAGCCGCGCCGACACCCTCTACGGCGGCAGCAACGAAATCCAGCGCAACATCATCGCCGAGCGTGCCCTGGGCATGCCCAAAGAGCCGCGTCCGCGCACCTGAAAGGAGAGAGTTCATGTCTGTACCTCAATATGTTGAAGGTCGCGGCCTGCTGCGCGGCAAGTCGGTGCTGATCACCGCCGCCGCAGGCGCCGGGATCGGTTTTTCCGCCGCCGTGCGTGCCGCCGAAGAAGGCTGCCGTGCGCTGATGATCAGCGATATCCATGAAGGCCGGTTGGCCGAAGCGGTGCTGAAAATCCGCGAAACCACCGGGCTGCAACACGTGTTCGGCCAGGTCTGCAACGTTGCCGACGAAGCCCAGGTACAGCAGCTGATCGCCTGCGCCGAGCGTGACCTGCAAGGCGTCGACGTGTTGATCAACAACGCCGGGCTTGGCGGCTCGCGCTTGCTGGTGGACATGGCCGATGAAGAGTGGAATCGGGTCATCGACGTGACGCTCACCGGCACCATGCGCATGACCCGCGCCATGCTGCCGAAAATGATGGAGCGGCGTGCCGGAGTGATCGTCAACAACGCCTCGGTGCTGGGCTGGCGCGCGCAGAAAGAACAGGCGCACTACGCCGCCGCCAAGGCTGGCGTGATGGCGCTGACCCGCTGCGCAGCGGTCGAGGCGGCTGACTACGGCATCCGTATCAACGCGGTCAGCCCGAGCATTGCCCTGCACGATTTCCTGCGCAAATCCGCGCCCCAGGCAGTGCTCGATCAACTCGCCGCCAACGAAGCGTTCGGCCGCGCCGCCGAAGTCTGGGAAGTGGCCAACGTGATGATGTTCCTGGCCAGCGACTACAGCTCCTACATGACCGGCGAAGTGTTGTCGGTGTCCAGCCAGAGGGCGTGACCATGCCACGTATTTTCGACACGCCGATGGCCTTGTTCGACGCCGTGGGCCAGGAGCTCGGTGTCAGCGAATGGCTGCTGCTGGGTCAGGACCGAATCAATCTGTTTGCCGACGCCACCGGTGATCACCAGTGGATTCACGTCGATCCGCTCAAGGCCGCCAACGGCCCGTTTGGCGCCTGCATTGCCCATGGCTACCTGAGCCTGTCGCTGGTCAATCTGTTCTTGCCGCAGATCGTCGAGGTCCGTGGCCTGGCCATGGGCGTCAATTACGGCTGTGAGCGGGTGCGCTTCCCCTCGGTGGTGCGCGTCGGCTCGCGGGTGCGCGGCAGTGCGCAACTGATCGCGGTCGAGGAAGTGAAGGGCGGCGTACAGGCGACCATCCGCGTCAGCGTCGAAATCGATGGCGAGGAGCGTCCCGGCTGCGTGGTCGACACCATCAGTCGCTATTACCCGGCCTGACCTTCAACAGCATTTTCGAGGAATCCAGCATGAAAGAAGCCGTCATCGTTTCCACCGCCCGCACCCCGATCGGTAAAGCCTTTCGCGGTGCGTTCAATGACACCGAAGCGCCGCAACTGGGCGGACATGTGGTGCGCGAAGCCGTGCGCCGTGCCGGTATCGAACCGGGTGAAGTGGACGACGTGATCATCGGCGCCGCCGCGCAGCAGGGTACGCAGTCCTATAACCTGGGGCGCCTGTGTGCGATTGCCGGTGGCTTGCCGGCATCGGTTGCCGGGATGGCCGTCGAGCGCCAGTGCTCGTCGGGCCTGATGAGTATCGCCATGGCCGCCAAGGGCATCATGTGCGACGAAATCGACATCGCCGTGGCCGGTGGCCTGGAGTCGATTTCCCTGGTGCAGAACAAGCACAAGAACCTGTATCGCAATCAGTCGGGTTCGGTGATCGAGCTGGACCCGCACGCCTACATCCCGATGATCGAAACCGCCGAGATCGTCTCCGCGCGCTACGGCATCTCCCGCGACGAGCAGGACGAATACAGCTACCAGAGCCAGTTGCGTACCGCACAGGCTCAGAGCGCCGGACGCTTCGACCGGGAGCTCGCACCGCTGACCAGCCGCAAGGCACTGTTCGACAAGGCCACCGGCGAAACCAGTTATGAAACCGTCACCTTGCTGCGCGATGAGTGCAACCGCATCGACACCACTCTCCAGAGCCTGAAGGCGCTGGAGCCAGTGTGGCCGGGCGGTCAGTGGAGCGACAAGGGTCGTTTCATCACCGCCGGCAACGCCTCGCAGTTGTCCGACGGTGCGTCGGCCTCGGTGTTGATGAGCGCGAAAATGGCCGAGAAACGTGGCCTGGAACCGCTGGGGATCTATCGTGGCATGGCCGTCGCCGGTTGCAATTCCGACGAGATGGGCATCGGACCGATCTACGCGATTCCGAAACTGCTCAAGCGTCATGGCCTGACCATGGACCACATCGGCCTCTGGGAGTTGAACGAAGCGTTCGCCTGCCAGGTGCTGCATTGCCGTGACACCCTGGGCATTCCGGCCGAGCGCCTGAACGTCAACGGCGGGGCGATCGCCATCGGCCATCCGTTCGGCATGTCCGGGGCGCGGATGGTCGGCCACGCGTTGGTCGAAGGTCAGCGTCGCGGTTTGCGTTACGTGGTGGTGAGCATGTGCATCGGTGGCGGCATGGGCGCTGCTGCTCTATTCGAGGTGGTCTGAATGATCAGCGCACAACATATCCAGACGACAATGGCGCGTTACGTGGAGTTGGTGGATGCCGGCGACATCGACGGCATCCTCGCGCTCTATGCCAAAGACGCCACCGTTGAAGACCCGGTCGGCCAGGCGCCGTTGCAGGGCATCGACGCCATCGCGCGTTTTTACCGTGAAGGACTGGGTGCGATGAAAGTCTCCGCAACCCAGACCGGCCCGGTTCGCGCGACCCTCAACGGTTGCGGCGCGATGCCGTTCCGGGTCGACATGGAGTGGGGCGGGCAACCGTGCTCGCTGCATGTGATCGACGTGATGGAATTCGATACCGACGGCAAGGTCCGCTCGATGAAAGCCTACTGGAGTGAGGTCAATGTGACGACGCGAGGTGCAGCATGAACCTGGAGCAGCGGATCGCCCGCCTGGAAGCGCTGGAGGATATTCGCCAGCTCAAGCATCGCTACCTCAACGCCTGCGACCTCAAGCAGGTCGAGGTGATTGCCGACTGCTTCGCCGAAGGTGAAGTGCTGATCGATTACGGCCCGCTGGGGATCTTTCGTGAGCGCAACAGTTTTGTCGCGCTGTACCGCGAACTGGCCTGCCATGAGCGGGTGATCGACCTGCATCACGGCGCCAACCCGGAAATCGAGGTGCTAAGCGAAGATGAAGCCCAGGGCCGTTGGGCCCTGTGGTATTTCAACCTGGATGGTGAGAGCGGGGCGACGCGGCAGTTGGGTGGGTTCTATCAGGACCGTTATCAGCGTATCGCCGGGCAATGGAAGATTGTCGCCACCCGTTTTACCGCTCACTCGGAAGTGGCACGTTCCTGAAGGTTGCTCACTCCAGAGGTGGCTCCTGTAGGCGCGAACCTGCTCGCGATGGCGGAATGTCAGACAGCATCAATGTTGAATGTGCCGACCTCATCGCGAGCAAGCTCGCTCCCACAGTTTTTGTGGTGACGCCGGCATTGCGAGCGCCCTCAATCCCCTGTGGGAGCGAGCTTGCTCGCGATGGCGGTGTATCAGGCAGCATTGATATTGGATGTGCTGACAGCCATATCCGGATTCTGCGTTCGGCCGGTTTCGTAGTAGGCCTTGAGGTTCTCGGCAATCTGCCGAACGACCTTGTTGAAAGCCTTGGCCAGCAATCCTTCAAACAGCTTGCCACCGCGCAGGCTGTAACTCATTTGCAGAGTGATGCGGGTCGCGTTGCCTTCGGCTTGCAAGGCATAACTGAAACTCGCCTCGCGAAACGGAAAGGGCGAGTCATTGCCGCCCTTGTGCAACCGCAGCGCGAACCCCGTGCCTTCCTGCCACTGCACCACGCTTTCATCCAGATACTGACCGCCCTTGCGCAACACCCGGCGACTGGCGCCGATACCTTCCGTTGCGCCAGGATGAAACTGGCAACCGGTCAGGCCTGGTACATAGTGCGGGGCAAGGCTCAGGTCGCGCAGTTTGGTCCAGGCGGCTTGTCGCGTGAGGTTCAGCACAACGCTGTGGCTGGCTACGGGCATGTCGAAAGTCCTCTTATGGATGGGATTGAGCCGCATCGAGAAATGCCGGGCGTTCGCCCGCGCCATGCACCGCGATGTCCGCGCCGCTGACGTAGCGGGCCAATGTCGATGCCAAGTACAGGCAGGTATCGCCAATATCCTCCGGGGTCGCCAGGCGTTGCAACGGAATGGTCGCGGCCACCCTGGCAATGCCCGCGTCGTCACCATAATGCATGGCCGCCTGCTCGGTGAGAATCAGCCCGGCGGTCACGGCGTTGACCCGCACCTTGGGCGCCCATTCCACCGCCAGCGAAGTCGTCAGGTTGAGCAAGCCGGCCTTGGCCGCGCCATAAGCGGCGGTGCCTGGGGAAGGGCGGGTGGCGCTGACGCTGCAGATGTTGATGATCGCGCCACCGTCGGCCTGGGCCTGCATCACCTGGTTGGCCTGCTGGCACAGGTTCAGTGGCGCAATCAGGTTCAGGCGGATGATTGCCTCGCTGAAGCGCGGCGAAGCCGTGGCGGCGTCGGCATTCGGCGAACCGCCGGCGTTGTTGACCAGCACATCAAGGCGGCCGAAGCGCTCGACGATCTGCGTAATCAAGCGCCCGGACTGCTCGACATCCCGCAGGTCGCAGGCCACGAACACCGCCTCGCGCCCGGCGCTGGCCGGCAAGGTTTGTGGTGCTTCGCGACCGCAAATCACCACCTCGGCACCACAGTCCAGAAAGCGCTGGCTGATGCCGCGACCCACACCTTTGCCACCTCCGGTGACCAGTACCACTTTGCCGCGAAAGTCCATTGGATCAAGCATGGGGGTGTCTCATTCAGTCGCTCGGGAATGTAACCGATGCTAGGTCTGCAACCCCGGCAGGCCAACGTCCAAAGGGACTAGAGATTGTCTGTAGGAGCGAGCCTGCTCGCGATGGACCTGAGAGCACCGCGGGGTGTCAGGTATCCAGCGTCATCGTTGACGACCATCGCGAGCGAGCTCGCTCCTACAAGTACAGGCGCGTAGTCCTGTCGGACGATGTTGATGGCCCGACCCGTCGGAATAATCCGGCTACAACAACAGGCCGGGAGGACACCTTATGGGCGCTTCAGCGCAAGGGCACTTCGTTACGCTGCCGGATGGTTTGCAGCTGCACTACAAAGACATCGGCGGGCAAGACACCGGCAACGGCGAGCCGGTGATTTTCATCCATGGCAGCGGGCCGGGCGCCAGCGGTCACAGCAACTTCAAGCAGAACTACCCGCTGTTCGCCGAAGCCGGTTACCGGGTGATCGTCCCGGATTTGCCCGGCTACGGCGCTTCGGACAAGCCCGACACCCTCTACACCCTGGACTTCTTTGTCGCCGCCCTCAGCGGTTTGCTCGATGCCCTCGACATCCAGCGTTGCGTGCTGGTCGGCAACTCCCTGGGCGGCGCGATCGCGATCAAACTGGCCCTCGACCAACCGCAGCGTATCAGCCGTCTGGTGCTGATGGCGCCCGGTGGCCTGATGGAAAAAGAACAGTATTACCTGCAGATGGAAGGCATCCAGAAAATGGGCGCGGCTTTCGCCAAGGGTGAGCTGAACGATGCGGCGGGCATGCGTCGCCTGCTGGCCCTGCAACTGTTCGACGAAACCCTGATCAGCGACGAAACGGTGAACGAGCGCGTCGCCGTGGTTAAGCAGCAACCGGTGTGCGTGCTGTCGACCATGCAGGTGCCGAACATGACGTCGCGCCTGGGTGAATTGCAGTGCCCGATCCTCGGTTTCTGGGGCATGAACGACAAGTTCTGCCCGTCCTCCGGTGCCCAGACCATGCTTGAACACTGCACCCAAATACGTTTCGTGATGCTCAGCGAGTGCGGGCATTGGGTCCAGGTCGAGCACCGTGACTTTTTCAACCGCCAGTGCTTGGCGTTTTTTCAGGAGGCCCGTGGATGAGCGTGCAATTGCGCCGTGAGTTCGGCGAAGAGCTTTATCAGGCGCTGCTCAGCGGCTCCACCCTGGCGCCGCTGACCGAGCGCTGGCCGTCGATCAGCATCGAAGACGCCTATCACATTTCCCTGTACGCCATTGAACGTCGGGTGGCGGCCGGTGACCAGATCGTCGGCAAGAAAATCGGCGTGACCTCGGCGGCGGTCCAGCAGATGCTTAATGTGCATCAGCCGGATTTCGGCTTCATCACGCGGCAGATGTCGTTCGATGACGATGCGCAAATTTCCCTGTCCGCCAACAAACTGATCCAGCCCCGTGCCGAGGGCGAGATCGCCTTCAAGCTCAAGCATGACCTGGTCGGCCCCGGCATCACCGAAGCCGACGTGCTGGCCGCCACCGAATACGTGATGCCGTGTTTCGAGATCGTCGACTCACGGATTCACGACTGGCGCATCCGCATCCAGGACACAGTCGCAGACAACGCTTCTTGCGGAGTGTTTGTGTTGGGCGACAGCAAGGTGGATCCGCGCGAACTGGACCTGCCGAATTTGCGCATGCGTGTGTTCAAAAACGCAGAGCCCCTGAGTGAAGGCCTGGGTTCGGCGGTGCAGGGCAACCCGTTGACGGCGGTGGCCTGGCTGGCCAATACCCTGGGCGCCTTCGGCATTCCGTTCAAGGCCGGGGAAATCATCCTGTCCGGCTCGCTGGTACCGCTGGAACCGGCCCGTGCCGGTGACCGTTTTGAACTGACCATTGATGGCCTGGGCAGTGCCCGGGTGTCTTTCTGCGCCTGACTTTTGGAGTTTGACCCCATGAGCAAAAAACTCAGAGCGGCCATTATCGGCCCGGGCAACATCGGCACCGATCTGCTGATGAAAATGTGCCGATCGCAATGGATCGAGCCGGTGTGGATGGTTGGCGTCGACCCTGAATCCGAAGGCCTGAAGCGTGCCCGGGAAATGGGCATCAAAACCACCGCCGGCGGTGTCGATGGCTTGCTGCCTCACGTCCTCGACGATGACATTCGCATTGCCTTCGATGCCACCTCGGCCTACGTGCATGCGGAAAACAGCCGCAAGCTCAACGAACTCGGGGTGATCATGATCGACCTCACGCCGGCGGCCATCGGTCCGTACTGCGTGCCGCCGGTCAACCTCAAGGAGCACGCGTCGAGCCTGGCGATGAACGTCAACATGGTCACTTGCGGTGGCCAGGCGACCATCCCGATGGTGGCGGCGGTGTCGCGGGTGCAGCCAGTGAGCTACGGCGAAATCGTCGCCACGGTCTCTTCCGGTTCGGTGGGCCCGGGCACGCGGCAGAACATCGACGAGTTCACCCGCACCACCGCTGGTGCGGTGGAGAAGATCGGCGGCGCCCGACGCGGCAAGGCGATCATCGTGATCAACCCGGCCGAGCCGCCGCTGATGATGCGCGACACCATCCATTGCCTGACCGATGACGAGCCGAACCAGGATGCAATCCGCACCTCGGTGCTGGAGATGGTCCGTGAAGTGCAGCGCTATGTGCCCGGCTACAAGCTGATCAACGGGCCGGTGTTCGACGGGCGCAGGGTGTCGATTTTCATCGAGGTCGAAGGCCTCGGCGATTTTCTGCCCAAGTCCGCTGGCAACCTCGACATCATGACCGCCGCCGGTTTGCGCACGGCCGAGATGTTCGCCGAAGAAGCCCACAAGGGCACCCTGCAATTGCCTGCCCGTTGAGTGGAGAATCGCTATGAATTTGCAAGGTAAGAGCGTCCGTCTGCATGACATGAGTCTGCGCGACGGCATGCACGCCAAACAGCACCAGATCAGTATCGAACAAATGGTCTCGGTGGCCACCGGTCTCGATGCGGCCGGTGTGCCGCTGATCGAAATCACCCACGGCGATGGCCTGGGCGGTGCTTCGCTGAACTACGGTTTCCCGGCCCACAGCGACGAGGAATACTTCTCAGCGGTGATTCCGAAGATGAAACAGGCCAAGGTTTCGGCCCTGTTGTTGCCGGGGATCGGTACCCTCGACCACCTGAAGATGGCCCACGAACACGGCGTGTCGACCATTCGTGTGGCAACCCACTGCACTGAGGCGGACGTGTCCGGCCAGCACATCGGCATGTCGGCGAAGATGGGCCTGGACACCGTTGGCTTCCTGATGATGGCGCACATGGTCAGCCCGGAAAAACTGCTGGAGCAGGCGCGGTTGATGGAAAGCTACGGCGCCAATTGCATCTATTGCACTGACTCGGCCGGCTACATGCTGCCCGATGAAGTGACGCAAAAGATCGGGGCCCTGCGTGCGGGACTGAACGCCGGGACCGAAGTCGGTTTCCACGGCCACCACAACATGGGCATGGCCATCGCCAACTCCCTGGCTGCCATCGAGGCCGGTGCTGCACGGATCGACGGCTCGGTCGCGGGTCTTGGCGCGGGGGCGGGCAATACGCCGCTGGAAGTGTTCGTCGCGGTGCTGGAGCGCATGGGCGTCAACAGTGGCGTCGACCTGTACAAGATCATGGACGTGGCCGAAGACCTGGTGGTGCCGATGATGGACCAGCCGATCCGCCTCGACCGGGACGCACTGACACTCGGTTACGCCGGGGTCTACAGCTCGTTCCTGTTGTTCGCCAAGCGTGCCGAGCAGAAGTACGGCATCGCTGCTCGCGAACTGCTGGTGGAGCTGGGCCGACGCGGAACCGTGGGAGGTCAGGAAGACATGATCGAAGACCTGGCGCTGACCCTGTCGCGGGCCAGGGGTGTACTGCCGACCTGATTAATGCGGCAACGAAAAAACCACCGATCCGGTGGTTTTTTTATGGCCGGTGGAAACCGTGCTCAAGGCAGCAGATTGCGCACCACGGGCGGGTAGCAGTTGATGGCCGAGCTCGAACAGCTGAAGTAAGCCGTGGTCGGTCGGTAGGCTTCGTTCTTGAACAGCTGGCACAGACTGGTGGAAGCACCCGCACAGAGGATGATGAACAGAGCACAAGTCGTTTTGCGCATGATGAGTCTCGACACGGTTTTATTGTTGTAGAGACAGGTTATGGCGGCGGCGCGCGAGTCGCTTCGTCCGAATGGACTAGCCGACCAATTTGAAGCTGCCCCTTCCCTTGTGGGTGTTTGATCCCCTGTGGGAGCGAGCTTGCTCGCGATGGCGGCCTATCAGGCGACATGGGTGTTGGATGTGCCGGCCTCATCGCGAGCAAGCTCGCTCCCACAGGTTTATTGGGCGTCCCTGGGATCTGTGCCTGGCCGTGATCCCCTGTGGGAGCGAGCTTGCTCGCGATAGCGGCCTATCAGGCGACATGGGTGTTGGATGTGCCGGTGTGGTGTCAGGTTCGTCGGGCGAGGGCGCCTATTGCCATGAACAGCGCCGCAATCGCCCTGGCCTCGTGGAGTTCACCGCGGGCCACCAGTTCGGGGATTTGCGCCAGGGGGACACGCAGGCATTCCAGGGGTTCGGGTTCGTCGCCTTCGAGTTGGCAGGGGCTCAGTTGTTCGGCCAGTACGACCCGGTAGCGGTGGCACAAGTGCCCCGGTGCCAGGGTCAGCTCGCCCAGTTCAGTGAGGCGTTCGGCGCGCATTCCGACTTCTTCGCTCAGCTCGCGCTGCGCCGCCTGCAAGTAGTCTTCATTGGGCTCGGCGCCGCCCTTGGGCAGGCCGAGAATGGTTTTTTCCACACCGACCGCGTATTCGCGCACCAACAGCACATGCTCTGGATCGGGCATCGCCACCAGCATCACCGAGCGATAACCGGTGCCGCGCAGGCGTTCGTAGACCCGCTGCTGGCCGTTGCTGAATTGCAGGTGCAGGGCTTCGATCTGAAAGTGGCCGCTTTGCGCCAGCAGTTCAGTCTTGAGGATGGTTGGGCAGTTGCGCATGGGGCAGTCCCCTGTTTGGGATAAAGACACTGTGCGCTGTGCAACGGGTGCCGCCATCGTCCAAGCGGACGAGGGCGGCAATGAGGGCTAGCCGAGGGTCGCCACGCTGCGCAGGATCAGGCGCACTAGCATGGTCTGGCGGGTCACGCCGGTCTTGGAGAAGGTCGAGCGCAGGTGTGCCCGCGAGGTGTTGCGGCTGATGCCCAGCTCCTCCGAGGCTTCGTCGAGGGTCAAGCCGTTGGCCAGCAACATCGCCAGCTGGGTTTCCGCCGGGGTGAAGTCGAACAGCGCGCGAACGATTTCCTGCGGTGCGGTGGATTGTTGCTCCGGGTCGCTGATGAAAATCACCACGGTCGGGCACTGCTTGCCTTCGCTCCAGTCGGTCAATGGCACCGAGCGCACGATGATCCCCAGGTCCGCTTTGCCGGACGGCCGCTGCACGCGCAGGGCTTCGACCACCGATGGGTTGCTGCTTTTTTGCGACAGCAGCGACTGCTTGACCAGGCGACGGAACTCCTGGGTGTCCCGGGCCGTACCGACCTGCAGGCCATCGTTGACCAGTTTGATGCCGTCCTTTTCCTGGATCAGTCGGTCGGCGACCTGGTTGGTCTGCAGTACCTTGCCGGCCTCATCGAGGATGATCGTGCCGACCGCCATCTGGTTCACCGCACCGGCGTACAGATTGCGTTCGGCTTCGATGCGGTTGAGCTGCATGTGGATCTTGATCGAACGTTCCAGGTGCGCAATGAAATGCGTGAGCATGGCCTTTTCTTCATTGCCGAACGGCTTATCGTCACGCCCGCGGCTGATGCGAATGCGGCACTGGGCGCCGTCGACGGTGTTGATGTCGGCACCGAGGATGTGGAACACGTCCACCGGTTCAAGGAAGTTCTTGTAGAACTCGGAATTCTGCCAGTCGTCGTTGGAGACGAACTCGGCGAGGGTCACCACCTGGCGGTTGGGCAGGTCGACAAACGGATCGAGGCTGAAAAAGTGTTTGTTGTACGACGCGGTCGCCTCGGTCGAGGTGCCGGTGGTGTTGACCATCAAGCCGTCCACGTGGGCGCTGGGCGGACGCAGGATGAAGGTCACGTACTTGCTGTTCAGATGCACATTGAGCTGATTGAGAAAAGTAGCCCAGGGAATGGTTTCCAGCGGACCCTGATAGAGGTTGCCGATCAAATCACTGAACGTATCGAGGCTGAGGCTCTGCTGCATAGGGAAAAACCGTTTTTATTATTAGCGTTGGCGGTGGCCGAGAATAAGCGCCGGTATCGGCTCCTTGCAACGCTCGGGCTCAGGGCCTGACCGGCGGCTGCCGAACAGGCCCATGACGGGCGAAAAACCGCTGGCGTCAGACCCGTTCGCTGGCGCGCACGACAAACTTCTTGTGTTCGGCAACGTCCGCCGACAGCGCCTCGACGTCGGTGTAGAACTGCTCGTACCAACGGCGCAACTGATAGACCGGACCGTCGCCGTCACACAACAGCGGGTTATCGACGCGGGTCTTGCTGTGCCAGATGGCCACGTCTTCGTAGAAGGCTGCCTGCGCCTGCGCCACGTAGGCCTTGGCCATCGCCTGGTTCTGCTCTTCGCTCAAGCCCGGGATCTTCTTCACCAGCACGCCGTAGCGCAGGGTGAAACTGTCGAGGTCGACCGGCACATGGCAGTTGAGCAGGATCGAGTGGATCGGCTGGCCGTTCATGGCACCGTTCATCTCGGTGATCTGATAGGCCGGGCCGAAATAGGTGGCCTCGGTGGTCAGCACGCTGTCGCCGGACAGGCGCTCGCTGCGGGCGCGCATGATCTGGGTGGCCAGGTGGCCCTGGAAAATATTGATGAACTCGTCGACCGGCGCGCCATGGACGGTACCGAAGTGCGCCATATCGGCGATGTTGTCGATCAGTTCGCGGCAGTTGGTGTCAATCTGCAGCTCAGCGACTTCCCACGCCGCCCATTCGTCGCTGTAGCAGGCGTCGATGCGCGGAATGCGTTGTTCCGGCAGCGGGGGGTTGCCTTCGGGGTCATTCCAGACGAACAGCAACTGGTTCTCTTCCATGATCGGCCAGCTTTTGATTTTGGCCCGTGGCGGGATGCGCTTGGCGTAGGGGATGTCATCGCACACGCCATCGGCACCCCAACGCCAGGCGTGGAACGGGCAGCGGATCGAGTTGCCTTCAACGCAACCGGTGCTCAGGTCGGCGCCCATGTGCGGGCAGTAGCCATCAAGAATATGCAGCTCGCCGTCTTCGCCCTGGAACGCCACCAGACGGGTGCCGAACACCTCCAGGCGATGGGCCTTGCCGTCGCGGTATTGCGCGGCCAGGCCCAGGCAATGCCAGCCGCGGGCGTAGCGGTCTTCCAGCAGTTTGGCTTCGATGCGGTGCAGGGTACTCATCTTATTATTCTCCCAAGGGATCACGGGGTTGGCGCATGTAACGGATTCTGCCGCCCCTGTAAAAGCGGGCATCGTCTGAATGGACGATGGCTGCTTTAAGTAGGCCCGCTCTACTGGCGCCATTGGACCCATGGCAGGAGTTGGCGATGAGTAATGAACAAGGGCCGGTAGCGGTGATTACCGGGGCCGCCAGTGGTATTGGTCGTGGCCTGGCCGAACACGCAGCGACACTGGGCATGCGCCTGGTGCTGGCGGATCGGGATGCAGCGGGCCTGCAAGCCCTGTGCGACGAATTGAAGGCCAGCGGTGTGCAAGCGATTGCCTGCGTCACCGATGTCGGTGATGTGAAACAGGTCGAGCGCTTGCGTGACCGGGCTGTCGAGCACTTCGGCGGGGTCGACCTGCTATTCAACAATGCCGGGGTGATGCAAACCGGCTTCAGCTGGGAAATCACCGAGGCGCAATGGCAGCGCATGCTGGACGTCAACCTCAACGGCGTTATCAACGGCATTCGCAGCTTTGTGCCGTTGCTGCTCAGTCAGGGCCGGGCAGCCCATGTGATCAACACCGCGTCCCTTGCCGGGCTGGTCAGCAGTCCGCTGATGGCGCCGTACAACGTGACCAAGCAGGCGGTGGTCGCGCTCTCGGAAACCCTGCATTACGAACTCGCCATGATCGGTGCGCCGGTATCGGTTTCGGTGCTGTGCCCGGGGCCGGTGGCCAGTGAAATCATGGCGTCGAACCAGGTGGTGGACACCGCCGGATCCGACTTCAGCCAACTGCTCGATAGCACCATTCGCCAGGGCATGACCCCGGCGGAACTGGCCGCGCAAGTGTTCGCGGCCATCGCGCAAAAACGCTTTTGGATTCTGCCTCACAAGGGTTTCAAGCCGGCCCTTGAGCGCCGGGTACAAAGCATCCTGGGCGAGACCAATCCGCAGTTTCAAATGGCCGACGTAGAGGACGATGCCCATGCCGCTCGATAAGCAGATCGCTGGGGTGCTCCAGCAGTTTCGCGACATCCCCGAGCCCGATTTCAGCCAGGTCGATGCCGCTCAGTACCGGCAGTTCTCCGACAACCTGCTGCCGGCCATCCCCGGCGATCCGATGAGCGAAGTGCGCGACTTGCGGGTGGCCGGCGCGGACGGTGAACTGGACGCACGGCTGTACCGGCCATCGGAAGAACCCGACCTGCCGTTGCTGGTGTTTTTCCATGGTGGCGGGTTTGTCATGGGCAACCTCGATACCCACGACAATCTCTGCCGCTCGCTGGCCCGCCAGACCGAAGCGGTGGTGGTGTCGGTCGCCTACCGACTGGCGCCGGAAAGCAAGTTCCCCGCTGCGCCTCTCGATTGTTATGCGGCCACCTGCTGGCTGGTCGAGCACGCGGCTGAACTGCGCGTCGATGGCAGTCGGCTGGCTGTGGCCGGAGACAGCGCAGGGGGCAATCTGGCGCTGGCGGTCAGTCAGTTGGCGGCACGACGCCAAGGACCGAAGATCAGCTATCAGTGCCTGTTTTACCCGGTCACCGATGCGGGGTGCGACTCTCAGTCCTTCGAAGATTTTGCCGAGAGCTATCTGCTTTCCGCCGCAATGATGCGCTGGTTCTGGCAGCAGTATCTGCAAGACGTCGGGCAGGCGGATGACCCATTGGCCTCGCCGTTGCGTGCCGAGAGCCTGGCGGGATTGCCGCCAACCACCCTGATGACCGCCGAATTCGACCCGTTGCGCGATGAGGGCGAGGCCATGGCCGAATGTTTGCGCGAGGCCGGCGTGCCTGTGCGCGTACAGCGTTGTGACGGCATGATCCACGGCTTTATCAGCATGGCGCCATTTGTCGAAGGGGCGGCACATGCCTTGTCCGATGCGGCAGCCGACCTGCGCGGGGCGCTCAAATGAACGGCCTGGCTTTCAACACGGTACCGCAACTGATCGAGGCCATCGGCGCCGGTCGGATGGTGGTGATCACCGACGACGAACACAACGGCGAAGGCTCGTTGCTGATGGCCGCCGAACAGGCCGGGGCCGAAGCCGTCACTTTCATGGCGGTGCAGGCACGCGGGCTGATTTGCCTGGCCCTGACCGAGCAGCGCTGTCGCGCGCTGGGCCTGGACCTGATGGTGCCCAACTCCCGGGCGCAGCATGGCGTGGGTTTTACCCGCTCGATCGAAGCCGCCACCGGGGTGTCCACGGGTATCTCGGCGGCGGACCGGGCGCGGTCGATCCAGGTGGCGGTCGACCCGGCCAGCGTTCCAACGGACCTGGTGCAACCGGGGCATATCTTCCCGGTGCAAGCCTTGCCCGGTGGCGTGATGCAGCGGGCCGGACATGTCGAGGCCGCTTGCGACCTGACGCGACTGGCGGGGCTGCAACCGGCGGCAACTCTGGTGGGCATACTCAACGAGGACGGCGAACTGGCCCGTGGTGCCGAGTTGCATGAGTTCGCCCAACGTCATGGCTTGCGGATCGGCACCATTGCCGACCTGATTCACTTCCGCATCCTGCATGAAGGCACGATCGAGCGCGGCGGCGAGTATCCGCTGCATACCCGCCACGGTGAGTTCCAGGTGACCACCTATCAGGACACCTACCAGGGCTCGCTGCACCTGGCGCTGGTCAAGGGCCGGATCGACAGCACGCAACCGGTGTTGGTGCGGGTGCAAAGCATCGAGACATTGCGTGACGTGCTGGGGTGTGAAAGCGAAGGCGGGCCGCAACAGTGGACGCTGGAGCGTTCGCTGGCCAGTATCGCGGCGGCCGGTAGCGGTGTGCTGGTGCTGCTGGCGCAAAAGGAATCCGCCGAGGGCGTGCTTGAGCAACTGCGTCAGCGCAGCGGCGGCAAGCACCGGGCGCCACAGTTTCCGCAACGGACTTTGGGCATTGGCGCGCAGATCCTGCGCGACCAGAACGTGCGCAAAATGCGCCTGATGAGTTCGCCGGTGCCGTACACCGCCGTGTCCGGGTTTGATCTGGAAGTGACGGAGTTTGTGCCGTTTCAGCCGGCAGTCTGAAGCCAACACAAAGCCCAGTGGGAGCGAGCTTGCTCCCACAATGGTTTTTGGATACCCGCAGATGTTGCGTACACCCACTAACCCTGTGGGAGCGAGCTTGCTCGCGATAGCTTTCGATTGGTCACATCCGGTCAAAGGTTGACCCAACGCCCAAGCATCCACCGGTCTAGCCTTGCTCCTGAATTCACCATGGAGAGGGCAAAGGAATGCCTGATTTACCTGCTTCATTTCGTCTGCGCATCGGCCGCTATGCCGAGCCCAACAGGGTTTACCTGTTGACGAGCAATACGCTGGATCGAGAACCGGTTTTCAAGGATTTCGGTTTGGGCAGGCTGGTCGTCAAGCAATTTCAGTATGCACAGGAACAATACTGGGCGAACTCTTTAGCGTGGGTCGTCATGCCCGATCATTTTCATTGGTTGATCGAGTTGCAGCAGTGCTCACTCAGTCAGCTGATGCAAAAAACCAAATCATTGAGTACGCGGGCCGTGAACATGTCCGTCGGACGTAAAGGCAGTCTATGGCAGCAGGGCTATCACGATCGGGCGTTGAGGCGGGATGAGGACCTGGTCAAGCTTGCTCGATATGTTGTCGCTAACCCGTTGCGGGCTGGGTTGGTTGAGAAGCTTGGCGACTATCCGTTGTGGGATGCGATCTGGGTTTGATCCGTAACCGCGTAGCCACCATCGCGAGCAAGCTCGCTCCCACACTGGTTTTTGGATAGCCGCAGATGTTGTGCACACCCGCTAACCCTGTGGGAGCGAGCTTGCTCGCGATGGCGGTCTGTCAGGCGAGATTGATGTGGACTGGGCCGGCCTCATCGCGAGCAAGCTCGCTCCCACAATGATTTTTGGATAGCCGCAGATGTTGTGCACACCCGCTAACCCTGTGGGAGCGAGCTTGCTCGCGATAGCGGACTGTCAGTCGACATCGATGGTGAATGTGTCGGCCTCATCGCGAGCAATGGTTTTGTGATTAACACCGTTCCGTGCTTGCTTAAGGCTTGACCCCGCGCAATATCTTCTTCGCCTGATCTTGCATCGCCTCTGGTGCGGTCATGTTGCCGTCGATCACGGTGATCACCACGTGGCCTTGCCACAGTTGATAGGCATCGGCCTTTTGCTGGGTTTCGGTCGGTGTCGACGGGGCGGCCAGGTTGACGTGGACCACGCCGTCGGCGCCGCGCTGGGAGGTGAAGTTGACCCGATCCCAATTGCCGATCGGCGCAAAGCGCACGCCTTTGACTTCATCGGGTTTGAGGGGCGGGTAGTTGAGGTTCAGGCCGCTGACACCCGGCAGGCCGAGCACGTTCAAATCACACTGATGTTTGTTCCTGGCACAGGCCTGCTTGGCGTCTGTACCGGCCAGGCCCGCCTGTTCGATGACCTTCACGGCAAAGCGCGCCGTGTCGTCCATGGCGCCGAGGGTCTTGCGGTAACCGGCCTGCTGGTCGCGGATGATCAGGTCCATGTCGATACCCGTGGACACCGCCACCGCCGGAATTCCCTTGAACATCGCGCGAACGGCGGCGTTGAGGGTGCCGGACATCTGCGTCAGCGGGCCGACGTTTTCGCCGAAGTTGCTGCCTGACACCACCAGGTCTGGCGGCGAATCCTTGAGGATCACGTCGAGGCCGACGTTGACAGCATCCACCGGCGTGCCGATGGCGGAGGTCTTGCCGGCGGGCGGAGTGTAGTCCTGCGGCGGCCCGACGCAAAATTTGCCTGGCGCCAGTTCGGTCACCGCCAGGGCCTGGCCGGGTACGACCACGCTGGCGGCGCTGATGCCGCTGCTGTCGTTCAACGGGCCGACCAGGGTGACCTTGTGCCCGGCGGCGGTCAGCGCCCGGTACATCGCATCGATGCCGGGCGCGCGGCAGCCATCGTCGTTGGTCAGCAGGATGTTCAGGGCGTTGGCTTGCATCGACAGGCCAACGCTGGCCATGGCGATGATGCCGGTGAGGAGTTTGTTCATGGTGAAGTCTTCCGTGGGCGCAGCGGTTTTTACAAAGCACAACGCCCCGACCGAATGATTCGGTCGGGGCGCGGTGAGTTTAGCGGGTGCCGAGTTTGCGCAGGTTGCCAGGAGTGAATTCGTCTTCAGTAAAGGCGGTGGCGTTGAGCTTGGCCGGCTTTTGATCGATCAGCATGCGGTCAACCAGGTAAGAGCCGGCGATCAGGTCGTGGTAGATGCCCAGACGAGCGTGGTAGCGCTGCATCTCATAGGCGTAGATCGAGGTCTGCATGTTGGTGCGCCACAACTGGCCACGGCTGTCGTAATTGTCGGCCATGGTCGCGGACCAGGTGTCCTCGTCCAGGTACAGCACGCGCTTGGCGTATACGTGGCGGGCACCTTCCTTGAGGTTGGCCTGCAACACCCAGACGCGGTGTTTCTCGTAGCGCATGTACTGCGGATCGACGTGGCCGGTGGTGTCCAGGATCTGGTCGGCCGTTACGCTCGGGTCGTCGATCTTGTAGTTGTGGTACGGAATGTAGATTTCCTTCTTACCGACGATGGTCCAGTTGTAGCGGTCTGGCGCACCGTTGAACAAGCGGTCTTCGTCGTACACCCGAAAACCTCCCGCGCCGGTCGGCGAGTCATAACCCACGGTCGGCGCGCGACGTACCCGGCGTTGGCCGGGGCTGTACTGCCAGGCCTGGCGCGGGGAGGCGGTCGGATTGATGAACTCGTGACCGACCACGATCTCGCCTTTCTTGCGCACCGGTTCCAGGGTGGTGAGCAGGAAGTGGGTGGATACACCGTTCGCGGCCTCCAGGGTTTTGTCCGGGCTCGACCAGATCGAGAAGATCTTGTAGTTGACCTCTTCCAGCACCTTTTCCTTGTTGGAGTACACCACCGCCTGGCCGTAGTTGGCCTCTTCAGTGTTGGCGCGCCCCTGCAAGGTATGGTTGAACATCAACTCGCTGCCGTTCTTCGGGATCGGGAACGGCGAGGCACCCCAGGCGTTTTTGGTGTCGTTGTTGTCATTCTCGAGTTCGGCAGTGACGGCGTTTTTCTTGATCTGGTCTTCCAGGCGCTGATCAAGGCGGAAGTCGCGGTGGCTCGGGTAGACCGGGATCTTGAAAGTATCCGGGTATCGCTTGAACAGCGCCTTCTGGCCATCGGTCAGGTTGTCGGCGTACTTGTCCATGTTCTTCGAATCGATCACGAACAGCGGTTTTTCCGCGGCGTACGGATCCGGGTACGGCGTGCCGGGGCCGGCGTATTTGAGTCCTGGTGGCAGGCCGCGCCATTTGCCGGACCAGGCCGGGATGCTGCCGTCGGCGTTGCCGGCTTTTTCGGCGCCCATCGGGGTCAGGTCCTGGCCCAGGCGGGCGGCTTCTTCGGGGCTGACCTTGGCGTAGGCCAGGCCACTGCCGAGCAGGCCGACGGTCAGCGCAGTGCTCAATAATGTTTGGGTGAATCTGGACATGCTGTGCTCCTCCGACAGGGGAATCAGAACCGGTACTTGAAGTTGAGCGCGACGTTGTCGCGGTCGGCCAACGGGCTGTTGTTGGCGCTGCCGAGGTAGGCGTTGTAGCGGGCCTCGACGGTGAAGTTGCCCAGGTAGCGCCACGAACTGCCGATGCTGGCGCGGTTATCGTTCTGGCCGGCGTTGATCGAGCCGACCATCGAGCTGTCGCCGTGGGCGGCGGCGCTGAAGGTGACAGGCACCGACATGTCCCATCCGCTGAACACGTCGTTGTAGTCAAAGTTCGCCTGCACCGTGTAGCCCCAGGCATCGCGGTCATAGACCAGGCTGTCGGTGCCCGGCAGCGCGAAACCAGGGGCCAGGGTCACTGGCTGCGACTCGTCGTTGCTGACCACTGTGTTGTAGACCAGCTCGCCGGTCAGGCTGGTGTTGTCGGCGAAGGAGGTCGGGCCGAGCACGTAGATCATCGACGTTTGTGCTTGTATGGTCTTGCCGCGCACGGGGCTGGAGAAACCGTTGTCGACCATCACTGGCGTGCCGTCTCGGTAGCTGACTTCACCGGCCCAGCTGACATCGCCCAGCACCGTGGCGAAACTCGCACCGAACAGGTCGATGTTGTCGAAGTAGCGCACCTGGTAGCGGCCCAGGTTCGTCGCAAAGTCCAGCGACGGTGTCTTGTCGTGATAGCGCGAGTAGAAGAGGCCGAACTCGGTGTTGTTTAGTGACTCGGCGGCGTAGGTGAAGGCCACACCGTACTGGCCGCTGTCGCTCGGCTTGTCGTCCTTGAGGCGGGTGACGAAACCGGAAGCGTCGTTGAAGCCGCCCTCGTCGATGAAGTCGGTGGTGGAGAAGTAACTACCCACGCCGAACAGCTCGGTCTTCTCCCACTTGTATTGGTAGTAGGCCTGGATACCCAGGCTTTCGGTCAGGGCGAACTGGGTGAACAGTTGGCCGACCGGCAGCAGGATTTCCTTGACCTCGACGCCCGGGGTGGTCGCCTTGGTCGCGTCCACCGGGCTCTGGGCCGCGGAAATACCCGGATAGAACAGACTTTCACCCCAGCTCACCACCTGATTACCCAGGCGCGCGTTGAGGGCATGGCCGCTCACGTCCCAGGTGCCATAGGCGTAGTAGTCGAGCATGCGCAACTCATTGCGATGCTGGTCGATGGTGTCCTGGGAGAAACGGTCGGGTTTGCTGCAATGGCCGCCGGCGAAGCAGTTGGAAGTGCCGGTGGTGTTGTCGTTGTCCTGATCGTAGACGTTATCGTAGAAGCCCGTCGCCCGGACGAACACGCCGTAGTCGTCTTGCCACTTGATGTTGGCTTCGGTGAGAAAGCCGCTGCGGTTGTTGATCAGGCTGCCTTTGTCGAACGCGTTGTCGCCGTCGTTGCCGTTGGCATTGGCGGTCAGCTTGTGATCGCGAGACTCGGTCCGCCAGGCGAGGCTGTAGGTCAGAGTGGTGTCCCAGTCGATGCTCAAGTCTTCGCTTGGCTGAAAGCTCATGGCGTTAACGTGAGCGCTAAGTCCACCAGCCAGCATCAATAGAACAAGCTGTGTGCGAGGGTGCTGTGTTGGTGGGGCGATTATTGTTTTTATCATGTCGTCCTCATGGCCCAGGTCAGACCTGCCCGACCTGCATTTCAGGGGAGTGATTGGTGCTGTGGGCGACTATGGAGTCACGACTTGCGCGCAACATCGTCCAAGCGGACTAAGCGATTTGTACGGGGCGGGCGCAGTCCTGGCCTTAGTCTTATCGGACGATGAACACCCGGCGCACGGGGCGAACAATCCCGAGACCGACTGCACCGGGCGAAGATCCGGCGGTGGCGGTTTCTGCCTGATGGGCGCTGAACAAGGGTGATCGCATGAACGCTGCCGGGATCAAATGGGACGAGTGCTGTGATGTGTTGGTGATTGGCTCGGGAGCCGGGGGCATGACCGCAGCGCTGCGCGCCCACGACTTGGGCCTGAATGCGTTGCTGATCGAAAAGAGCGGCGAGTACGGCGGCACCTCGGCGGTGTCCGGCGGCGGCATCTGGATCCCCAACAATCACCGGATCAACGCCATCGGCGGCAGTGATTCGGCGGCCGAAGCGATTGCCTACATCCGCGCCGTGACCCATGGCGAGATCGACGATGGGCGCATCGAAGCCTATGTCGAACACGGCCGGGAGATGGTCGAGTACCTGGAACAACACACCCGCGTGCGCTTCGAGGCGCAACCGCGCTACGCCGATTACTACCCGGAAGTCGAGGGCGGAAAACCGGGCTATCGTTCGATGGATCCGCAACCGTTCGATGCCGCCGAACTCGGCGAAGAATTTTTGCGCATGCGCGCACCGTCCCCCGGCACCCTGATGATGGGGCGCATGGCGATGACCATGAAAGAGGCGCAAGTGCTGCTGTGCCGTGGCCCCGGCTGGTTGCGCCTGACCCTGCGGGTGATGTGGCGCTACTGGCGTGATCGCGAGGGGCGGCGTTTATCCCGTCGCGACCGTTTCCTGACCCTGGGCAATGCCTTGATCGGTGCCTTGCGCTGTTCGTTGCAGGATCGCGGCAAGTCGCTGTGGCTCAACTGTGCATTCGAAGAGCTGCTGCTGGTCGGCGACCGGGTCGGCGGGGCACGGGTCAATCGCAACGGTCAGCTGCTCAACGTCAAGGCGCGCTACGGGGTGATCATCGCCGCCGGTGGTTTCGAGCGTAACCAGGCAATGCGTGAGCAGTACCTGCCGCAGCCGTCCAGGGCCAACTGGAGTGCCACGCCACCCAACAATACCGGCGACGGTATTCGCGCCGGCCAGGCCATCGGTGCTCGGACCGCGTTGATGGAGCACAGCTGGTGGGCGCCGACCACTTACGTCAAGGGTGAAGAAAAACAGCGTGCGCTGTTCGTTGAACGCACCTTGCCGGGGTGCGTGATGGTCAACGCGGCGGGGGAGCGTTTCGTCAACGAAGCCGCGCCCTATACCGATATCGTTTACGCGATGTACGCCAACAACCGCGAAGGCGCCGCGAGCGTGCCGTGCTGGATGGTGTTCGACGCCGAGTTCCGCCGCAAATACCCGTGCGGCGCCTTGTTGCCGGGCTATGCCCAGCGCGATTGGCAATTGCCCGAGCATTTGCGTGATTACTTCCACAAGGCGTCGAGCCTGGAAGAACTGGCGACGAAAATCGGCGTCGACGCTGGCGGGCTGTTGCGCACCGTGCAGCGTTTCAACGGCATGGCCGTGCAGGGCGTCGACGAGGATTTCCACAAGGGCGAATCACTGTTCGATCGCTACTACGGCGACCCGAACGTGCAACCCAATCCGTGCCTGGCGCCGTTGCTCAAAGGGCCGTTCTACGCCGTGCGCATCGACGCCGGCGACATCGGCACCAAGGGTGGCCTGCTGACCGACGTGCACGCCCAGGTGTTGCATGAAGACGGCGAACCGATCAACGGCCTGTACGCCATTGGCAACAGCGCCGCCTCGATGATGGGCCGCACCTATCCGGGTGCCGGTTCGACCATCGGCCCGGCCATGACCTTCGGTTACCTGGCCGCCAATCACATCAAGCGCCAGAGCGAAACCGCTTCGGCGAAAACCTTGTTCGGGAGTGTCGAATGAACAACCAGCGTCCACAGATCGCCGTAGTGACCGGCGCCAGTCGCGGAGTCGGGCAGGGTATTGCCCTGGCCCTTGGGGCGGCGGGCATGACGGTGTATGTCACCGGTCGCGCCCCGGCGCAGGGCGGGTCGAATTTGTACGGGCATGCCTTGCGCGGCTCGCTGGAGGACACCGCCGCCGCGATCACCGACGCCGGTGGGCGCGGTATCGCGGTGGTCTGTGATCACGCCGATGACGCGCAGGTTCAGGCGCTGTTTACCCGTGTGGAAAATGAGTGCGGGCATCTGGATCTGCTGGTGAACAACGCCGCGTTCATCCATGACCAGTTGATCGAGCCAGGGCCGTTCTGGGCTAAATCGCTGGACCTGGTGCGCATTCTCGACGTCGGCCTGCGCTCGGCCTACATCGCCAGCTTCTACGCCGCGCCGCTGTTGCTCAAAAGTGCACAAGGGCTGATTTGCTTCACTTCGTCGTTCGGTGCCGGGTGCTACATGCATGGCCCGGCGTACGGCGCGCAAAAGGCCGGCGTCGACAAGCTGGCGGCGGACATGGCGATCGATTTCGAAGGGCAGGGCGTGGCGGCGTTGTCGCTGTGGCTCGGCCCGCAACTGACCGAACGCACGAAGATTGCCGGCGAACAGCATGGCGAGCAGTACCAGGCATTCCTGGCCCACGCCGAAACCCCGCAATTCAACGGGCGGGTGATTCATGCCTTGCTCAATGATCCGCAGTTGATGGCGTTGTCCGGGCAGACCCTGATCACCGCCGAAATTGCCCCTGGCTATGGCATCAGCGAAGCCGAAGGCCGCCAGCCGCCGTCCCACCGCGCCATGCTCGGCGACCCGCGTAAGCAGCATCCGGCGCGGGTGGTTTAACTACGTCATCTCGGCACACACAAAACCTGTGGGAGCGGGCTTGCTCGCGATGACGGAGTGTCAGCCAACATCTATGTCGACTGACCTGACGCTATCGCGAGCAAGCTCGCTCCCACAGTTGATCTGTGTCGGACTCGAAACCTGTGTACA
>NZ_JBXAOQ010000005.1:232106-264194 GCF_058802985.1 Pseudomonas sp. GW822-FHT01E03
CGGACTCGAAACCTGTGTACACCCTCGAACACTGTAGGAGCGGGCTTGCTCGCGATGACGGAGTGTCAGCCAACATCTATGTCGACTGACCTGACGCTATCGCGAGCAAGCTCGCTCCCACAGTTGATCTGTGTCGGACTCGAAACCTGTGTACACCCTCGAACACTGTAGGAGCGGGCTTGCTCGCGATGACGGAGTGTCAGCCAACATCCATGTCGACTGACCTGACGCTATCGCGAGCAAGCTCGCTCCCACAGTTGATCTGTGTCGGACTCGAAACCTGTGTACACCCTCGAACACTGTAGGAGCGGGCTTGCTCGCGATGACGGAGTGTCAGCCAACATCCATGTCGACTGACCTGACGCTATCGCGAGCAAGCTCGCTCCCACAGTTGAGCTGTGTCGGACTCGAAATTTGTGTACATCTTCGAACATTGTGGGAGCGAGCTTGCTCGCGATGGTCTATCAGTTGCATTGATGTCGACTGACACACCATCGCGAGCAGGTTCGCTCCTACAGGGATTGTGTTTAGTCGACTGGCTGCAATGCCCACTCGCGCAACACATTCTTGGTCACTTTCCCCGCCGCATTGATCGGCATCTTCTGCAGCACCTGCACCCGACGCGGAACCTTGTAGTTGGCCATCTGCTCACGGCACCAGGCGAGGAATCGGGTTTGCTCGATTTCCATACCCGGAGCAGGCAGCAGAAACGCCATCGCCACTTCGCCCAAGCGTTCGTCGGGAATCCCGATCACCGCTGCCTGGGCCACGCCCGGATAGGTCAGCAAACACTGTTCGATCTCCGCCGGGTACACATTGAAGCCACCGGTGATGAACATGTCCTTGAGGCGGTCGGTGATGCGCAGGTAACCCTGTTCGTCGAGCATGCCGATGTCGCCGGTGTGCAGCCAGCCGTCGGCGTCGAGAATTTCCTGGCTGGCTTCGGGGTTGTTGAGATAGCCCTGCATCAGGTTGTAGCCGCGAATCTGTACTTCACCGGGAATGTTGGCCGGCTGGCTGCGACCGCTGCTACCGACACAGCGCACTTGCACCCCCGGCATCGCCCGGCCACTGGTGTTGGCGACCAGTTCCGCCGAGTCACCGGAACGGCAGATCGTGGCGAACCCACAGACTTCCGTCAGGCCATACGCGGTGACGATGGTGGCAAAGCCCAGTTCGTCGCGCATGCGGTGGATCATCTCCACCGGAATCGCTGCCGCCCCGGTCACCGCCACGCGCAAGGAGCTCAGGTCGAATTCGTTGCGTTGCGGATGGGCAAGCAACGACTGATACAACGTCGGTGGCCCGGGCAACACGGTGATGCGTTCACGCTGCACGCATTCGAGCACGGCCTGCACGTCGAACACCTGCTGCGGCAGGAGGGTGCAGCCACGCATCAGCGCTGCCAGCCAGCCGGCCTTGTAGCCGAAGGAGTGGAAGAACGGATTGACGATCAGGTAGCGATCGCTTTCGCGCAAACCGACGATATCGCTCCAGTCCCGCACGATTCGCAGGTTCTGGCCGTGGCTGGTCATCACGCCTTTGGGTTTACCAGTGGTGCCCGAGGTGAACAACACGTCGGACAAGGCCTGCGGGCCAACGCTCTGTTCGCGGGTGCGCAAGGCCAGTTGCGGCACATCGGCCGCCAGATCCATAAACCGATTCCACGCCAGGGTGCCCGAATTGGCACCACGCACGCTGACGATGTGGCGCAGGGCTGGCAGGTCTTCCGACGTCAGCATGCCGGGGTAGTCCGCGCCGAGGAATTCGCCGATGGCAAACAGTACGCAGGCGCCGCTTTCGCGCAGGATGTAGCCGGCCTCGCTGCCCTTCATCCGGGTATTGAGCGGCACCAGGGCTGCACCGACACTCTGCAGGGCGCCAGCCGCAACGATCCATTCCCACACGTTCGGCGCCCAGATTGCCACGCGGTCCCCGACCTGTACGTCGAGGGCCAGCAGTGCGCGGGCAGCCTGGCGGCGCAGTTGGTCCAGTTGTCGGTAGCTGATGGTGTGGCCCGCGTCCTCGATGGCCGGGCGGTCGCCGTAGGCCTGGGCCGCGTTGGCGAACAGTTGAGCGATGGTCAGTGCGGTGGCGACAGGCGGCATGGGGCCTCCCCGGTTAGAAGACAAGTACGAAAAAGGGAGTAGGCCGGGCAGGGCGCCCGGCCGGATTGCGAATTACTGGGCGGGCGGGGCGAAACGGCGACCGGCGGAGAAACCACCGTCCACGGCGATCATCTGGCCGCTGACAAAGGAGGCTTCGTCGGACGCCAGGAACAGCGCGACGTTGGCCACTTCTTCCGGTTGCCCGGAGCGGCTGAGCATGTGCTGCGAGGCGAAGAAGGCGTGGAACGCGTCATTGTCACGGACCATGCTGGTCATCGGCGTTTCGATCAGGCCGGGGCACAGACCGTTGACGCGAATGTTGGCGTAGCCGTAGTCGATGGCCATCGAGCGGGTCAGCTGGTTGATGCCGCCCTTGGACACGTTATAGGCCACGTTGCCGTCGCAGCCTTGCAGGCCGAAGATCGAACCGACGTTGATGATCGAGCCATTGCGTTGTTCAACCATCGACGCCAGCGCGTATTTGCTGGTGAGCATGCTGCCGGTCAGGTTGATGTCCATCACCCGTTGCCAGTTGGCGGTGGTGGTCTGGGTCACGCTGCCCTGGTCGGCGACGCCGGCGGCGTTGACCAGAACGTCGATGCGCCCGAAGCGGCTGATGACTTCTTGCATGACCTGCTGCACCTGCGCTTCGTCGCGCACGTCCAGGGTCATGAACAGGCCGGGAAAGTCTGCCGGTGCGCTGCCGATGTCCAGCCCAATCACTTGCGCGCCTTCGGCCGAGAAACGGCGCACGCAGGCCAGACCGATACCCGAAGCGCCGCCGGTGACCACCGCGACCTTATTCTGCAAACGAGCCATAACTGCACCTCTTTATTTTTGTGGGCTAATGCTGTGGTCGAGTCTAACCGCAGACCCGGCCTGGGTGATCGTCCATTGGGACTAAGGCGACAGAGCGCCTTTGATCATGCCTTCCTGTAGGAGCGAGCATGCTCGCGAAAAATGCCCTGACAACGCGGGTATTCAGATACCCCGCGTTATCGTTGACGACCATCGCGAGCATGCTCGCTCCTACAGGGGGGGGAGGGTCTCAGTCGGGGAATTTAAGGCGCACGCGGGCACCGGTCGGGCGGCTCTGGCAGGCCAGTGTCCAGCCGTCGGCGAGTTCCTTTGGGGTCAAGACGTCGTTGCGCGCCAACTGGACTTCACCTTCTCTGACCACGCACATGCAGGCCCCGCAAAAACCTTCTTCACAGGACGACGGCACGTCCAGACCGGCGGCCTTGCAACTTTGCAGCAGGGTGTCGCCGGGTTTGCAGGCAATTTCGTGTTGCTGACCATCGAGCTCGACGATCAGCGCTTCGCATTGTGAATCCATGGCCGCAGCCCGTGCCACGGCCTCTTCGGCCAGCAGTTCATCGGGGTCCGGCGGCGAGACGAAGCGTTCGACATGGATCCGCTCGGCCGCTTCGCCCACTGCCAGCAGCGTGCGCTCCACGGTGTCCATGAACGGTCCCGGCCCACAAATGAAGTAGTCGCCGCCGGCCGATCCGCGCAGCAGATGACGGACCTGATGGTCCGTCAAAAAACCCTGCACCGAATCGAGGACGTGCACCACGTGCAGTTGATCAGGATGCGCCTTGATCAGCTGGCACAGCTCGTCCTTGAAAATCACCGACGCCTCATCGCGGTTGGCGTAGATCAACTTGATCGGTCGCCGACTGCTGTGCAGCACCGATTTGAGAATGGAAAACACCGGGGTGATGCCCGAGCCGCCCCCGAACAAGACCAGGGGCTTTTCGGTGTCCGCCTGCGGGTCCAGGCAGAAATGCCCGGCCGGTGGCAGCACTTCCAGCCAGTCGCCGACCTGCACTTCGTTCATCCAGTTCGACACCCGGCCACCGTCGACCCGTTTCACCGTGACCTTGGGCAGCGCGTCCGCGAGGGGCGAGCTGGCCATGGAGTAGCAGCGGGTCAACAGTTTGCCGGCGAAGGGCACGCGAAAACTCAGGAACTGGCCCGGTTTGTAGCGAAAGCGCTCACGCAGGGCTGGCGGTACGTCCAGCACCAGCGAGCGCGCATCCAGGGTCTCGTCGATCACCGCGCACACTTGCAATGAGACGCTTGCCGTCGTGTGCTCGGCCGGGGTCAGGTTCTGTTGTTGCGTGCCCATGTTCACCTCGACCTCAGAGACTGCTGATCAGTTGGGCGTTGTCGACGCGGATCTCGGCACCGTTGACGAATCGCGACTCGTCGGTGGCCAGGAACAGCACCACGTTGGCAATGTCCCGTGGCGCGGCCATGCGGTTCATCGGGTCCTGGTCCAGCGCTTCCTGCGGGATCGGCTGGCCACCGGCCAGGGCCTGGGTCATCGGTGTGTTCACGCCATCGGGGTGCACGCTGTTGCAGCGGATGCGGTAACCCTGCTGCTTGCAGTGCAGGGCAATCGAACGGGTCATCGCCGCCACCGCGCCTTTGGATGCCGAATAAGCGCAGAACATCGGCATCGCGCCCAACGCGGCCACCGACGACATGTTGATGATCGACCCACCACCGGTTTCCTTCATCGCCTGGATCGCGTACTTGCAGCCGAGGAAGTAGCCTTCGCCGTTGATCTTCTGCACCTTCTGCCATAGCTCCAGCGTGGTGTCTTCAATGCTGCCCAGGGCCAGGATCGCGGCGTTGTTGACCAGTACGTCGAGACGGCCGAAGTGTTCGACGGTGGTCTTGATCACCTGTTGCCAATCGCTTTCGCTGGCGATGTCGTGGCGGATGAACAGCGCGTTGGCGCCGATTTCTGCGGCCACCTGGCGACCGGCCTCTTCGTTGAGGTCGGTCAGTACTACTTTGGCGCCTTCGCGGGCCAGCAGCAGGGCGTCTTCGCGACCGATGCCGCTGGCGGCGCCGGTGATGATGCAGACTTTGCCTTCTACACGTTGCATTGTTGTTCTCCTGATCGTGCGGTTTGAAGTGCGAATTGGTCGGCCACGTGGGCGGCAGCCCGGCGACCGGAGTAAATGCAGTCGGCCAGGGACAGGCCGGAGACATACAGGTTGGAAGCGACCCCGACCGCATTGCGGCCGGCGCTGTAGAGACCGTTTATTGGCTGGCCGGCGTGGTCCAGAACCCGACCGCTGTCCTCGCAGACCTTCAGCCCGCCCAGGGTGATGACCGGGCAGGGGAAGAGTTTGCTGTCGAAGGACAGGTCGAGGGCGTACCAAGGGCCTTGGTCGAGGTTGGCAAGCATCGCGGCGGATTTGCCGAACTCGTCGGCGACCTCACCCCGTGCCGCGCGGGAATAGCGTTCGACACTCTGGCGCAGCAGTTCCGGCGGCAGATTGCAGCGCTTGGCCAACCCGGCCAGGCTGCTACTGCGTTTGGCGTTGAACAGCAGATTGAGCAGCACCGGCAGGCGCTGGAAATTCCACACCTTGCCCGGGCCCACCTGACGCAACGCTTCGCGCATCAGCTCACGGTTGAGCACCAGGATCGCGCGACCGTCTTGTTCTTCGACCATGGCGTGGCCGAGGGTCGCGCCGTAGATTTCTTCGTTGGCGTAACGCTGTCCGCGGGCATTGACGATCAGCCCGCGGGCCCAGGCCAGTGGCGGATTGATGAAACGCCACGCGCTGATCTTGTCCATCCGCGCCACGCTGCCACCGGCGCTCTGGCCCAGGGCGATGCCGCTGCCATTGCAGCCGGTGGCGCCCAGGGGCAACCCGGCCAGGTACTGCGGCGCGTGTTGGCGCACCAGGTCGCGATTGAAGATAAAACCGCCGCTGCTCAATAGCACCGCCTGTTCGGCGCGAATCAATTGCCGAATGGCGCTGGTCTGCTCGATGCGACGCTGACGGGCGCGCAAGCGGTCAGCCAATGCGGGGGCGTACATATGAATGGCGGCGGCCCAGCGCGACAGACGCGCATGTTGTCGGGCTGCGCGACTGCCGGAAGGCAACTGCCAGGCTTCGACGCCGATGACCTTGTCGTCGAGGTCGAGCACCAGTCGCCGCACTTCGCACTGGCTGCGCAGGCGCGCACCGTGACGCAAGGCGCTGGCCTTGAGCGGGGCGAACAGGCTGGCGCCGGACATGCCCGGACCTTTGGTGCGGTGGCCACGGGGTGCCGGTTTGGCGCTGGCGGCATAGGCCGGCACGGCTTCGTTGCCGGAGTAATAGAGGTAGTACTGGTCACTCGGGTACGAGGTTTTATGCGGCGGCACGCTGGCCTCGAACGCCGCGCCCTGTCGCTCCAGCCAGGCCAGTTGTTCGCGGCTGCCGTCGCAGAAATTGCGCAATGTCTCGTGGCTGACGGCTTCGCCGACTTCCTGACGCAGGTAATTGAACATGGCTTCGCTGGTGTCTTCATAGCCAGCCTGACGCTGATACGGCGTGCCACCACCGGCGTACACCACGCCACCACTGAGCGCCGTGGCGCCGCCGCCTTCGAAGCGATCCAGTGCGAGCACTGACAGGCCGCGAGTGCTGGCTTCGATGGCGGCACAGGCGCCGGCACCGCCAAACCCGACGATCAGCAAGTCGCAACGGTCATCCCATGGCAACTGGTCGGCGCTGTTTACTCGCAACGCCGTCAACCCGTTCAGGCTGTCCATGTTCGGGCCTCAGCCAGCAGCAGCGAGAGAGGGTGCGGGTTTGGCGGTGGTGGTGTAGCTGCCGTCGAGGTAGACCAGCGGGGTGATTTCGGCGGTGGTGTGGATCTGCAGGATGCGCCCGATGAAAACGGTGTGGGTGCCGTAGCTGAAGTGGCCGTCCTGGCGGCAGAGGATCGCCGACTGTGCGTCACCCAGGTAAGGAATGCCGCCGGGGCTGGTCAGCCAGTTGCCGCGGTCGAAACGTGCTTCGCCCTTGATCGCGCCGCTGCACAGGTTGGCCAGGTCTTGTTGTTCGACGCCGAGGATGTTGACGCAGAAGTCGGCGCCGGTCGCCAGTGCGGCGTGGGGCGAGGCGGTCTTGTTGACGCAGATCAGCAGCGATGGTGGCTCGGTGCTCAGCGAGTCGACGGCCGTGGCGGCCATGGCGAAGCGTTCGGTGCCGTTGCTGGTGCTGATAATGGTGACTGACTTGGCCAGGCGGCGCATGGCCTGGAGCATGTCGGCTTTGAGATTGACGTCGTTCATCGCACTGGGCCTTTTTTGTTGGGTGGGGAGTGCGATGGATTCTTGCTCTGGCTCTTGTCTGGAGCATCGTCCGAGGGGACTAGGCCTTGGCGGCCTCTGGGCCGACCAGGCTCTTGATTGATTGAGTACATATCCGTTTCTGCGGTAACGGCGGCTGGCGGTTTCGCCCTTACGGCGAGTCCCTTTTGTCAAACGACACAAAAGGAACCAAAAAGTCTCGCCCCGAACGTACGGCCCCTCGCTGAGGCTCGGGGTTCCTTCGCTCCGGCATTCATCCGGGGGCATCGCCCTCCGGTTGGCTTCGCTGGCACCTACATGCGATGTGTTCGACTGCGTCGAACGGCGCTGCGCGCCAATCCCCGGATGAACACCTCCACTCAGCCTGCCGAGGGGGCGGGTGGATCAAGATCAAAAGCTGCAGGCGAGCTAACGCTCGGCCTGATGAGTGGTGAGAAGCGACGCGGTGGTGCGGGATGCTCTGCTTTTGCTCTGCTCTTCTGTGGGAGCGAGCTTGCTCGCGATGGACGTCAACGATAACGCGTGCTGCCTGAATGCCCGCGTTGTCCTGGCGTTTTTCGCGAGCAAGCTCGCTCCTACAGGGAAACGCGTTCAATTGCGATCAGGCCGGCCAGCAGGCCGCCTCGCTTTGGCTTTGGCTTTTGATCTTCTTGCCCCCTCGTGAGGCCGAGTGGAGGTTCTGCGCAGTGGGCAACCCGGCATGGATGCCGGGTTAGCCGCCCCCGGCCATGGATGGCCGATGGCGGCGGGCCCACGGAGCAGGACCGGAGCGAGGGCATGCCGAGCCTAGGCGAGGCACCGAACGAAAGGGGCAAGAGCCCTTGGTTACTTGGGGCTTTTCCAAGTGACCCGCCGTAAGGGCGGAACCCTAAGCGGCCGTTACCGCAGCAACGGATATGTACACCCTCAAAAATCCATGTCGCCTGCCATATAGCCATCGCGAGCAAGCTCGCTCCCACAGGGATCTTCAGTGGCCACAAGTCCCGAGTAAAACCGGAGACCGGAGAGCGAGCCTGCTCGCGATGGCAGCCTGCCAAGCAACACATCCCGTCCAGATACACCGCCAAAGACCAGTTCCCCAATCCCACATGGTCCGTTTGAGGGATGTCCCCTGCGTTGCGCATTGTTTGAATGCCAGTGTAGGGGCGCTACATCCGCCCCGTTGCACGCGCGCCCCGGCGGATGGGGTGAACAAAGGAGAACAATAAAAATGCTCAACCAAGACCTGATTCGCCAGCGTCTGAGCCAACGTGCCCGCGAGTTGGTGCCGATCCTGCGTGAACGTGCCCTGAATGCCGCGCAAGCAGGCCAGTTGCCCGAAGAAACCCTGAAGGATTTCCAGGACGCCGGGTTTTTTCGCATCCTGCAACCGTCCCGTTGGGAAGGCTATGAGCTGGAGCCCAAGGATTTCTTCGACGTACAGATGACCCTTGCCGAAGGCTGCATGTCCTCGGCCTGGGTACTGGGGGTGGTGGCGATCCACAACTGGCAACTGGCGCTGTTCGACGACCGCGCCGCGCAGGATGTCTGGGGCAGTGATTCCAGCGTGCTGATCTCCTCTTCCTATATGCCGGTGGGCAAGGTCGAGCGGGTCGAGGGTGGTTTCAAATTGAGTGGTCGCTGGGGCTTTTCCTCCGGCAGCAAGCATTGCGAGTGGGCGTTCCTCGGTGCGCTGGTGCCGCCGGAAGAGGCGGGCGGTGCGCCGGATTATCGGACGTTCCTGGTGCCGCGCAGCGACTACCAGATTCTCGACAACTGGAACGTCATGGGCCTGGAAGCCACCGGCTCCCACGACATTCTGGTGGAAAACGCCTTCGTTCCCGAGTACCGCACCCATCGCGCCCTCGATGGTTTCATGCAGAACAGTCCGGGCAATGCGGTCAACACCGCGCCGTTGTTCCGCCTGCCATTCGGGCAGATTTTCGTGCGTGCGGTTTCCTCCTCGGCCATCGGTGCCCTGCAAGGCGCGGTGGATCAGTTTGTCGAGCACAACCGCGCCCGGGTCGGGGTCAATGACGGTCGCAAGATGGTCCAGGACCCGGCCGCGCAATCGGCGCTGGCCAACGCCATGGTCTGCGTCGATGAGTGCAAGACCGTGCTGCATCGCAACTTCGCCCTGATGCTGGAGCGCGCGCAGAAGGGTGAGCCGTTGAGCATGCCCGAGCGGGTGAAGATGCGTTACGACTCGGCGCTGGTGGCCGACAAGTGCGCCAAGGCCGCTGGTGACCTGATGTTCAACAGCGGTGCTTCGACGATCTTCCGCAGCCATCCGATCAACCGAGCGTTCCGTGATATTCACACCGGTCGCGCCCACGTCGCCAACAGCCCGGCCAAGTACGCCTGGAACCTCGGCGGGGTCAGCATGGGGCAGGACAGCAGCGACTTTTTCCTCTGACGCTGGCGTACAGCTCTTTTCTATGAATCGGGCTAGTCCGTTTGCGTGATTCGAGCGCCCCGCCGATGCCCGAGCATTGGCGGTAAGGCGAAGGTCTACGGCGCCGACTGCGCATCCAAATAAGCACAAGGATCAACCATGAAATTTTCCCTGATTTACGAAGCCCAGACGGTGGACTCCAGCCGCGAAGGCGACCGCAAGATTTTCGAAGACACCGTCGAGCAGGCCGTGCTGGCCGACAAGCTGGGTTTTGACACTTTCTGGTGCGTGGAACACACGGCGCTGAGCAACTACTCGCACATGTCCGCGCCGGAAACCATGCTGGCTTTCGTGGCCGGTAAAACCGAGCGCATCGGTATCGGCCACGGCGTGGTCTGCCTGCCTCCGGCGATGAACCACCCGGTCAAGGTCGCCGAACGCATCGCCACCCTCGACCTGCTGTCCAAGGGCCGTGTGCACTTTGGCGTGGGCAAGGGCGGTACCCAGCAGGAAGCCGGCACCTTCGGCTACGACCTGGCGACCTTGCAGCCGCAGATCGACGAGATGATGTACCTGATTCCGAAAATGTTCGTGCAGGACGAGATCGAGCACAACGGCGACTTCGTGCAGATCCCCAAGCGTCCGATCCATCCAAAGCCGTATCAGGACCCGCACCCGCCGATGTACCTGGCGTGCACCAACACCGAGTCGCTGAAAAATGCCGGCGGTCGCGGCATGGGCGCGCTGGTGCTGGGCTTTGGTGGCCCGGAAGAGATCGCCAAGAAGGTTGAGGTGTATCACACGGCCTACGACAACCGCGATGAAAAGAAGCAAGTGGGCTTCCGCCCTAACCGTCACATTGCCGCGCTGTGCCCGGCCATCGTGCTGGACGACAACGCAGAAGCGCGCCGCATCGGTATCCGTGGCCAGCGTTACTTCATGGAGTCGTTGGGCTACTGGTACGGCGGTGGCGAGCGTCCGGATCCGGAGAAGTGGAAGGACGACACCTTCGTCGATGGCAATGGCCAGAGCGTGATCAAGTCGCGCTTCGCCTCTGAAGAAGTCAGTGTCGACTTCTCCGACCCGACCATGGCCATGATGAACCCGAACCACGCCTACGGCACCGTCGAGGATTGCATCGGCTACGTGCAGCGCCTGATCGATGCCGGCGCCGACGAAATCCTGTTCATCTGCCAGATGGGCACCGTGCCGCAGTGGGCGCAGCTGGAGACCTTGAAGAACATTGGCGAGAAGGTGATTCCGCATTTCCGCAAGGCGTGATAGTTGACGCTAAACGCATGAACACCGCATACCCCTTGTAGGAGCGAGCCTGCTCGCGATAAACCTGAGAACGCCGTGGGGTGCCAGGCTTGCAGCGTTATCGTTGGCGACCATCGCGAGCAGGCTCGCTCCTACAGTTGAACGTATTTCAGGCCTGGCACGGACGTCAGGCCCACTTTCCAACGGGTCCCCAAGGCCCGTTTTTTTATGCCTGCACTAATCTTGACCATCACATACCCCCCCCTGTGGGAGCGAGCTTGCTCGCAATGGCGGTCTTGCATTCAACATCGATGTTGAGTGGTATGGCCCCATCGCGAGCAAGCTCGCTCCCACAGGTTTTTGGGTTGTTAAACGAAGCCTGTTTAACGGCTGTCAGTGTTACTTGATGAAAGCTACACCGCCTTGCGTCGTTGCCTACAGGTACGCCAGAATCCGCCGGCTTGTGCGCCTTGGGGCCGCTCGGTAACTTGATTCGCGTCACTGCCCATCAGTGATCGGGTTTAGTCGCCCGTGGTCAATCGAAGCGCATCTGCATCCAGACAGTCAGGTCATTTCATACCTGCACTTTATGGTAGCTGTGCGCAGGGCGCCTTTGGGCGCGCCGGTTTCGATTCTCCCCGGTCGACTAACCTGCGTACAGCTGCCACCTCTCGTTTAGTCGCAAGTCGGTGACGGCTCCAAATTATTGGAGAGTCGTAAATGTTCAAGGTAACGCCAAACCCGCCGGACACCGATCCGGCATCCCCGTACGAGCCCGATTCCAAAAAACTCAACGAGGCCGCCGAGCCTGCCCTCGCTTACCACTTCCCCTCGACAGCCGACATCAAAGCCACTCCTCGAACAATCAGCACACTGTTTACCGTCGACCCTGACGCTACGACCGAAACCCTGGTGGTCTATCTCGTCGAGACGTTGGCCTCGGTGGATGTGATGGTGCATCAACTGGTGGATCATCTGGAGGGCGGTGACCGTAATGCACTGCTGGGTATTTCCAATAGCGTAATGCTCGCCGAAATCACCGCGAATCGCGTGCTCGATCAAATCGAACCAGCTGCATAAACCCGCAACCCCCCCCCTGTGGGAGCGGGCTTGCTCGCGAAGAGGCCGGCACATTCAACATTCATGTTGCTTGACACACCGCCTTCGCGAGCAAGCCCGCTCCCACAGTTTTGATGTGCGTACCTCATCATTTCCGCTAGTCCCATTGGACGATGTTGCCCCTCCCCGAACCCGTTTGAATAGGCCCTACATAAAGTCTCCCCCGGCAGTCGCCGAAGGGCGGCACCGCCTGAGAAAAACGAGGAGTGCATCCATGGATATCCGTGGTCTGGGTTACGTCACCCTGTTATCCAGCGACCTGGCGCAATGGCGCCACTACGCAAGCCAGGTGCTGGGCATGATGGTCATCGGATCTGATGACGACGCGCACCTGTACCTGAAGATGGACGAGCGCCACTACCGCATCCTGGTGCAGAAGAACGCCGAGAACGGCTTCGGTGCCTGCGGCTGGGAAGTGGCCGGAAAGGCGGCGCTGGAACAGGCGGTCAGCGAGTTGCAACAGGCCGACGTGCAAGTGACCCGTGGCACCGCGGCCGAGGCCGAGCTGCGCAAGGTCCAGGAGTTGGTGCACTTCAGCGACCCGGATGGCAACCGTCACGAAATCTTCTGGGGCCCGTTGCAGGACTTCGCCCGTTTCGTCTCGCCGGTAGGCGTCAAAGGGTTCGTTACCAACGAACTGGGCATGGGCCACGTAGTGCTGCCGGCACCTGCTTTCGAGCGCTGCCGCGACTTCTACGAACAGGTGCTGGGTTTTGGCCTGTCGGACCTGATGAAAGTCCGCTTCACCCCGGACCCGGCCGAGCCGCAAAAGCGTATTCACTTCCTGCACTGCAACAACGGCCGCCACCACTCGCTGGCGATTTTCGAGTGCCCGATGCCCCACGGCTGCGTGCACATGATGGTCGAGGTCAACGCGTTGGACGAAGTCGGCCGCGCCCTGGACCGAGTCCACGCCAATGGCGTGAAGCTGTCGGCCACCCTCGGTCAGCACACCAACGACCAGATGATTTCTTTCTATATCAAGACCCCGTCCGGGTTTGACCTGGAATACGGCTGCGATGGCCTGGTGGTCGACTGGGACCGCCACACGCCGTTCGAAAGCACCGTGGTCAGCCACTGGGGCCACGACTTCAGTGTCGGTCGCCAATGAGGAACATGACGATGGACAAGCAAATGACCACCGCCGAGATCGTCGGCCAACTGCGTGACGGCATGACCATCGGTATCGGTGGCTGGGGCCCGCGGCGCAAGCCGATGGCGCTGGTGCGCGAGATTCTGCGCTCGGACCTCAAGGACCTGACCGTGGTTGCCTACGGCGGTGCCGATGTCGGCATGCTCTGCGCGGCCGGCAAGATCAAGAAACTGGTGTTCGCCTTCGTTTCCCTGGACTTTATTCCGCTGGAACCGTACTTCCGCAAGGCGCGCCAGGAAGCGGCGCTGGAAGTGATGGAGATCGACGAAGGCATGCTGCTGCTCGGTCTGCGCGCGGCGGCGATGAATGTGCCGTTCATTCCGACGGCGGTGGGCCTGGGCACCGATGTGTTGCGCCACAACCGCCAGATCAAGTTGATCGCCTCGCCCTATGCCGATGGCAAGGACTGGGTGGCGATGCCGGCGCTCAAGCTCGACGCGGCGCTGGTGCACGTCGACCGTGCCGATGCACGCGGCGTGTGCCAGATCAGCGGTCCGGATCACTACATGGACGACCTGTTCGTGCGGGCCGCGACCCACAGCTACGTGACCTGCGATGAGCTGGTCGACAGCGAGTATTTCCATCAGGACAGCGCCCACGCGCATCAAGTGTTCTGGGAACGCAACCTGACCACCGCCGTGGCCCATGTGCCGGGCGGGGCGCATCCGTCTTCGTGCGCGCCGCTGTACGGTTTCGACGTCGCGCACTTCAAGGCCTACAACGCCACGGTCCAGGCGGCCGATGGCTGGCAGGGCTATGTCCGCGACTACGTCGACTGCACCCACGAACAGTATCTGGAAAAGGTCGGCGGCCTGGCTGCGATCCGTGAACTGCCGTTGCCGATTTTCTAAGGAAACCTTCCGATGAGCACTACTGATTACAGCCTCGCCGAACTGATGATCTGCGCGGCCTCCGAAGCCTGGCGCGAAGACGGCGAAGTATTGGCTTCCGGCATCGGCGTGATTCCGCGTCTGGCCGCTTCGCTGGCCATGCTGACCAGCAACCCGCAACTGCTGATGACCGACTCCGAAGCCTACATGGTCGCCGAGCCGGTGCCGTTGGGCGCGCGCAAAGGCTATGAACCCAAGCGCGACAGCTGGATGGGTTTCTCGCGGATTTTCGACAACGTCTGGGGCGGCAAGCGCCATGCCCTGGTGGGCCCGACCCAGATCGACCGCTTTGGCCAGGCCAACATTTCCTGCATCGGCGACTACGTCAAACCCAAGGCGCAGATGCTCGGTGTACGCGGTTTTCCCGGCAACTCGATCAGCCACGCCAACTCGTTTTGCGTGCCGAGCCACAACCGCCGGGTATTCGTCGAAGGCGAGGTCGATATGGTCGCCTCGGTCGGCTACAACCCGGCCCGACTGGCACGGGGCTGGTCGCTGAACGACATCGACATCCGCCTGATCATCACCGACCTCTGCGTGCTGGATTTCCAGGGCCCGCAACGGCAGATGCGCATCCGTTCGCTGCACCCCGGCGTGACGGCGGCGCAAGTCCAGGACAACACCGGCTTCGAGCTGCACGTGCCGGACGATTGCCCGACCACTGCCGCGCCGACGGCCGAGCAGTTGCAGCTGATCCAGCGTCTGGACCCGCACAACCTGCGCGCCCTGCAACTCAAAGACAACCCGCCAGGCCAACGCTGAGCAACGCGTTGCGGAGAAAAGTGATGGCTGAACATAACGATAACAATCAGGCCGAGGTGGTGCTGTACGAGGTGCGTGGCGCGGTGGCCCTTGTCACCATGAACCGCCCCGAGTTCCACAACGCGCAGAACTCGCAGATGACCTATGCGCTGGACGCGGCGTTTCGCCGGGCCTGCGATGACGATGAAGTGAAGGTCATTGTGTTGCGTGGCGCCGGCAAGCATTTCTCCGCCGGGCATGACATCGGCACCCCGGGCCGCGACGTCGACAAGACGTTCGACCGCGCCAGCCTGTGGTACGACCATGTGAACAAACCGGGCGGCGAGTTTTTGTATGCCCGTGAGCAGGAAGTCTATCTGGGCATGTGCCGCCGTTGGCGCGAGATGCCCAAGCCGACCATCGCCATGGTCCAGGGCGCGTGCATTGCCGGTGGGTTGATGCTGGCCTGGGTCTGCGACCTGATCGTCGCCAGCGAGGATGCTTACTTCGCCGATCCGGTGGTGCGAATGGGCATTCCCGGGGTCGAGTATTTCGCCCACGTGCATGAACTCAATCCGCGCATCGCCAAGGAGTTCCTGTTCCTCGGCGAGCGCATGCCGGCACCGCGTGCCTATCAGATGGGCATGCTCAATCGGGTGGTTGCTCGCGACGAGCTGGAACAACAGACCCTCGACATCGCCGGGCGCATCGCACAGATGCCGCGCCTGGGCCTGCAGCTGAGCAAGCAAGCGGTGAACAATGCCGAAGACCTGATGGGCAAGCGCGCGACCATGGACATGGTGTTCGGTCTGCATCACTTCGCTCATGCCCACAACGAACTGGTGTCCGGCGACCGCCTCGGCGGCTACGACGCCAAGGCCATGGCCAGTTCCCAGCGCAAAACGGGCGAGGCGTGAGCATGGCGATCTCGTTGAATACCCGTTTGACACAACTGCTCGGGTGCCGTTATCCGATCATCCAGACCGCCATGGGCTGGGTCGCCGACCCGAAACTGGTGGCGGCCACGGGCAATGCCGGTGGTTTCGGTTTCCTGGCCGGGGCGACCATCGAACCGCAGCAGATGGAAGCGGCGATTATCGAAACCCGGCGCCTGACCGATCAGCCGTTCGGGGTGAATTTCCACATGTACCAGGCCAATGCCGGCGAGATCGTCGAGCTGGTGTTGCGCCACAAAGTCCGGGCGGTCAGCTACAGCCGTTCGCCGGGCAAGCAAATGATCAGTCGCCTGAAGGACGCCGGCGTGGTGTGCATCCCGACGGTGGGCGCGCTCAAGCATGCGCAGAAAGCCGTGGAAATGGGCGCCGATGCGGTGACCGTACAGGGCGGCGAGGGCGGTGGGCATACCGGCTCCGTGCCGACCTCGATGCTGCTTGATCAGGTGGTCAATGCGGTGTCGGTGCCCGTGGTGGCCGCCGGCGGTTTCAAGGACGGCAGGGGCCTGGTCTCGGCCCTGGCTTACGGCGCCGAGGGCATCGCCATGGGCACGCGTTTCCTGATGTGCGCTGACAGCCCGGTGCCGCAAGCGACCCTGGCCCGTTACCTGGCGGTCAAGGACCCGGCGGCGATCATCATCAGCCGCGCCATCGACGGCATGCCGCAACGGATGATCCGCAACGAATTGCTCAACCAGCTGGAAAACAGCGGCGGCCTCAAGCGCCTGTTGCTGGCATTGCGCAGTGGCCTGGCCTACCGCCGCCACACCGGCATGAGCCTGACTCAGTTGCTCGGCAGTGCCTTGAAGATGCGCGGCGCCGGGGAGCTGACCGCCGCGCAAAGCATCATGGCCGCCAACGCGCCGATGGTGATCCAGAAAGCCATGGTCGACGGGCAACCGGCCGCGGGCGTCTTGCCCGCCGGGCAAATCGCCGCCTCCATCGACAGCTTGCCCAGCTGCGCCCAATTGATTGAACAGATCGTCCGCGACGCCGAAGTGCGCCTGGGTGAACTGTGCCGCCGTGTGTCGTGAAGGGGCCATGTATTGTGAAGGAAGGAAACCATGAAACCATTTAGCGTCAGCATCGATAACGGCATTGCCGAACTGGTCTTCAACCGGCCACCGGTCAACGCCTTCAACTGTCAGGGCTGGGCCGATATCGCCAGCGAAATCGAAAGCCTGGGGCGCAATGCCGAGGTGCGGGTGATCCTGATCCGGGCCGAAGGGCGCGGCTTCTGCGCCGGGGTCGATATCAAGGAACTGGCCGCCGACGGCAACCTGATAGTCGCCGTTAACAAGGGCAACTACGACAGTTTCAAGGCGATCCACCGCAATCCGAAACCGGTGATCGTCGCCGTGCACGGCTTCGTGCTCGGTGGCGGCATCGGCATCTGCGGCGCCGCCGACATTATCGTCGCGTCCGAGTGCGCCACCTTCGGCGTGCCGGAAGTGGATCGCGGGGCCATGGGCGGCGGTGCGCATTTGCAGCGGTTGTTCCCGGTGCAGAAAGTCCGCCACATGTACTTCACCGGCGAGGCCATCGACGCCGCCGAAGCGTACCGTCTGGGCGCGGTGGAGCGGGTGGTCAAGCACGAAGACTTGCGCGAAGCCGCGTTGCAGATCGCCCGCACCATCGCCGCCAAGAGCCCGGGCATGATCAGCCTGGCCAAGGAAGCGCTGAGCGGCATCGAAGACGGCAATCTGGAAGACAAATACCGCTGGGAGCAGGGCTTCACCCTCGAAGCCTACCGCTCACTGGACTCTCAGGAAGCACGCGACTCGTTCGTCGAGAAACGCGATGCCCGATTCAACGGCTGAAGGCATATCCATGGACCTGACCTATACCCCGGCCCAGCAGGCCTTTCGCTTTGATGCGCGGACCTGGCTGGCGGCCAATGTACCGAGTGAACCGCTGCAATCGTTCGACACCGAGCAAGGTTTTGCCGAGCACCGCGCTTGGGAAGCCAAGCTCAATGAAGGCCGTTGGGGCATGGTCACCTGGCCGACCGAACTCGGTGGCCGTGGCTGCGACCTGATCGAGTGGCTGATTTTCGAAGAGGAATACTACCGTTCCGGGGCGCCGGCACGGGTCAACCAGAACGGCATCTTCCTGCTCGGCCCGACCCTGATGGAGTACGGCAGCGAAGAGCAGAAAGCGCGATTCCTGCCGCGCATGGCCACCGGCGAAGACATCTGGGCCCAGGCCTGGTCCGAGCCGGGCGCCGGTTCCGACATGGCGGCGATCCGCTCCAAGGCTGAGCGGGTGGGCGACCACTACGTGATCAACGGCCAGAAAACCTGGTCGACCCGCGCGGTGTGGGCTGACTGGGCGTTCGGTATTTTCCGCACCGACCCGCAGTCTCAGCGCCATCACGGCCTGACATTCATCCTGTTGCCGCTGAACACACCGGGGATCACCGTGCGGCCGATTCCGCAGCTCAATGGCTTGCCGGGTTTCGCCGAGATTTTCTTCGACGACGTCAAGGTGCCGGTGGAGAACGCCCTCGGTGGTGAAGGCATGGGCTGGCACGTGGCGATGTCCACCGCCGGTTTCGAGCGCGGTTTGTTGCTGCGCTCGCCTGCGCGTTTCCAGGAAACCGCCAAGCGCCTGGTGCAGTTGTACCTGGCCAACCGCGAGCAGGCCGACCGCGACCCGGCCATTGGCGAAGCAGTGATGCGCGCCTGGCTCGATGCCGAGGCCTACACCCTGGGCACCTACATGACCGCCTCGCAGCTGGTGCAGGGCGGCAAGATCGGGCCGGAATCGTCGACCAACAAGATCTTCTGGTCCGAACTCGACCAGCGCATGCACGACACCGCCATGAGCATTCTCGGTTTGCGTGGCGAACTGCTGCCCCAAGCTCCGGCCGCCGGTGACGTCGGCCATTGGCTGGAAGGTTTCCTGTTTGCCCAGGCCGGGCCGATCTACGCCGGCACCAACGAGATCCAGCGCAACATCATTGCCGAACGCATGCTCGGCATGCCGCGTGCCTGAGGAGTAGACCATGGACTTTAGTTTCAGCCGCGACCAACTGCTGTTTCAGGACAACGTCCGCAGCTTTCTGATCAACGAAGTTACCCCGGAACGCATTCGCGAACTGTGGCAGAGCGACAGCGGGCGCAGTGAGCAACTCTGGGCGCAATTGGTGGAACTGGGCCTGACCGCCCTGACCGTGCCCGAGGCACAGGACGGCATGGGCATGAATGAGCTGGACTTCGTGCTGATTGCCCAGGAATGCGGTTACGCCGGTCTGCCTGAGCCGCTGGTGGACACCATGCTGGTCGGCGTGCCGTTGCTCGCCGCCCTGGATGAGCAACACGCCCCGCTCAAACAAAAATGGCTGTCGCGAGTGGCCGAGGGCCGCGCGCGTCTCGCGGTTTCCGAGCCGGGCAACCCGCTGGTCAGCGATGCCCATGTCGCCGATCTGCTGTTGCTGGCCCGTGGCGATGAAGTGCACGCCCTGGAGCGTGATGCCGTGCGCCTGACCCGCAACGAGTCGGTCGACCCGAGCCGTCAGTTGTACCAGGTCGAGTGGACGCCAACTCCGGACACCTGTGTTGCCAGCGGTGAACAGGGCCGACGTTTGTGGGCCGCTGCCTTCAACCGTGGCGCCCTCGCCAGTGCCGCGCAATTGCTCGGGCTGGCCAAGCGCATGGTCGACCTGGCGGTGGACTACACCTTCGAGCGCAAGCAGTTCGGCAAACCGGTGGGGTCGTTCCAGGCGGTCAAGCATCTGATGGCTAACGTCGCGGTGCAGATCGAGTTCGCTAAAGGCCCACTGTATCGCGCCGCCTATGCGGTCGCAGAGCAGCAAGCAGATCAGGACGTATTCGTCTCCCACGCCAAACTGGCAACGGCGGAAGCGGCCATGCTTGCGGCGAAGAACACCATCCAGGCCCACGGCGCCATGGGGTACACCTGGGAAGTCGATTTGCATCTGTTCATGAAGCGCGCCTGGGCGCTGGACAAGGTCTGGGGCGATCGCGGCCATCACAAAGAGCGGATTCGCGCTGTGTTGCTGGACGGCAAGCCTGCGCTGGGTGCGGGCAGTACGTTCTAACCCGTCAGTAAGGGTGACTACATCTCTGTGGGAGCGAGCTTGCTCGCGATGGCGGTGCGTCAGCTGGCATCAATGTTGGATGTGCCGGCCTCATCGCGAGCAAGCTCGCTCCCACAGGTTATCGGCGCCTGATCATAATTTTTTCACCGAGGTAGACCATGCCTGAAGCCTACATAGTCGACGCCCTGCGTACGCCCACCGGGCGGCGCAAAGGTGGTCTGAGCCAGATCCACGCCGCCGACCTGGGCGCCCACGTATTGCGCGCGCTGGTCGAGCGCAATGCCATTCCCGACGAGGATTACGACGACGTGATCTTCGGCTGTGTCGACACCATCGGCCCGCTGGCCGGTGACATCGCCCGCACCAGTTGGCTGGCGGCCGGCCTGTCGCAATCGGTGCCGGGCACCACCATCGATCGCCAGTGCGGCTCGTCCCAGCAAGCGGTGCACTTCGCCGCCCAGGCGGTGATGAGCGGGACTCAGGACGTGGTCATCGCCGGTGGCGTGCAGACCATGACCCAGATCCCGATTTCCTCGGCGATGATCGCCGCCGAGCCCTTGGGTTTCACTGATCCGTTCAGCGGTTCCGAAGGCTGGGTGCGGCGCTATGGCGCGCAACCCCCAACGCAGTTCCGTTCGGCGCAGATGATCGCCGAAAAGTGGGACCTGTCCCGGGCACAACTTGAAGCCTATTCGCTTGAGTCCCATCGACGTGCCTTGCAGGCCATCGAGCAAGGCCGCTTCAACCGCGAGATCGTGCCGCTGGCCGGTGTGCTGCATGACGAAACCCCGCGCCAGACCAGCCTGGAAAAAATGGCCGAGCTGGAATTCCTGTTTGGCTGTGACCGGGTCACCGCCGCGGTGTCGAGCCAGACCTGCGACGCGGCCAGCGCGATGCTGATCGTCTCGGAGGCGGCGCTCAAGCGTTACGGCCTGACGCCACGGGCACGCATCCATCACCTGAGCGTGCGCGCCGAAGACCCGATCTGGATGCTCACCGCGCCGATCCCGGCCACCGCCTACGCACTCAAGCGCGCCGGCATGAAGCTCGAAGACATTGACCGGGTGGAGATCAACGAAGCCTTCGCCTCGGTGGCCATGGCCTGGTTGAAAGAGACTGGCTACCCCCACGAACAAACCAACGTCAATGGCGGCGCGATTGCCCTCGGACATCCATTGGGCGCCACCGGCACCCGCTTGATGTGCACCTTGCTGCATGAACTGGAGCGCAGCGGCGGACGCTTCGGCATGCAGACCATGTGCGAAGGCGGCGGTCAGGCCAACGTGACGATCATCGAACGCTTGTAAACCAGAATGCCGCCATTCCTTGTGGGAGCGTGGCTTGCCCGCGATGGGATCGCTGCGGTGGATTTGACACACCGCGGCGCCTGCATCGCAGGCAAGCCAGCTCCCACAGGGGATTGTGGCGACTAGTGATGAATGTAAAGGATGTAGAACATGAAAATCTGTGAAAACCGCGTCGTGATCATCACCGGTGCCGGCGGTGGTCTGGGCCGTGCCTACGCGTTGGCCTTCGCCGCCGAAGGTGCAAAAGTGGTGGTCAACGATATCAATCGTGAAGCGGCGTTGGCCGTGGTCGGCGAAATCCTCGGCCAGGGCGGCAGCGCCGTGGCCAACAGCGATGACATTACCCGCTATGACTCGGCGGGGTTGATCGTACGCCAGGCCATCGAAACCTTCGGCGACCTGAACGTGGTGGTCAACAACGCCGGCATCTGCCGCGATCGCATGTTCGCCAGCCTCAGTGAAGCCGATTGGGATGCCGTGGTGGCCGTGCACCTCAAGGGCCATTTCTGCATTTCCAGCCACGCCGTGAAGTACTGGCGTGAGCAGGCCAAGGGCGGCGCCAAGGTCGATGCGCGGATCATCAACACCAGCTCCGGCGCCGGTTTGCAGGGCTCCATCGGTCAGTCCAACTACGCGGCGGCCAAGGGCGGCATTGCTTCGCTGACACTGGTGCAGGCGGCTGAACTGCGCCGCTACGGGATCACCGCCAACGCCCTGGCGCCGGCCGCGCGCACCGGGATGACCGAGCAAGTGTTCGCCGACACCATGAAAAAGCCTGAAGAGGGCTTTGACTACTTCGCCCCGGAAAACGTCGCGCCGCTGGTGGTGTGGCTCGGCTCCGAGGCTTCCGCCGAGGTGACCGGGCAGATGTTCGAAGTCGAGGGCGGCAAGTTGTCGATCGCCGACGGCTGGCGCCGTGGTCCGCAACTGGATCGCCAGGGCCGCTGGGCGGTCGGCGAGATGGGCGATGCCGTCGCTCAACTGATGACGCAGGCGGTTCCTGCGGCCAAAGTTTACGGCAGCTGAAAAAGACCGGTCTCGGGAGGCGTGTGCATGGCTATAATCGGCCCACGTTCCAACGCTGATCACCTGTAGGAGCGAGCTCGCTCGCGATGGACTCCAGCGCTACGCGTTTATTCAGACAGAACGCGTTATCGTTCACGTCCATCGCGAGCAAGCTCGCTCCTACAGGTTACCTGCGATCCCTCCAGTCACCATACGAGACCTGCCATGACCATTTCCCTGTACGACGCTTCCGTGCCTGTTTTCCAGCAAATGCTCAACGCCCTGAGCGATGTACTGAAAAAGGCCGAGGCTCACGCCACCGAAAAAAACATCGACCCTAACGCGTTCCTGCAAGCGCGCCTGTTCCCGGACATGTTCCCTCTGGTGCGTCAGGTGCAGATCGCCGTTGATTTCAGCAAGGGTGTTACCGGTCGTCTGGCTGAAGTCGAGCTGCCGAAGTACGACGACAGCGAAACCACCTTCGCCGAACTGCAAGCGTTGATTGCCAAGGCACTGGCCTTCATCGGCTCGATCAAGCCGGAGCAGATCAACGGCAAGGAAGGCATCGAGATCGTGACCCGTCCGGGCACGCCTAAAGAGAAGCGCTTCAGCGGCCAGTCCTATCTGCTGACCTACGGCCTGCCACAGTTCTTCTTCCACGTCACCACCACTTACGCACTGCTGCGCCATAACGGCGTGGAAGTGGGCAAGCGCGACTACATGGGCGCGTTCTAAACCGTCCGGGTACAAAAAAGCCCCCGGAGCCTGAGGCTGCGGGGGCTTTTTCATGGGGCCGCATTTTTCATTTACACCGCAGACCCCTGTGGGAGCGAGCTTGCTCGCGATAGCGGTGGGTCATTCAACTTTGATGTCGACTGACACTCCCTCATCGCGAGCAAGCTCGCTCCCACAGGGGCGGCTGGGTCAGGCCAGGCGTTCGGCTTTTTGCTCTTCACCCAGGCAAGCCGCCGCCGTGAACAGCACATCGGTGGACGAGTTGAGCGCGGTTTCCGCCGAGTCCTGCAACACGCCGATGATGAAACCGACCGCCACCACCTGCATGGCGATTTCGCTCGGAATGCCGAACAGGCTGCACGCCAGTGGAATCAGCAACAGCGAACCACCGGCTACACCGGAAGCACCGCAGGCGCAGATTGCCGCGACGACGCTCAGCAGGATCGCCGTCGGAACGTCCACGGTGATGCCGAGAGTGTGCACGGTCGCCAGGGTCAGTACGGTGATGGTGATCGCAGCACCCGCCATGTTGATGGTCGCGCCCAGCGGGATCGATACCGAGTAGGTGTCTTCGTGCAGGCCCAGACGCTTGCTCAACTCCAGGTTGACCGGAATGTTCGCCGCCGAGCTGCGGGTGAAGAACGCCGTGATGCCGCTCTCGCGCAGGCAGGTCAGCACCAGCGGGTACGGGTTGCGGCGCAGTTTCCAGAACACGATGAGCGGGTTCATCACCAGCGCCACGAACAGCATGCAGCCCAGCAGCACGGCCAGCAGGTGCGCGTAGCCGATCAGCGCACCGAAGCCGGAGGTGGCCAGGGTCGAGGCCACCAGGCCGAAGATGCCCAGTGGGGCGAAGCTGATCACCAGGCGCACGATCACCGTCACGCCGTTGGACAGGTCGCCCAGCACTTCACGGGTGGTGTCGCCGGCGTGGCGGATGGCAATACCCATACCGATGGCCCACGCCAGGATGCCGATGAAATTGGCATTCATCAGGGCGCTGACCGGATTATCGACCACGCTCAGCAACAGGCTTTGCAACACTTCGCCAATCCCGCCAGGCGCTGTGACCGCGACGTCCTGGGTCGACAGCACCAGGCTCGACGGGAACGTCATGCTGGCAACCACCGCCACAACGGCCGCGGCGAAAGTGCCCAGCAGATACAGGAACAGAATCGGCCGGATGTGGGTTTCCTGGCCGTGCTTGTGGTTGGCAATCGACGCCATGACCAGCACGAACACCAGGATCGGCGCGACGGCTTTGAGCGCCGAGACAAACACTTTGCCGATGAACGCCGTGGACTTCGCCATGTCGGGGGCGATCAGCGCCAGGGCAATACCGGCGATCAGGCCGATCACGATCTGTGTGACCAGGCTCAGGCGTTTAAGGCGTTGCAATAGAGAAGGGGATGAAGCTGTCATAAAACGGCATCTCTGAATTTTTATAAGTGCATGGTTTCGTCGCAGTTGCAGCAACAAGCAGGGCAGGCCGCAGACCGGAAACCGGGAGGGGAATACAGGGTGTAGAACACCGCATTCCTTGTGGGAGCGAGCTTGCTCGCGATGACGCTGGCACAGTCGACACTTGCGTTGTCTGACGGTCCGCCATCGCGAGCAAGTTCGCTCCCACAGGTTTTGCCCCTTAAATGATCGGCATTGATCACAGGGTGTACGTTTTTCAGGGCGCGGACTTTATCACAGCGCAGGAACGATCTTTCAGACCTGTGACGAACTGCCACCCTGGTCTTCAACGCGAATTGCAGGTTCGTGCAACCGCATCCGAAAACACTCTGTTAAGATTCGCCATCCTCATTTTCATGTCTGCCAGTGGGCCTTCGGGCTATCGCTGGTGTTTTCGTTTTCTGGAGTTTTGCATGCTGCTGCCCATTCTTCTGTTGTCCGCCGCCGGCTTCACGGTGCTGACCACGGAATTCATCATTGTTGGCCTGTTGCCGGCTATCGCCAGGGACCTGGAGGTCAGCATCCCGCAGGCCGGTTTGCTGGTGACCCTGTTCGCCTTCACCGTGGCCGCGTTCGGGCCGTTCCTGACGGCGTATTTCGCCCGCTTCGAGCGTCGCAAGTTGTTCATCTCGGTGCTGATCATGTTTGGCCTGGCCAACACGGTCGCGGCGCTGGCGCCGAACATCTGGGTGATGGCGTTCGCCCGCTTGATCCCGGCGCTGGGGTTGCCAGTGTTCTGGGCCTTGGCCAGCGAAACGGCGGTGGACATCGTCGGGCCGGATTACGCCGGTCGCGCCATCGCCAAGATCGGCTTCGGCATCGTTTGCGCCACGGTGTTCGGCATTCCCGTGGGCACGCTGATTTCCGATGCGTTCGGCTGGCGCAGTGCCTTCGCGATTCTGGCGGTCATCGCCTTTGCCAAGGCGTTGCTGCTGTTTATCTATCTGCCGAAGACCAGCCTGCACCAGCATCAGGTGAGCTTTCGCTCGCAGTTCAAGATCCTGCGCAGCCCGCTGATGCTCGGTCACGTGCTGCTGTCAGTGATTGTGTTCAGCGGCATGTTCACCGCGTACACCTATCTGGCGGACATCCTTGAGCGACTGGCCGGTTTCAACGGCACCGTGGTCGGCTGGTGCCTGATGGGCTTTGGTGCGGTCGGGCTGATCGGTAACTCCCTGGGTGGCCGTGCGGTGGATCGTCATCCGCTGATGGCGTCGATGATGTTCTGTGCGTTCATGATTGCCGGCCTGGTGGCGCTGGTGCCGAACATCCACTCGCCGCTGGGTCTGGCAGCAGCGATGGGCATCTGGGGCGTGACCCAGGCAGCGTTGTTCCTGGTCAGCCATGTGCGCCTGATGAAAGCTGCGCCCGAGGCGCCAGCGTTCGCCGCGTCGCTGAACATCGCCGGGGCCAACCTCGGTATCGGTCTGGGCGCGATGATCGGTGGCCGGGTAATCGACAGCGTCGGCCTGCAAGGCCTTGGCTTCGCCGCGGCGGCGTTCATTCTCGCCTCGATCCTGCTGGCCATTGCGCTGATGACCTTCAAACCCCGGGAAGTCTGCGCCTGAGTGTCCTAAAACTCGGTAAACAGCTCGCGTCGGGCACCTTCGGTAATGGCGACAATGCCGGGGTGCTTGACCTTGCGCTCCACTGAGATGGCATAGAACGACTCGCTCACCGCGTCGGTCTGGCCGATCACCTGCACGCCATATTGGCGTCGCACCTCATCGGCAATCACGCTCGGGCCGATGAAGATCCCGCTGCCGGATTGGCCGAAGGCCTGCATCAGGGCGCTATCGTCGAACTCGCCGACAATTTGCGGCTGGATCTGCTGCTCGGCAAACCACCGTTGCAAACGGCTGCGCACCACGGTTTCCGGCCCGGGAATCAGTAGCGGCGCACCGTGCAGGTTGCGCGGAAAGTCGTGACCGTAACGGGCCGCCAGCTCTGGGGTGGCGAAGAAGCTGATCCCGCACTCACCAAGTTTCTGGCTGTAGCCCTTGATGTCCAGGTGCGATGGCATGGGGCTGTCGGATATCACCAGGTCCAGGCGCTGGATCGCCAGGTCGGCCAACAAACGTTCAAGCTTGTCTTCGCGACAAGTGATGCGCAGCGGTTCGCTCAGCTCCATGGTCGGTGCAATCAGGCGATAGACGATGGATTTGGGCACCACGTCAGCCACGCCGACGCGAAACAGGATCTGCTGCTCATTGGGTTGTGCCCGCAGCATCAGTTCCAGTTCGCCACCCAGCTGGAACATTTGTTCGGCGTAGGGCAGTGCCTGCCGGCCGGCCTCGGTGAGTTCGAGTTGCCGTCCGACACGCCGAAACAACTCGATGCCAAAGGTCTGTTCCAGTAATGAAATCTGCCCACTGATGGTTTGTGGCGTGAGATTGAGCTGCTCACAGGCGCGCACGATGCTGCCGGTCTTGGCCACCACCCAGAAGTAATGCAATTGCCGATAGTTGAGCATGGCGATCTACAGTTCGTAAAAACCGAAGTATAGCCGCTGAAAATACGAATTTTCCTGAAGTATTCACTTCCCTAGAATGCATCGCTATCAACGGGCCATCGTTTAGGTCCCGTTCGTTCTATCGAGGAAAGCATCATGAAGCTTAAAGCCACGGCATTGCTGATCACGTCTTTACTGGTACTGGCCGGTTGCGACCAGGCCGAGAAAAGCGCGCAACAATTGATGGGCAAGGCTGCCGAAAGCGCCAAACAGGCGATTGACGATACCCATAAGGCCGCCGAGCAAGCACTCAGTGACGCCACCGGCGGGTTGATCAGCAAAAAAGAATCATCGGAAAAAGACTCGGACAAAACCGAATCTTCCTCCCAGGAAATCTAAACTGTTTTACAACGAGTCAGGACTGACCCATGGACTACCTTTTACAACTTGCCGCCAGCCCCACCGCCTGGGTCGCCCTTGCCACCCTGATCGTGATGGAGATCGTGCTCGGCATCGATAACCTGATCTTCATCTCGATCCTGACCAACAAGCTGCCCTTGCACAATCGACAGCGGGCACGACGCATCGGTATCGGCATGGCGTTGATCCTGCGTCTGGGCTTGCTGAGCACCATCGCGTTCATCGTCCAGTTGACCAATCCGGTGATCGAGATCCTCGGCCACGCGTTTTCCTGGAAAGACATGATCCTGATTGCCGGTGGCCTGTTCCTGTTGTGGAAGGCGACCACCGAGATCCATCACAGCATGGACCCGGCACCGGAAGATCCGAAGTCGGCGACCTCGACCGTGACCCTGGGCTTCGCGGCCGCGATCGGTCAGATCCTGATGCTGGATATGGTGTTCTCCATCGACAGCATCATTACCGCTGTCGGCATGACCGAGCATTTGCCGATCATGGTCATCGCGGTGGTGGTGTCGGTCCTGGTGATGTTGCTGGCGGCTGATCCGCTGGCCAAGTTCATCAACGACAACCCGACAGTGGTGATGCTGGCCCTGGGCTTCCTGATCATGATCGGCATGACGCTGATTGCCGAAGGCTTTGGCGCCCATGTACCGAAAGGCTACGTCTATGCGGCCATGGCATTCTCGGCTGCGATCGAGGTGTTGAACATGATGTCCCGTCGCTCCAGGCAGAAGCGTGCAGCCACTGAGGCCTGACCCACGCTAAAGGAAACGGCCGCCTGAACTCGAAGGAGTGCAGGCGGCCGTTTTTGTTGGTCTCGGATAAAGGTGGTGTCAGTGAGCGTTGGCGTGCTGGCTCGGTGCCTTGTCCGCTTCTTGCGCAGGCGCCGGCTGGACAGGGTGATGGTGGCGGCGAGTAATGCGCAGCACGCCCCACAGCATGGCGGCGGCTACCGCCAGCCAGCCGCAAACCAACATTACAATGATCATGGTCAGGCTCATCGGTGCCTCCTCTTTGCCCTTCAATGGGCACTCACGCTTCGCTGTCGTCTCTTCAAGGAACAGTCTAGCCGTTGCTGTATTTCAGGCTATTGACCGAAAGTCGGCAGTCACCAACCAGTTCGCTCTATCGAATGCAAACAACTGCCGGTTAAGGCTATACCGCTGTCGCGCGGCGTCCTATGATCAACGGCCTTGCCGGGAATATTGTTGCCTGGCGCCTGAACAAGAGAGTGATGATGGTGCGGGTATTTTCTCGAATGCTGTCGGCGGCGCTGATGGCGGGATGTGTGGTGGCGCTGGCGGGTTGCGCCGGGAGTGTTGCACCTGAGATCAAGCGTCTGCCGGAGCGGGTCGAACTCAGTGGCCGCTTCTACAAGGGCGTGGCCAATCAAAGCGGACCGCAGGTGCTGGCCAGCATGCTGTCCCAGCAGAACATCGTGATTACGCCAGGTTTGCTCGACAAACCGCTGCATTTGCCGGGCGCCGAAGCCCAGCTGCAACAGAACATGGTGAACCTCGCGCGTGAGTACGGGATGGTGGTCTATCCCCTTGACGCGACCTTGCCAGCCTTGTTGACCCAGGTCGCGGCCGGTTATCCGGTGATGGTGCGCTTCACCGAAGGCTCGGCGATGTGGGCCGAACCGCGTTATGCGATTCTCACCGGGTACAACCGTCAGAAGCAGACCGTGCTGCTGCGCGCAGGCATGAGTCAGCGGACGTTGATGAGCTTCGGTTCTTTTGAATCGGCGTTCAAGGATGCCGGCGGTTGGGCAGTGTTGATCCAGAATCCGACGCAGATTCCCGCCCAGGTCGATCAGCAACGCTGGCTCAAGGCAGCCAATGATCTGGCGCAGGCGGGCCAGGAGCCGGCGGCAGCAAAAGCTAAAAAAGCCTTGGCCGCACAGTAAGTCCGTTCGTCACCCTCCGGGCACCAGCGCCCGATGCCAGCCTCTAATCTGCAAAGGCCCGGATCTTTCCGGGCCTTGATACAGGAGGCGCCCATGGCTCATTCAACTACGCCCGTCGGTCCACACTCATCCGAGCATTCGTCTGGCGATGAGCTGGGTTTCGATCCCGATTCCCCGGACCTTGCCGATCCTCAGGTCGACCCGATCGGGCCCGCCAAGGCACCGAGGGACGTGAAACCGGGTGACAACCCCAAGGCTCCGGCCAAGCCCTACGATCCACTGGGTGATCTGAAGCCTTAGGTCCAATGGAGGTGTGTATGTCTACCGATTCCAGTTTCGACGACAAACGTCCGGAAACTGTCCCCACGACCCCCGAGCAAAGCACCGATCCGGTGATGGATCCCGACAGCCCGTTGAGGGATCCCCTGGCACGGCCAACGGTGGCGCCCACTGAAAAGCCGAAGGGTTGGAGAGATCCAAGTACCGGCGACGGTATCCCGGATGACGACCAGATGCCGCTGCCTAACGACTAACTTTGCGACGAAAAAAAGCCCCGGATGTCCGGGGCTTTTTCATGCGTTTGCAGCAAGGTTACTTCGATGCTTCTACCACGCCGCTCTGCCGCTGCTTGAGGTTCTTGTCTGCCTTGTACTGCAAGGCTACGGAAGGCACGTCCGCGCTCTTTCCGCTCTCTACCCAATTACGCATGCGCGTGGCATCGGCAAAGTGGGTGTACTTGCCGTAGGCATCAAGGATCACCAAGGCCACCGGGCGGTTAGCCATCCGGGTCACCAGCACCAGGCAGTGGCCGGCCTCGTTGGTGAAGCCGGTTTTTGTCAGCTGGATGTCCCAGTCCGGCTTGCGGACCAAATGGTCGGTGTTGCGGAAACCCAGGCTGTAGTTCGGCTTGCGAAACGAAACGGTCTTTTCCTTGGTTGTACTCAGCTCGGTCAGCAGCGGGTACTTGTGCGCGGCGATCAACAGTTTGCTTAAATCGCGAGCGGTCGAAACGTTGCGCGGCGAGAGACCGGTCGGCTCGACGAAATGGGTATTGGTCATGCCCAAGGCCCGGGCCTTGGCGTTCATTGCAGCAATGAACGCGGCATAGCCACCCGGATAGTGGTGGGCCAGGCTTGCAGCGGCTCGGTTTTCAGATGACATCAGGGCAATCAGCAGCATTTCCCGGCGCGGCAGTTCGCTCTTGAGCTTGACCCGGGAGTACACACCTTTCATTTCCGGTGTGTCGCTGATGTTGATGTTGATGTATTCGTCCATGTTCTGCCGAGACTCGACCACGACCAGGCCAGTCATCAACTTGCTGACGGAAGCGATCGGCACTACCACGTCAGGATTGCTGGCGTAGATGACTTTGTTGGTCTGCATGTCCAGCAGCAAGGAGCTGCCGGAAGCGAGCTTGAGTGTCTTTGTATCTCGCGGTGCTGCGGTGGTTTCGCCAGCGCTGGCGAAGGGCGTGATGAAAGTCCCTGCAACTGCAAAAAATAGGCTCAGGATGGAAAGACGGATATTCACGCTGGCAGACTCATAAAGTGTTGATAAGCCGTTCTGTAACGGACTGTTTCCTGAAAAGCGCGTCATTCTGGAGTATGGCTGAATAACTGTCGATGGTTGTTCAAGTAACAGGTGAAAGTCCTGAGAAACATGAAAAAAAAGTCATTTTCCGGCGGGCGGTCGGTGTTTCTCGCGGGCAAAAAAAACCCCGCCAGGGCGGGGTTCCTTGTCACGCTGACAGCGTGCGCGTTGAAACTCAGCTGTGCAGGGTTTCGGCGGCGTACAGGGTGTTTTCCAGCAGGCAGGCACGGGTCATCGGGCCTACGCCGCCCGGTACCGGGGTGATCCAGCCGGCGCGGGGCAGGGCGGTTTCGTAGATCACGTCACCGACCAGCTTGCCGTCGTCCTGACGGTTGATGCCGACATCGATCACGATCGCGCCTTCCTTGATCCATTCGCCCTTGACCAGGCCCGGCTTGCCGGCGGCGACGACGACCAGATCCGCACGGCCGACATGGCCGGCCAGGTCCTTGGTAAAACGGTGGGTGACCGTCACGGTGCAGCCGGCCAGCAGCAATTCCATCGCCATCGGGCGGCCAACGATATTGGACGCGCCGACGACCACGGCATCCATCCCGTAAAGGTCGACACCGGTGCTTTCCAGCAGGGTCATGATGCCTTTGGGGGTGCATGGGCGCAGCAGTGGAATGCGCTGGGCCAGGCGACCGACGTTATAAGGATGGAAACCGTCGACGTCTTTATCCGGACGAATGCGCTCCAGCAGCCTGGAGGCGTCCAGGTGTTCGGGAAGCGGAAGTTGAAGCAGAACGCCGTCGATTGCAGGGTCGTCGTTCAGGCGATCGATCAGCTCGGTCAGCGCTTCTTGAGTGGTTTCGGAAGGCAGGTCATAGGCTTGGGATAGAAAGCCGACCTCTTCACAGTCTTTACGCTTGTGCGAGACATAAACCTGAGAGGCAGGATCGCTGCCGACCAGGATCACCGCAAGGCCGGGCGTGCGCAGGCCTTGCTGGCGACGCTCGGTGACACGTTGGGCGATCTGCTGGCGCAGGCTGGCGGCGATCGATTTGCCGTCGATAAGTTGTGCAGTCATTGCGCGTGATTAACCATCGAGAGGGGAAAAAAAGAGAACGCATTCTCGCATGTCATGCGGTGAGGGCAAAGGCGCTTGGTCTGCAAATTCCCCTAACTCCTTTAATTAAATGAATTTTTTTTAAAAAGGATTTGACGACCTTCGGGGGGCTCTATACTATTCGTCGCACTTGTCGGGCACAGCCTAGCACTGGTTAGGAAGGTTGAGCAGGATTACGATTCTGCAAGACTGGAAAGCACTTAGTTTGTAGTCCTCCAAGGTTACAGCTAACAAGGCGCCCGTAGCTCAGCTGGATAGAGCATCCGCCTTCTAAGCGGATGGTCGCAGGTTCGAGTCCTGCCGGGTGCGCCATTAGGCAGCTTTGGCACAAGTAGCGCGATATGGTGGGCGTAGCTCAGTTGGTAG
>NZ_JBXAOQ010000005.1:264289-292533 GCF_058802985.1 Pseudomonas sp. GW822-FHT01E03
GGTAGAGCACGGGATTGTGACTCCCGTTGTCGTGGGTTCGATCCCCATCGTCCACCCCATATTTCGAAAGGCGCCAGATTAACAGTCTGGCGCCTTTGCTTTAAAGGCTTCATCCGCGGATGTGGTGGAATTGGTAGACACACTGGATTTAGGTTCCAGCGCCGCGAGGCGTAAGAGTTCGAGTCTCTTCATCCGCACCAAATAAAGCTTCATTCAGGCACTTGGCCAGGCTGGAGCTTGATAAAGAAGTTGTTTGGCTTCTTTAACAGGCAATATGGTGGGCGTAGCTCAGTTGGTAGAGCACGGGATTGTGACTCCCGTTGTCGTGGGTTCGATCCCCATCGTCCACCCCATATTTCGAAAGGCGCCAGATTGAAAAGTCTGGCGCCTTTTTTGTTTCGGCGGCCGCAGGTTCCGGGTCGCAGGGGCGGGCGTTTCGTCGTATTTATGTTTCTCGATGATGCTGTCCTGCCCGCCGGCCTTGCTTGCGAGATCGGCTGTCAGGGAGATGATTGGCGACCTTCTCTATATAGGGAAAGGTTGGCGCAGAGCCCTGGCGTGATTGGTTGTATTTGCCATCGGGGCGAGGTGCATTCGTGCATTCGCACCTATAAATTGCCTGCTGCGTTTTTACCCGTTTTCAGTAGGGTGACTTCTTGAGTTTGACCCACTAGAATGCATGCCCTTGATTCTGGGGTCGGAAACGGCCGGCTAACGTCTGTGCAACGAGGAATATCCATGCAAGTTTCTGTTGAAAATACTACTGCTCTTGAGCGCCGCATGAGCGTCACCGTGCCGGCTGAGCGCATCGAGAGCCAGGTCAACAAGCGTCTGCAGCAGACCGCCCAAAAGGCCAAGATTGCTGGCTTCCGTCCAGGCAAAGTGCCAATGAGCGAAATCAAGCGCCGTTTCGGTGCTGACGCTCGCCAGGAAGCTGTAGGCGACGTGATCCAGTCTTCCTTCTACGAAGCTGTGGTTGAGCAGAAGCTGAACCCGGCTGGTCAGCCTTCGATCGAGCCAAAATCCCTGGAAGCGGGCAAGGACCTGGAATACGTAGCCGTATTCGAAGTGTTCCCTGAGTTCACCGTTGCCGGTTTCGAAGGTATCACCGTAGAGCGCCTGAGCGCTGACGTGTCTGATGCCGATCTGGACAAGATGCTGGACATCCTGCGCAAGCAGAACACCCGTTTCGAAGTGGCCGATCGCGCTGCTCAAAACGAAGACCAGCTGAACATCGATTTCGTCGGCAAGGTCGACGGTGAAGTGTTCGCTGGCGGTTCCGCCAAGGGTACCCAGCTGGTTCTGGGTTCCGGCCGCATGATCCCTGGTTTCGAAGATGGCCTGGTTGGCGCCAAAGCCGGTGAAGAACGCGTTCTGAACCTGACTTTCCCAGAGGACTATCAGAACCTGGACCTGGCTGGCAAAACCGCCGAGTTCACCGTGACCGTCAACACCGTTTCCGAGCCAAAGCTGCCAGAACTGACCGAAGAATTCTTCGCTCAATTCGGCATCAAGGAAACCGGTCTGGAAGGCTTCCGCGCCGAAGTTCGCAAGAACATGGAGCGTGAACTGCGTCAGGCGATCAAATCCAAGGTCAAGAATCAGGTAATGGACGGTCTGCTGGCCACCAACCCGATCGAAGTGCCAAAGGCTCTGCTGTCCAACGAAGTTGACCGTCTGCGCGTGCAGGCTGTTCAGCAGTTCGGCGGCAACATCAAGCCTGACCAACTGCCGGCCGAGCTGTTCGAAGAGCAAGCCAAGCGCCGCGTAGTACTGGGTCTGATCGTGGCTGAAGTGGTCAAGCAATTCGACCTCAAGCCTGACGAAACCCGCGTTCGCGAGATGATTCAGGAAATGGCTTCGGCCTACCAGGAACCTGAGCAAGTTGTGTCCTGGTACTACAAGAACGACCAGCAACTGAACGAAGTTCGCTCGGTTGTGCTGGAAGAGCAAGTTGTGGATACTGTTCTGCAGAAAGCTAGCGTGACCGACAAATCGGTCTCTTACGAAGAAGCAGTCAAGCCGGTAGAAGCACCACAAGCCGACTGATCACTTTTGCGGTAAGAAGCAAACACCATAAGCCAGCCTTCGAGCTGGCTTATGCGTATTCAAGACATAACTATTTGGGAGTGACTGCAGAGCATGTTCCGTAATTCGTATATTCAGCAGAACTCTGATATCCAGGCCGCCGGCGGCCTGGTCCCGATGGTTGTCGAGCAGTCCGCTCGTGGCGAGCGCGCCTACGACATCTACTCGCGTCTCCTCAAGGAGCGGGTGATCTTTCTGGTGGGTCCCGTAGAGGACTACATGGCCAACCTGATCTGTGCGCAACTGCTGTTCCTTGAAGCGGAAAACCCGGACAAGGACATCCATCTCTATATCAACTCCCCGGGCGGTTCGGTGACGGCGGGCATGTCGATCTACGACACCATGCAGTTCATCAAACCCAACGTGTCGACCACCTGTATCGGTCAGGCGTGCAGCATGGGCGCGTTCCTGCTGACGGCCGGTGCACCTGGCAAGCGTTATTGCCTGCCGAACTCGCGAGTGATGATTCACCAGCCACTGGGCGGTTTCCAGGGCCAGGCGTCGGATATCGAAATCCATGCCAAGGAAATCCTCTTCATTCGCGAGCGTCTCAACACGCTGATGGCCCTGCATAGCGGGCGTACTCTTGAAGAAATCGAGCGCGATACCAACCGCGACAATTTCATGAGTGCAGAAGCCGCGCGTGAGTACGGGTTGATCGATGAAGTGATCAGCCAGCGCCCCGCTTAAAATAAGCAGCTCAAAATAAGGTTGGTCGGCGGGTCCGATCACCGGCGGGCTTGAAAAAGCCCGCAATAGCCTTCATCTTGTGTTGCAAGCCTATCGGATTTGGATCGAACGAATGACTGACACCCGCAACGGCGAGGACAACGGCAAGCTGCTCTATTGCTCCTTCTGTGGCAAAAGCCAGCATGAAGTACGCAAATTGATTGCCGGCCCCTCGGTCTTTATCTGCGACGAGTGCGTCGACCTGTGCAACGACATCATCCGCGAGGAGGTGCAGGAAGCACAGGCCGAAAGCAGCGCGCATAAATTGCCTTCGCCTAAAGAAATCAGCGGCATCCTTGATCAGTATGTGATTGGTCAGGAGCGTGCGAAAAAGGTTCTGGCCGTAGCGGTTTACAACCACTACAAGCGCCTGAATCAGCGTGACAAAAAGAATGACGACGTCGAACTCGGCAAGAGCAACATCCTGCTGATCGGCCCGACAGGCTCGGGTAAGACCCTGCTTGCCGAAACACTGGCCCGCTTGCTGAACGTTCCGTTCACCATCGCCGACGCAACCACCCTCACCGAGGCGGGTTACGTGGGTGAAGATGTCGAGAACATCATTCAGAAGCTGCTGCAGAAATGCGATTACGACGTGGAAAAGGCCCAGATGGGCATTGTCTACATCGATGAAATCGACAAGATTTCGCGCAAGTCTGATAACCCGTCGATTACCCGGGACGTTTCCGGTGAAGGCGTGCAGCAGGCCCTGCTCAAGTTGATCGAAGGCACGGTCGCTTCCGTTCCGCCTCAAGGTGGTCGCAAGCATCCGCAGCAGGAATTCCTGCAGGTCGACACCCGTAACATCCTGTTCATCTGCGGTGGCGCGTTCTCTGGTCTTGAGAAAGTCATTCAAAACCGTTCCACCAAGGGTGGCATCGGTTTCAATGCAGAAGTGCGCAGCAAGGAAGAAGGCAAGAAAGTCGGTGAGTCCCTGCGTGAAGTCGAGCCTGACGATCTGGTCAAGTTCGGTCTGATCCCGGAATTCGTCGGTCGTCTGCCGGTACTTGCCACGCTGGACGAGCTCGACGAGGCTGCATTGATGCAGATCCTCACCGAGCCGAAAAATGCTCTGACCAAGCAGTATGCCAAGCTGTTCGAGATGGAAGGCGTGGATCTGGAATTCCGGACCGACGCTCTGAAATCGGTCGCCAAGCGAGCCCTGGAGCGTAAAACCGGTGCCCGTGGCCTGCGTTCGATTCTCGAAGGTGTATTGCTCGACACTATGTATGAAATCCCCTCGCAATCGGAGGTGAGCAAAGTAGTGATCGATGAAAGCGTGATAGAAGGCAAGTCCAAGCCACTGTATATCTATGAAAACAGTGAGCCGACCGCCAAGGCTGCGCCAGACGCATAAGCGTCACGCAGCTTGAATAAAGAAGGGGCCTTCGGGCCCCTTTGCTATTTCGGGATCTGGCCTGCAGGAGCCGGCTTGCCAGCGAAGGCGGTCTTTGAAGGCTTATCCGGCCCGTCGCAGCAGCATCCGTATGCTGCAATCTTTCAAGTGGTTCTTTTATCCGCTTGTTTTTTTCCTGGGCAGCCCCCATCTTGGTTTCAAGCTTACTTCCATCTGTTTACGGCCTTATGGCCGCCGTAGAGGCGAAATCATGAAGACAACCATCGAATTGCCTCTCCTGCCATTGCGTGATGTCGTGGTTTATCCGCACATGGTTATCCCGCTGTTCGTGGGGCGCGAGAAATCCATCGAAGCCCTCGAGGCTGCGATGACGGGTGACAAGCAGATCCTTCTGCTGGCCCAGAGAAACCCGGCTGACGACGATCCCGGTGAAGATGCCCTGTATCGCGTTGGTACGATTGCCACCGTTCTGCAGCTGCTCAAGCTGCCTGACGGAACGGTCAAGGTTCTGGTCGAAGGCGAGCAGCGGGGCGCTGTCGAGCGCTTCAGCGAAGTGGACGGCCACTGCCGTGCCGAAGTCTCCCTGATCGACGAAGTTGAAGCACCGGAGCGCGAGTCGGAAGTGTTCGTTCGCAGCTTGCTGTCCCAGTTCGAGCAATACGTGCAGTTGGGCAAGAAAGTCCCGGCTGAAGTCCTGTCGTCGCTCAACAGCATCGATGAGCCAGGCCGCCTGGTGGACACCATGGCCGCGCACATGGCGCTGAAGATCGAACAGAAGCAGGAAATCCTCGAAATCATCGATTTGTCGGCCCGGGTCGAGCACGTTCTGGCGTTGCTGGATGCCGAGATCGATCTGTTGCAAGTCGAAAAACGCATTCGCGGCCGCGTCAAGAAACAAATGGAGCGCAGTCAGCGCGAGTACTACCTGAATGAGCAGATGAAGGCCATTCAGAAAGAGCTCGGCGACAGTGACGAAGGCCACAACGAAGTCGAAGAGCTGAAAAAGCGTATCGATGCCGCCGGCCTGCCGAAAGACGCGCTGGCCAAGGCGACGGCCGAGCTGAACAAGCTCAAGCAGATGTCGCCGATGTCCGCGGAAGCGACCGTGGTGCGTTCGTACATCGACTGGCTGGTTCAAGTGCCGTGGAAGGCCCAGAGCAAGGTGCGCCTGGACCTGGCGCGCGCGGAAGACATTCTGGATGCCGACCACTATGGCCTCGAAGAGGTCAAGGAACGCATCCTCGAATACCTCGCCGTGCAAAAGCGCGTGAAGAAAATTCGTGGTCCGGTGCTATGTCTGGTCGGTCCTCCCGGGGTGGGTAAAACGTCCCTGGCGGAGTCGATTGCTCACGCCACCAACCGCAAATTCGTGCGCATGGCCCTCGGTGGCGTGCGTGACGAGGCGGAAATTCGTGGCCATCGCCGTACTTACATCGGTTCGATGCCAGGAAGATTGATTCAAAAGATGACAAAAGTGGGTGTCCGCAACCCGCTGTTCCTGCTCGATGAAATCGACAAGATGGGCAGCGACATGCGTGGCGATCCGGCATCGGCGTTGCTGGAGGTGCTCGATCCCGAGCAGAACCACAACTTCAACGATCACTATCTGGAAGTCGATTACGACCTGTCCGATGTGATGTTCCTGTGTACTTCGAACTCGATGAACATCCCGCCGGCGTTGCTGGACCGGATGGAAGTGATCCGTCTGCCGGGCTACACCGAAGACGAGAAGATCAACATCGCCGTCAAATACCTTTCGCCTAAGCAGATTACGGCCAACGGCCTGAAGAAAGGCGAGCTGGAGTTTGACGCAGAAGCGATCCGCGACATCATCCGCTACTACACCCGTGAAGCCGGTGTGCGTGGGCTGGAGCGCCAGATTGCCAAGGTCTGCCGCAAGGCCGTCAAGGAACATGCGCTGGAGAAGCGCTTCTCGGTGAAGGTCACCGCAGACATGCTGGAGCACTTCCTGGGCGTGCGTAAATTCCGCTACGGCCTGGCCGAGCAGCAGGATCAGATTGGCCAGGTGACCGGGTTGGCGTGGACTCAGGTGGGCGGCGAACTGCTGACCATCGAAGCGGCCGTCGTACCGGGCAAGGGCCAGTTGATCAAGACCGGTTCCCTGGGTGACGTGATGGTCGAATCGATCACAGCGGCCTTGACCGTTGTCCGCAGCAGGGCGAAGAGCCTGGGGATCCCTCTGGACTTCCATGAGAAGCGCGACACACACATCCATATGCCGGAAGGGGCGACTCCAAAGGATGGCCCTAGCGCCGGTGTAGGCATGTGCACGGCCCTGGTATCGGCATTGACCGGCATACCGGTACGCGCGGATGTCGCCATGACCGGCGAGATCACGTTGCGTGGCCAGGTCTTGGCCATTGGTGGCTTGAAAGAAAAACTGTTGGCTGCCCACCGTGGCGGAATCAAGACAGTGATCATTCCTGAAGAGAATGTGCGCGATCTCAAAGAGATTCCGGACAATATCAAGCAGGATCTACAGATTAAACCGGTTAAATGGATTGACGAGGTCCTGCAAATTGCGTTGCAATACGCGCCGGAGCCCTTGCCGGACGTGGCTCCGGAGATAGTCGCGAAGGATGAGAAACGCGACGCAGATTCTAAGGAAAGAATTAGCACGCATTAGTACGTATTTGCCTGGGGGGCTTTCTTGACAGCTTTTTAGAGCCCTTGTTATAAAGCGGCTCTTAAGTGTCTGTAGGCCATTCAGCACTCGTTTTTGCTTTCACCAAAAAAACTTAGAATCATACTCAAATAGATATAAGGGGACTTAGAGTGAACAAGTCGGAACTGATTGATGCTATCGCTGCATCCGCTGATATCCCGAAAGCTGCTGCTGGCCGTGCGCTGGACGCTGTAATCGAATCCGTCACTGGCGCTCTCAAGGCTGGCGACTCTGTTGTTCTGGTTGGTTTCGGTACCTTCTCCGTAACTGATCGTCCGGCTCGCATTGGTCGTAACCCACAGACCGGTAAGACGCTGGAAATCGCAGCAGCCAAAAAACCAGGTTTCAAAGCCGGTAAAGCACTGAAAGAAGCTGTCAACTAAGTTCGATTCAGGTTTTTACCCATCCGGGTCGGGGTCATGCCTGACTTGGCAGCGGAGCGGCAGTCCTGACTGCAGGTCGCCGGTTCAAGACACCGAGGGTCGCCAGTTCGAGCCCCTCGATCCGCTCCGCCAGTTACGAGAAGGCGCATCCTCGGATGCGCCTTTCTTCTATCCGGATTCTACCCACGCTCCACGGTTGCCTAATTTTTGAAGTTCAACCGTTTCTGGGGGACGCATGCTGCAGAATATCAGGGACAATTCACAAGGCTGGATTGCCAAGACTATTATCGGGGTCATCGTTGCACTGATGGCTCTGACCGGTTTCGACGCCATTTTTCAGGCCACGACGAACACGAATGAAGCGGCGAAGGTCAATGGCGAAGAAATCAGCCAGAACGAACTGAGCCAGGCGGTCGATATGCAACGCCGTCAGCTCATGCAACAGCTGGGCAAGGATTTCGATGCTTCCTTGCTCGATGAAAAAATGCTGCGCGAGTCGGCTCTCAAGGGCCTGATCGATCGCAAACTGCTGCTGCAAGGCGCAGAAGACTCGAAATTCGCCTTTTCCGAAGCGGCTCTGGATCAGGTCATCCTGCAAACGCCTGAGTTTCAGGTGGATGGCAAGTTCAGCTCCGAGCGTTTCGACCAGGTGATTCGCCAACTCGGCTATACCCGCATGCAATTCCGCCAGATGCTGGCTCAGGAAATGCTGATTGGTCAGCTGCGTGCCGGTCTCGCCGGTAGCGGTTTCGTGACCGATGCACAGGTACTGGCGTTTACCCGTCTGGAAAAACAGACCCGCGATTTCGCCTCGCTGAACATCAAGGCCGACCCGGCAGCGGTGAAGCTGACCGACGATGAGGTCAAGGCCTACTACGACGAGCATGCCAAGGAATTCATGACGCCGGATCAGGTGGTCATCGATTACCTCGAGCTGAAGAAGGCTTCCTTCTTCGATCAGGTCAGCGTCAATGACGAAGACCTGCAGGCGGCCTATCAGAAAGAAATCGCGAACCTGTCCGAGCAACGCCAGGCGGCGCACATTCTGATTGAAGTGAATGACAAGACCACCGAGGCGCAAGCCAAGGCGAAGATCGAAGAGATCCAGGCTCGTCTGGCCAAGGGCGAGAAATTCGAGGCGCTGGCCAAGGAATTCTCCCAGGATCCGGGTTCGGCGAACAACGGCGGTGACCTGGGTTATGCCGGTCCTGGCGTCTACGACCCGGCGTTCGAGAAAGCCCTGTATTCGTTGGCCAAGGACCAGGTTTCCGCGCCGGTTCGCACCGATTTCGGGTTCCACCTGATCAAGCTGTTGGGCGTGGAAGCGCCTGAAGTTCCGACATTCGCCAGCCTGAAAGACAAGCTGACCCGCGAGTTGAAGGCCCAGCAGGTCGAACAGCGTTTTGTCGAGGCGACCAAGCAACTGGAAGACGCTTCATTCGAAGCGTCGGACCTGGCGCAACCGGCACAAGACCTGAAACTGAACGTCCACACGTCCAAGCCGTTCGGCCGTGAAGGCGGTGAGGGTATTGCAGCCAACCGTGCCGTGATCACTGCCGCGTTCAGCCCGGAGGTCCTGGATGAGGGTGCGAACAGCACTGCCATCGAGCTCGATCCGGAAACCGTGGTCGTGTTGCGTGCCAAGGAGCACCTGAAGCCTTCGCAATTGCCGCTGGAAAGCGTCTCTGCTGCGATCCGTGTGCAATTGGCCAAGGAACACGCCAGCGCCGATGCCAAGACCAAGGCTGACGCCTTGATTGCCAGCCTGCGCGATGGCAAGACCCCGCTGGATCAGGCGGTCGACGGCCAGGCCTGGAAAGTCACGGAAGCGGCGACTCGTGCTCAGGAAGGGGTCGACCCTGCGGTGCTGCAAGCGCTGTTCCGCATGGCGAAGCCTGCGTCCAAGGACAAGCCGACCTTCACCAGCGTGACGCTGTCGGATGGCAGCCTGATGATCGTGCGCCTCAATGGCGTGAACGAAGCAGCGGCGCCGACCGAAGAAGAGAAAGCACAGTATCGTCGCTACCTCGCTTCCCGCATCGGCCAGCAAGACTTCGCGGCTTACCGCAAGCAGCTGGAAAGCCAGGCGGAAATCAAGCGTTACTGATGCCTGATCAGGTTTAGCGCTGCACAAAAGACCCCGGCCGGAAGGCTGGGGTCTTTTTGTTTGGCCGTACGTCACTTGCCGCGGTGACTTTTGCGCAAAACCGGGGTCAATCAGCCTGTAACCGTTTTAAGACATGATCGATGCTCCGCTAAGCATCGATCTGTTGCACAATATGCCCCGAACCGTTTTCTTCAGGATGTTCAATGTTTAAATCACTTCCCATGCGGGTTGTCGGACTGGCAGCCGTGCTTGCTACTGCGGCCGGTTGTTCATCGAACAAGACCGCCATCTATGAGCATGAGAATTTCGACGACTCCGGTACCTTTTCCCGAAACTATCCGGTCAGCGATACCCAGAGCTGTGAAGCCGCTCGTCGTGCCTTGCTCAGCCAGGGTTACATCATCACCAGCAACGATTCGAAGCTGGTCAGCGGTCACAAGAGCTTCCAGCAGACCGGCGAGAACCACATGGAGATCAGCTTCAGCGTGGTCTGTGCCGATGACGGCAGCGAAGGGCACCATGCGACCGTGTTCGCCAACGCCCTGCAGGATCGTTATGCGCTGAAGAAGACCAACAACTCCGCCAGTCTCGGTGTGGGTGTGTTGGGCTCGGTGTCGATGCCGATCGGCTCCTCCGATGACTCGATGGTCAAGGTCGCCAGCGAAACCGTATCGTCTGCCAAGTTCTACGAGCGTTTCTTCGCACTGGTCGAACTGTTCCTGCCGCCGGAAGCGAAAAAGGCTGCGCACATCCCCGAAAAGCCGAAAACGGACCTGGGCATGCCTGAAGCCCAGGCAGCGCCGGCACCACTGGCACCTGCCCCGGCAGCGGCTCCCGCTGTAGAGCCTGCTGCACCAGCGCCTGCACCTGCACCTGCATCCATTGAAGCGGCTCCAGCGGCCTCCGAGCCGGTTGCCCCGCCTCCTGAAGCGGCGCCGATCACGCCGATCGAGCGTGTAGAGCCTGCATCGTTCCAGGAAGTCGTCACGCCACCGTCGAACCCGAGTGACTTGCCTGCGCCGAGCGAACCCATCCCGGCGATGCCTGCCTCAGGTCAGTGATGGATATGCCACGGGATCGGGTCGGATGACCCGATCCCGTGGCCAGCCAAAAGATTGACCCTCGTCAACCAAGACCACTGTTCTGTGGCCTCCCGCGAAAAAATCCGATGATAAATTCCTGACCAGCTGCTACGTTTTATTCAGTAGCGACAGAGTGTCGTGTCCGCGTCATTTTTCTTTCATGCGGGCACTTTATGCTCTGGGAATTGGTCATTTATTCAGACGTTTTTAATATGGGTTGGGGGATTCAAAAATGGACGATTATCAAGAAGAGCTGCTCGAGTACCAGGCTTTCGAACTGGACCCACTGGAGCCGGCGGAAGACGCTACCGAGTTGTAGGCATCAGGCGGATTGGCGATGACTGCGGCGAAATTCGCCGGGGGTCTGTCCGTTCCAGCGTTTGTATGCGCGTTGAAACGCTTCGGCTGAGGCAAAACCCAGCAGGTAGGCGATCTCTCCGAACGCCAGTTCGGTGTCGCGTATGTAGGTCATGGCCAGGTCGCGACGGGTGTCGTTGAGAATTGCACGAAACTGCGTGCCTTCTTCGGCGAGCTTGCGGCGCAGGGTCCAGGTGGGCAGCTTCAGGCGTGCCGCCACCTCTTGCAGGTCGGGTTCCCGGCCACCATTGAGCAGGGGGCCCAGCAGCGCGATGATGCGTTCGCGCAGGCTGCGGGTGCGTGTCAGTTGTTCCAGTTCTCGCTCACACAGTTGCAGCAAATGCCGCCAGGTACTCGGGCAATGCTCGGGGTTGCGCTGGGCGAGACTTTCCAGGCTCAAGCGCAGTTGATTGCGCTCGCCGCCAAACTGAATCGGACAGTCACCCAACACGTCATAGGCCGCGCGGTAACCGGGCTCCTCGAATTCGATCTCGATGCGTTCGGCGCGCAGCGGGGCAGGGCTGACACTGGACAATTGCTGCAACCAGCCGGCGATGATCGAATCCACCACAAAGCGGTTGTAGGCGTTATAGGGGCTGATCGAATAGAAGCGCAGCCAGGCGCCCTGGGCGTCTTCGTGAAAGCTTGATTGACCCCGATAATTGGAGCCATACAAGGCTTCGAATCGAATCAGGCAGCGGGCGGCTTCTCGTACCGTCGGCGCCTGGGCCGCAGTGACGCCAGCAAGGCCAGCCTGGCTCAGGCGACTGAGCTGGCCCATGCGCAAGCCAAGGGCCGGGTTGCCGGTCAGTTGAATGGCGCTGTGGCCCAGGCGCATGTAGCGCGGTATCGACAGTCGGGCACCGGCTTCGCTCAGGCGCCCGGCGTCGAGGCCGTATTGATCGAGCAGTGGCTGAGGATCGACGCCATGACTGCGCACGGCATCGGCCAGGCTATGAACAAAGCCCACCGACAGATCGCCCAGGCGCATCGGCTGCGGCTTCATGGCTACAACCAGAGGTTCAGCAAACGCGCACCATGGGCATTGCCGTCGGCAAAATGCTGGCCGTTGCTGCTGAGGAAGCTGTGTCCGGCGCTGCCCTGATCCCAGAACTGACCCCGCAGGAACACACTCATGCCAGCGACGGCTTGACTGGCAGGTGTCCGGGTCGTGAGATTCAGGCGCTGCCAGGCCTGGCCTTCACTGACTTCTCCAGGCTTCAAGATGACCGATGTCGGCGCTGACGAGCCCCTGTAGCCACGCCACGGTTGATCCCAGGTGCCACGGCCGGCAACAAAGGCCGGTACCGCGACCAGTTGCACGCTTTGGTCGTTGAGCTTGAGGTAGTTTTCCGGGTACCAGCTGTCATGACCGATCAATACGCCCAGCCTTCCGGCGGGAGTATCAACGACATTGAGCGAGTGCTCACCGTTCGCCTTGATCCCGTTCTGTTCTGCGAAGAACGGGTGTATCTGGCGCTGGGGCTGGCCGATCGGCAGGCCCTCGCTGTTGAACACCACGCTGCTGTTGTACAGCGCGCCGCGGCCGATTCTCAAGGTGCCGTCGATGATGCTCGGTTCGGGCAGTACGATGGAACCCGCCACCAGCGTCACGTGGAATTCCCTGGCCAGCCCTCCGAACAATGCCTGGTAGTCTCTGGCCATCGCCTTGGCTTTCATGCGTAGGTGGGCATCGTCCAGACGGTTGCCGCCCTCGGCGCTGATCAACGCCTTGGCGAACTTCAGGGGATTGCTCACCGCCAGCCAGTTCATGGCCTCCTTGAGGGTGCTGGCCTGATACAACTCATCCTTCTCGCCGCTGACCATCAGCCAGGTACCGATGTGCTCCGGCAACACGACGACGGTCTTGCCGTTCAACAGGCCCTGGTCCCGGGCTGCTTGCAGATAGGCCGCAAGCTTGCGGTGCAAACGCTCGGGGCTTTGATAATCGGTGGGAAACAGTTCGGGCTGAATGCCCAACAGATTGCCGCGGTCCGCAGGCGTGCCCTGGTCGACAGCCAGGTTGATCCGCAGATCCGAAAGGTAATGACCCACCGGCCGGTTTGCGGCCCACATCGCGTAGGTCGTGAGGGCGGCGAGCAACGCCATGGAAAATGTCAGGTACAAAAGTTTGCGCATGGGGAAACAGTTTACAGCCTGGAACTGGTTCGAGCATAAAGGGAATCAAGGCCTTAGTGGGCAAATTTCAAGGGTTGGCTGTTTTTTTCGCTGGCGGTTGCCTTTCTGCGCCGCGACGCGGCCATGAATACCTGGATGGGGATCTTGGGAGGAGGGGCGCCGGTCTGCCATCATGTGGCTTGACCGACCGGCAGGTGAGCGTCAGTTGGTGACCAGCAGTTCCGGGCCGAGGTAGTTGTTGATCTGGTCGATATCGTCGTCGCCCAGGCTGCCCACCGAGGAGGCCAGGCGCAGGCGCGACATCAAATAGCGCAACTTGGCCTCGAACAGATCGTGGCGCGCAACGAAAAGCAGCTCTTCGGCATTGAGGACGTCCGAGTTGGTGCTGGTGCCGCCTTCCTTGAAGCCCTTGCGTGACGATGCCAGTGAGCGTTCGTTGGACGCTACTGCCTTCTCCAGCGCGCGAATGCGTCTGGCACCGCTCAGAATGCCTTGAAACTCACGGGTGGTTCCGGTGATGACTTCCTGTCGCGCAGCGTCGAGTTCATCCAGGGCCTTGTCGCTGTTGGCGCTGGCCTGGCGTGTCAGAGCGCTGACGCCGCCACCGCTGAACAGCGGGAAATTGACTTCCAGTCCGATCGAACCGTAGCGGTTGCGTTGATTCAGCTCGGAGAGTGATTGGCTCTCACCCGCGGTGTAGCCGGCGATGAAATCCAGTGTCGGCCAGTGGCCGGCCCTGGCGCGCTTCACTTCTTCTTCGGCGAGGTCACGGCTATAGCGGCGTGCATGGATCAGCGGGCTATCGGTCTGGGCTTTGACCAACCAGTCCTGCAGGTTGCTTGGCAGTAGTGGTGGTGTATCGAAGCTCGGACGCAAGGTGGTCAGCGAATCGGGGGTTTCACCGATGTATTCCTCGAGCTTGCGGCGCGCGTTGACCAGGTTGTCCTGCGCTTCGATCAGTTCGGCTTCGGCGAGGTCACGGCGGGCGGTCGACTCGTCGACGTCGGTGACGGTGCCGGCCCCCAGTTCCAGGCGCCGTTTCGCCGAGGCGAGTTGTTCGTCGAAGGCGTTCAGCTTGGACTTGGCCAGGGTGATGGTTTCGCTGGCCAGGAGCACATCGAAATAGCTTTCGGCCAAGCGCACCGCGGCGTCCTGGCTCTTGGCATCGAATACCGCATTGCTGTAGTCGGCACGTTGTTGACCCTGGCGGTACTCGGCCATCTTCTGTTTGTTGAACAGCGGCTGGCGCAGGCGCACGTTGGCGCCCTTGGAGTCGTAATGGAGATCTCTGTCGATGTTGTTCTGGCTTTGAGTACCATTGACCTTGTTGTTGTAGGCCGAGGCGTTGACCTGCGGTAACAGGCCGGCCTTGCCGATGGCGCGATTTTCCCCGCCGGCCTTTTTTTCATTCACGGCGGCCTGGTAGATCGGGCCCTGGAACTGCAACAGGTCCCAGGCTTGCTTGAGGTCCATGGCGCTGGCCGGCAAGGCCAGCCCCAGCAGGCAGAAGAGCAGGCAATGACGGTCCATTTCATTGTTCCTTGAATGAGCTGTCCACACGTTCGAGCATTGGTTTAAGAAGATAGCTCATCATGTTGCGTTCGCCGGTCTTGATGGTGACGCTGGCGGGCATGCCGGGGCGAATGTGATTGCTGCCAAGCAGGCTCATGCCATCGGGGGTGACTTCCACCTGGGCCAGATAGAACGGCTGCTTGCTTTCCTCGTCCATCAGGCGGTCGGCGGAGATAGTCATCACGCGTCCGGGGATGTTAGGCGTCTGGGCATGGTTGAAGGCCGGGAAGGAAATGTCCACGGGCAGGCCGGGGACCATCTTGTCGATGGCCTGCACGGGAATCATCGCGTCGACCTGCAACGGTTCGTTGAGCGGAACGATTTCCATGATCTTGAAGCCGGGCTGAATGATCCCGCCGACGGTGGCGATACTCAGGGCCTGGACCATGCCGTCGATCGGCGAACGAATCACCGTGTGCGTCACTTCATAGTCGAGGGCGCGCAAGCGGTCGGCCAGGGTGGTGTTTTCCTTGGCGGTTTCCGTCAACTGCGATTCGACTTCCTTCAGGTAATCGTGCTGGCGCTGCAGGATGCGCAGCTTGATTTCGGTGGTCTGGCTACGCACCCGGGCAATGTTGTTGAGGTTCTCGGCCTGGCCGGCGGAGAGGTCGGCATTGCTGCGCTCCAGCTCAAGCAGGCGGTTGCGCGGCACATAGCCTTCGGCCGACAGCACGCGGGTGCCTTGCAGTTCCTGGTTGAGGAAACTGATCTGCGAGGCACGGGCGCTATAGACCTGCTGCAGGCCCTTGAGCTGCACTGCCGACGCCGCCAGGTTTTCCTTCAGGATGCTGATTTCGCCAGCGAGACCGGCGCGCCGTGTATCGAGCAGGCGCTGTTGCAGGTCCATGGCGGCTTCCAGGCGTTGGTCACCCTTGAAGCGCTTGAGCAGTTCGGGATCGAAGTTCACCACTTCGCGGTTGTCACGTTCCGCTTCCAGACGGTTTTCCACCGTCTTGCTGACGATGTACTGGGCGCTGACCGCCCCCTGTTCGGCAAGGGCACGCAACGAGTCGAGGCGGACCACCTCCTGACCCTTTGTTACCAGATCGCCTTCGCGAACGAGAATGGCCTCCACGGTGCCGCCGCTCAGATGCTGCACGGCTTTGCGATTACTGGTGACTTTGACCGTGCCTGTCGCTACCACGCCGGCATCCAGCGGCGCCAGCCAGGACCACAGGAGGAAGCCGCCGAAACCGGCGAGCACCAGCCACACGCCCCAGCGCGCGGGTTTACCGACGTCCAGATCTACCACGCTCCTGGGATCGGCTTGAATCATCTCGGTGTGTTGGCTCAGTTGCATGATCGGTCACTCCCGTGCTTTGACGGAGGCCAATGGAGTCGACGCGCTTGCAGGGATCACACTGGCCTTGCGCAGCGCTGCGAATACTTCATCGCGCGTGCCGAGCATCTGCACGCCGCCGTCGCGCAGCATCAGTACCTTATCGACGGCACAGAGTACGTTGGGACGGTGAGAAATCAGAATGACGGTGGCGCCACGACCCTTGAGTTCGGCCAGGGCATCGACCAAGGCCTTTTCGCCGACGTCGTCGAGGTTGGCGTTCGGTTCGTCCAGCACGATCAGATTGGGCTCGCCATACAGCGCGCGGGCCAAGGCGATGCGCTGCTTCTGGCCACCGGATAGCGGGCTGCCATCGGTGCCCAGGCGGGTGTCATAACCCTGCGGAAAACGCAGGATCATCTCGTGCACACCAGTGATCTTGGCGGCGCGGATGACCGCTTCGCTGTCCACTTCGCCAAAGCGCGCAATGTTGTCGGCGATATTGCCCTCGAACAGTTCCACGTCCTGTGGCAGGTAGCCGAGCCAGGGGCCAAGCTCGCCCTTGTTCCAGGTGAATATGTCCGCACCGTCCAGGCGCACCTTGCCGGCCTGCGTCGGCCAGACGCCAACCAGCAGGCGGGCGAGGGTGGATTTGCCCGAGGCGGATGGGCCGATAACGCCGAGGCTTTCACCGGGGACAAGGCTGAAACTCACTCCGCGCAGAATCGTGTTGGGAGTACCCGGAGCACCTGCATACACATTCTCCACCGCCAGCATGCCCATTGGTCGTTGCAGCGACATGCTCGGTGGCCGGCGCGGAAAGTCTTGCAGCATCTCGTTGAGCCGGCCCCAGGCCGAGCGGCAGCCGAGCAGTTGCTTCCACGACGCGATGACCTGTTCCACCGGGCCCAGCGCACGACCGGTGAGGATCGAGCAGGCAATCATCATCCCCGGGGTGATCTTGCCTTCGATCGCCAGCAGCGCGCCGGCGCCGAGGATCAGTGACTGCAACGTGATCCGCACGAAGCGCCCGGTGCTGCTGATCAAGGCGGCGCGGTCTGAGGCCAGGGTCTGCATTTCCAGAATGCGCAAATGGCTTTGGAACCAGCGCTTGCTGATCGACGGCAGCATGCCCATGGCCTCGATGACCTCGGCGTTGCGCAGGTTGTTGTTGGCGTACTGGCTGGAGGAGAGGGCGGCCTGATTGGCTTCGGCCAGCGGCTTCTGCGTCGCCTTTTCAGTGAGCCAGGCCAGGGCCACCAGAATCAGCGAGCCGATCAGCGTGATCAGTCCGAGTATCGGGTGAATCAAATAGGCGACCAGCAGGTAGATCGGCGTCCACGGTGCATCGAAGAAAGCGAACAGGGAGTTGCCGGTGACGAACTGACGAACCTGGGAGAGATCTTGCAGGGCCTGGGCCGGGTTACCTCCGGCGCGGTTCAGGTTGCGCTCGAATGCAGCGGTGAAAATGCGTCGGTTGAGGTCCATGTCGAGGCAGTTACCGACCCGGATCAGTACACGGGTGCGGACCATTTCCAGCGTGGACATCAGCAAGAACAAACCTACTACCAGAACAGTCAGCATTGTCAGCGTCGTGACGTTGCGACTGACCAGGGCTCGATCGTAAACCTGCAGCATATAAATAGCTGGCGTCAACATCATGACGTTTATGACGCCGCTGAACCCTGCCAGCAAATAAAAGCTGCGGCGCAGACGAAAGAGCGCGTCGGCCAGTTCTGAACGGATGCTCGACTGCTTGGGCATTTTGATCCTCCCACTGCGAAAAGCCGATTGCCCTTGGCGCGCAACAGCTAACAGTAAATGTAGTCCCGTAAACAGCTTATGGACACGCAGGCTGGTCGCTCTATAGATGGCGAGTCTTCCGAAATCGCTGCGTTGCTCCCTTATGCAGCAGCGTAGGTGGCGCTGAATCACTCCGAAATAACATTTCGCTCTATACCAGCACACAACTTTCTATATGTCCTTAAAAAACAGCTAGTTGTGATGCCTGCCACCAGTCGTCTGTTTTAACGACGTAATATTGACAAAGTTTTGCTATGGAACTTTAGTCTTAGTTATCGGGGGGCCCGCCCGCCTGAAGCCTGTCATCGTTTTGGCAACGCAGGGCGCAGTGATTTCCCGGGAGGAGCAGAACCATGTCGATCATTTCGTTGTTTTGCAGAGGGAAGGGGCTGTCCAGGACGTTCGCCTTCACTTCCAGATTCCATGGCCCGCCCAGGGCTCGAATCCGCTCTGCCTGATCGCCCGGCGAGCAATTCATATCGCGAATTCCAGGCGCGAATCCCGGGTCCCGGGTAACGCCAGCTCTCGCAAAAAAACATAACCAACAAACTGCGCAAGCCATCACTTGACTTGGCGCGGGAGGATTTTCTCGTCCCGCGCCTTTAACCAGACAGATCGAGGGCAATCCAAAATGGCCAATTTCAACAAGTCGGACCTGGAATTCATCCTCAAGCAAATCTTTATCGCCGAGGCGAATGCCGCCGGCACCAGCCTCATTGATTTGCTTCCCAATACCCAGGTGCCGTTCGGCCTGCGTACCGTCGATGGCAGCTTCAACAACCTGGTCACCGGCCAGAGTGATTTTGGCGCCGCGGACGCTGACTTCCCACGCCTGCTCGATCCTTCCTTTCTATCGGCGCAGTACGCCGGAACAGGGACGGTGATCGACCCGCAACCACGGATTATCAGTAACCTGGTCGTCGACCAGACCGCCAACAACCCGGCGGCCTATGCCTCAGCGTTCGACCCGGGCCTGGACGGTGTACTCAACTTCGGCACGGTGGGTAATGACGACGTACTCAAGGATGGCGTACAGATAGTCACCAGCCCCGGACTGGATGGCGTGTTCGGAACGGCCGATGACAAGGACGTGTTCTTCATGCCCAACGTGTCGCCGGACGTCGGCCTGACCGCCAGCTTCAACTCGTGGATGACCTTCTTCGGCCAGTTCTTCGATCACGGTCTCGACCTGGTCACCAAGAGCACTACCGACGTCGTGTTCATTCCGCTGCAGGCGGACGATCCGTTGTTCGTCCCGGGCAGCCTGACCAACTTCATGGTGCTGTCACGCGCAGTGCATACCGCCGGCGCGGACGGAGTAGTCGGCACGGCCGATGATGGCCAGACCAACACCACCTCGCCGTTCGTCGACCAAAGCCAGACCTACGCCTCGCACCCTTCGCATCAGGTGTTCCTGCGCGAGTACGTCATCAACGCGGCGGGCGATCCTGTTGCAACGGGGCGCTTGATTACCAACCGCGACCTCGGCCCGGATGGCCGGTTCGGCACGGCCGATGATGGCGACGGCGAAAATGGCGGCATGGCGACCTGGGCAGTGGTCAAGGCCCAGGCCCGTGACATTCTGGGCATCAACCTGACCGACGCCGATGTGCACAACGTGCCATTGCTGGCAACCGATGCGTACGGCAACTTCATCCGCGGGCCGAACGGCATGCCACAGGTGGTGATTCGCGTCAGTAACGGTGCTGACGGCATCGCCGGGACGGCTGATGACGTCACTCAACTGGTCGAAGGCAACCTGGCAGCTCCCATCAGTCTGGCCAATGCCGTGAGCACCGGGCATGGTTTCCTCGACGACATCGCCCACAATGCCGCGCCGGTCGTCGTCGGCGGGGTTCTGCAGGCGGATGCCGACATCGCTATCGGCAATGCGCAGCCCGTTGGCCCTGGCGGCAACAACCTGACCTATGACAACGAACTGCTCGACGCCCACTATATTGCCGGCGACGGCCGGGTCAACGAGAACATTGGCCTGACCACCGTGCACCATGTGTTCCACTCCGAGCACAACCGTCTGGTTCAGCAATCGAAGGACACCATCATTGCCGCAGGCGATCTGGCCTTCCTCAATGAGTGGCTGGTGGACGACGTGGCCGCGATACCGACTACACCCGCCGAGATTGCGGCGTTGGTGTGGGACGGCGAACGCCTGTTCCAGGCCGCCAAGTTCGGCACCGAAATGCAGTACCAACACCTGGTGTTCGAAGAGTTCGGGCGGACCATTCAGCCACAGATCGACGAGTTCCTCGCGCCCACCGGCTATGACACCTCGATCAACCCGGCAATCCTCGCCGAGTTCGCCCACGTGGTGTATCGCTTCGGTCACTCGATGTTGACCGAGACCGTCGATCGCTTCGACCCCGCGTTCAATCCGCTGCTCACTGACCCCACCAACCCGGACTCGCAACTGGGTCTGATCGCGGCCTTCCTCAACCCGCTGGCGTTCGCCAGCAGCGGGGTGACTGCGGACGAGGCGGCAGGGGCAATCATTCGCGGTGTTACCCGCCAGGTCGGCAACGAGATCGATGAGTTCGTCACCGAAGCGTTGCGCAACAACCTGCTCGGTCTGCCGCTCGATTTGCCGGCCCTGAACCTGGCACGTGGTCGCGACACGGGCATCCCCACCTTGAATGAGGCGCGTCGCGAGTTTTACGCATCCACCGGCGACACCCAACTCAAGCCGTACATCAGTTGGGCTGATCTGGCAGACAGCCTCAAGCACCCCGAGTCGCTGGTCAACTTCATCGCGGCCTATGGCACGCATAGCACGATCACGGCGGCGACCACGCTGGCAGACAAACGCGCTGCAGCCTTTGCGCTGGTATTCAACGGTGCGGGTTCGCCGGCTGACCGCCTGGACTTCCTCAACAGCACCGGTGCCTACGCCAACGTAACCCAGGCCGGCGCGGATGGGGTACTGGGTACTGCCGATGACCTGACCGGTGTGACGATCACGGGCGTCGACGACATCGACTTCTGGGTCGGTGGCCTCGCCGAACAGAAGATGCCGTTCGGCGGCATGCTCGGCTCGACGTTCAACTTTGTGTTTGAAACCCAGATGGAGGCGTTGCAGAACGGCGACCGCTTCTACTACCTGGCGCGTACCGCGGGCCTGAACTTCGGCTCCGAGTTGGAAAACAACTCCTTTGCCAAGCTGATCATGCTCAACACCGATGTCACCCACCTGTCGAACACCGTGTTCCTGACGCCGACGTTCACCCTTGAGGTGGATCAGACCGCCCAGTTCACTGGCCTTGGCGTGGATGGCCGCGCCGATCCGACCGGCGGTATCATGATCAACGGCGTGGAAGTCGTGTCGCTGGTGATTCGCGACAACCCTGACACCGTGGGTCCGGACACCAATTATCTGCAGTACACCGGTGAAGACCATATCGTCATGGGCGGCACTGCCGGCAATGACATCATCATTTCCGGTGAGGGCGATGACACCCTTTACGGCGACGGCGGCAACGACCGCCTTGAAGGCGGTGCCGGGAACGATGCGGTACTGGGCGGCGCGGGTGATGACATCATCAGCGATTCGTTCGGCGACAACCGTCTGGAAGGCAATGACGGTAACGATGTGATCATCGCTGGCAGCATGCTTGCCGGAGGCAACCTGATCCTGGGTGGCGATGGCCAGGACTTCATCATCACCACGGAAGACATCTCCCTGACCTTTGGCGGGCAGGGTGACGACTTCATACTCGGTGCCAAGACCAACCTGCCACCTATGGGTGGCGAAGGTGATGACTGGATCGAGAAGGGCACCCAGGACGGTGCGCCTGGCGATAACGCCTCGCCGTTGCTCAATGACGATGTGATCGGCAACGACATCTTTATCGGTGGCGGTGGCTTCGACGAAATGATCGGCGAGGGTGGCGATGACATCTTTGTGGGCAGCGATGCCCAGGACAAGATGGAAGGCATGTCCGGTTTCGACTGGGTGACCTACAAAAATGACAGGATCGGCGTGACCGCTGACCTGACCATGGCCGCGCTGGCGCAACCGCATGGCAATACACCCAACCAGAATGCCGGCATATTCAATCCGGTGGGCGCCTCGCCGGCCTCGATTCTCGACCGTTTTGCCGAGGTCGAGGGTTTGTCCGGTTCGAGTTTCGGCGATGTGCTCAGGGGCGATAATGTCGATGCCGACACGATCATCAACCACGGTGGTACCACGGGCAGTGCGCTGACCAATGTCGCATTGATCCGCGGTCTGGACCAGTTCCTGGCCGATGCCGGTCTGCCGGTCACGGGCTTTGCCACTGGCAACATCATCCTCGGCGGTGATGGCAGCGACCTGATCGAGGGCCGCGGTGGCGATGACCTGATCGACGGCGACAAATGGATCAACGTCAGGATTGCCGTTTATGACCCGGCAGACGTCAACCATACCGGCCCAGAGATCGCCAGCTTCGACAGCATGGTCGATATGATCCCGTTGATGCTGGATGGCACCATCAACCCTGGTCAGCTCAAGGCCGTGCGGGAAGTCATGCCCGGCACCTCGACGGGCGGGGCAGCCTTCGATACCGCCATTTTCTCCGGGCTTGAGGCCGAGTATGCGGTGACTGTCGACGACCGTGGCACGGCCGATATCACGGACGATGTCTGGACAGTGGCCGATAGCGTAGCGGGTCGCGACGGCACCGATACCCTGCTGCATATCGAACGCCTGCAGTTCGCCGATAACCAGCAAGTGCTGGTGGCGGGGGAGAATGCCCAACCGGATGGCAATCCAACTGTTGCCGATGGCAACGGCGGTGCGATCACCGTGGGCGATTTACTGACTGTCAGCGTGGCCGGGGTGACCGATGCCGACAACGTCGCGGCGGGTAATCCGCAAGGGTTGATCACCAACTCCTCTGTGTCCTACATCTGGCAATTCGAGGCCGAACCTGGCAGTGGCGTATTCGAGGATATCATCCTGTTGCCGGCTGGCGACCTGGCGTTCCAAAGCGCCGACGGCACCGCGTTCAAGGTCTCTCCTGACCTCGCCGGGTTGTCGTTGCGGGTCAAGGCGATCTATCAGGACGGTCACGGCACCACGGAGATCCTGTTCTCCACGCCGACGGCTGCCATCGTTGCCGGTGCACCGGTTACGCCAACGGCGCAGGTACCTGTAGTCGATGCCACCGCGGGTGGCGCCGGTCTTAACATGGTCCGCTCCGACCTCAACTTCATTCTTGACCAGATCAAGATTGCCGAGGCTGATGCGGCCGGTCAGGACATCCTCTCGCTGCTCCCGAACATCCGCGCGCCGCTGGGCCTGCGTACGGTCGACGGGTCAAGCAACAACCTGATGAACCTCAACGGCATTGACAACACCGAGTTTGGCGCCGCCGATAACCTCTTCCCGCGCGTGGGCGATCCGGTCTTCAATCCGGCGGAAGGGGGAACGTCGTATGCGCAGAACAACGGCATTGTGATCGACTCGCAGCCGCGCACCATCAGTAACCTGATCGTCGATCAGACAGCGAACAACCCGGCGGCCTATGCCACGGCATTCGACCCGGGCCTGGACGGTGTGCTCAACTTCGGCGCGGTGGGTAACGACGATGTGCTCAAGGAAGGTGTACAGATTGTTGCCAGCCCCGGGCTGGATGGACAGTTCGGTACTGGCGACGACCGCGATGTGTACCTGTTCGAGAACACCACGTCGGATGCGGGATTGTCCGCGCCGTTCAACGCCTGGATGACCTTCTTCGGGCAGTTCTTCGATCATGGTCTGGACCTGGTGACCAAAGGTGGTTCGGGCACCGTCTTCATTCCGCTTCAGCCGGATGATCCACTCTTTGTCCCAGGTAGCCTGACGAACTTCATGGTTCTGACCCGCGCGACCAACCAGCCAGGGGCGGATGGCGTTCTTGGCACGGCCGACGACATCCATGAGCACACCAACACCACCTCGCCGTTCGTGGACCAGAACCAGACCTATAGCTCGCACCCGTCGCATCAGGTGTTCCTGCGCGGTTATGAACTTACCGCCAGCGGCCCCGTAGCGACAGGCCGGTTGATCACTAACCGTGACCTGGGGGCGGATGGCACGTTTGGCACCGCTGACGACGTTGAAATCGGTGGTATGGCAACCTGGAAGGTGGTCAAGGCCCAGGCACGCGACGTGCTGGGTATCAATCTGACCGACGCCGATATCGACAGCGGCCCGCTGCTGGCGACTGACGCCTATGGCAATTTCATCAAGGGGCCGAACGGCTTCCCGCAGGTTGTCATTCGGGTCAACAACGGGGCGGATGGCATTGCCGGCACCGCCGATGATGTCACTACGCTTGTCGAAGGCAATCCGGCCAGCCCGGTAAGCCTCGTGAACGCAGTGCGCACCAGCCATGCCTTCCTCAACGACATCGCCCACAACGCCGTGCCGGTCGTTACCGGCGGGGTTCTGCAGGCGGATGCCGACACCCTTGTCGGCAATGCGCAGCCCGTTGGCCCGGGCGGCAACAACCTGACCTATGACAACGAACTGCTCGACGCTCACTACATCGCCGGCGACGGCCGGGTCAACGAAAACATCGGCCTGACTGCGGTGCATGCGATCTTCCACTCCGAGCACAACCGGCTGGTTGCGCAGACCAAGGACACCGTGCTCGATTCGGGTGACGTGGCCTTCCTCAACGAGTGGCTGTTGACTCCGGTGGCCGCGTTGCCAACTACCCAGGCTGAGTTCGATGCGCTGCAGTGGAATGGCGAGCGCTTGTTCCAGGCTGCCAAGTTCGGCACCGAGATGCAGTATCAGCACCTGGTGTTCGAGGAGTTTGCACGGACCATCCAGCCCAACATCGACCTGTTCTTCGCACCGACCCAGGTCTATGACGTCGACCTCGATCCTTCGATCGTCGCCGAGTTCGCCCACACCGTGTACCGGTTTGGCCACTCGATGCTGACCGAGACTGTCGATCGCTACGATATCGACTTCAACGTGATAGGCGATCCGAGCAGCGCCAACCCCGATCAGCAACTGGGCTTGATCGCGGCGTTCCTCAACCCGTTGGCGTTCGCCGCCAGTGGCGTGTCGCCAGAGGATGCGACCAGTGCGATCATCCGTGGGGTGACCCGGCAAGCCGGTAACGAAATCGACGAGTTCGTCACCGAGGCGCTGCGCAATAACCTGCTCGGCCTGCCGCTCGACCTGCCGGCGATCAACATCGCCCGTGGCCGCGACGTGGGGATTCCTTCACTCAACGCGTTCCGCCGCGACATCTACAGCCAAACCGGTGACACCCAACTCAAGCCTTACAACAGCTGGGTCGACCTGGTGCAGCACCTCAAGCATCCGGAGTCGTTGATCAACTTCATCGCGGCCTATGGCACGCATGACACCATCACGGCGGCGACCACGCTGGAAGGCAAACGCGCTGCAGCTATGGCGCTGGTATTCGGTGGTGTGGGGGCGCCGGCTGACCGCCTGGACTTCCTCAACAGCACCGGTGCCTTTGCCAACGTAACGCTGGCCGGCAGCGATGGGGTACTGGGTACTGCCGACGACCTGAGGAACGTGACGATCACTGGCGTCGATGCCATCGATATGTGGATTGGCGGCCTTGCCGAACAGAAAACTCCGTTCGGCGGCATGCTCGGCTCGACCTTCAACTTCGTGTTCGAGAACCAGATGGAAAAACTGCAGGACGGCGACCGCTTCTACTACCTGGAGCGTACCGCTGGCCTGACGATGAATGCGGAACTTGAAAGCAACTCGTTCGCCAAGCTGATCATGGCCAACACCTCGGCCACGCACTTGCCGGGCGTGGTGTTCACGGATCCTGGGTTCTATCTGGAAGTGGACCAGGGCAGGCAGTTCAACGAAGGTCTGCTCGCCGTCGATCCGCTCGGCCCGAATGGCGCGCAGGTGGTGTTCCGCGACAACCCGCTGACCGTGGGGGCGGACACCAACTACATCAAGTACACAGGTGACGAGCACATCGTGCTGGGTGGCACCGAAAACGCAGACATCCTCATCGCCAGTGAAGGCGATGACACGGTCTGGGGTGATGGCGGCAACGATCGCATCGAAGGCGGTGACGGCAACGACCAGTTACGCGGTGGCGCCGGCGACGACATCATCACCGACACCGGCGGCGACGATAACGTCCAGGGTGGCGACGGCAACGACGTGCTGCACGGTGGCAACGGCGTCAACCTGCTCATTGGTGGGTTCGGCAACGACTTCATCATTACCGGTGAGGACGCCTCCGAGGCCATTGGTGGCCAGGGCAACGACTTTATCCTGGGCAGCAAAGCCAACGAACAGGACATGGGTAACGAAGGCGACGACTGGATCGAGAAGGGCACTTCGGACGGTGCACCTGGCGACAACTTCGACCCGCTCGGCAACGACCCGGTAATCGGTCACGATGTCTACATCGGCGGTAGCGAGAACGATAAGTTCAACGGCGAAGGCGGTGACGACATCATGGTCGGCAGTCTCGGCCTCGGTGACCGCTATATCGGCGGCTCGGGCTTTGACTGGGCGACCTTCAAGGGGCTCGCCCAGGGCGTGAGCGTCGATTTCAGCGACCGCTTCTTCGATGTGCCTCCGCAGCCGGGTTCGGGAGCGTCGGCGCTGGTGCGCTTCGACATCATGGAAGGTCTGTCGGGTTCGTCCCACGGTGACTTCCTGCGCGGCGATAGTGAAGATGCGACTTCGCTACCCACCTCGGGAGCAACCGGCAGTGTGCTGACCAACATCAGCCTGATCAACGGCCTGGCGGGTCTGCTGCCAGCGGGAGCTACGTTCTTCGACGGTGGCAACATCATCCTCGGTGGCAGCGGCAGCGACCTCATCGAAGGTCGTGGCGGTGACGACATCATCGATGGTGACAAGTGGCTGAACGTACGCATCAGCGTACGGGCAAACGCTGATGGCACCGGAGCGGAAATCGCCACGTTCGACACCATGGAACCGTTGGTGCCGTTCATGCTCAACGGTACCTACAGCCCGGGCCAGTTGGTCATCGTGCGGGAGATTCTGACCGGCACTGACAACTTCGACACCGCGATGTTCTCCGGTAATGCATCGGAGTACAGCGTCACTGTCGAGGGCAACGCGGTCATCGTGACCGACCTGGTGGCCGGGCGTGATGGCGTCGATCGCCTGACGGGCATCGAGCGTCTGCAGTTCGCTGACCAGTTGCAGGCCTCCGGTGTTGGCGCCGCCTTGAACAGCGCTCCTGTGGGGCGTCTGGCGATCCTCGATGCCACCACCGGTGCGCGTGAAGACACTCCTGTCGCCGGCCAACTGCTGCGCGTCAGCAGTCAGTCGATACGCGACGCGGACAGCGTCAGTGCGGCCAATCCGACCGGCGCGATTACCGGTCCCGTGTCTTACTACTGGCAGGTCGAAACCATTGCCGGTTCGGGCATCTATGAAGACATCACAATTATCGCCGCCGGCGAGGCATCGCGGGTGACGGGCACCACCTATCGGGTGGCGGATGATGTCGCCGGTCTGAACCTGCGCGTTCGCGCGGTGTATCAGGATGGCAATAGTACGCTGGAGTTCGTCGACTCGTCGGCAAACAACACACCGACTGCCGGGCCTGGCATCCTCGGGCTTGCGGTGCAGAACCAGGTGTTGACCGCCGACCCGTCGACCATCGTCGACGTCGATGGCCTCAGCAATCCGCAGTTCACCTTCCAGTGGCAGGAGACCAACGGGGTTACCTTCGTCGACATCGTCGGAGCCACCACCAGCACGCTCACACTTGGTCAAGCCCAGGTAGGCGATCAGGTGCGCGTGGTGGTCAGTTACGTGGATGACTTCGGTGTAGCCGAAAGCGTTGCGTCCGACGCCACGGCTCCGGTGGTCAATGTCAACGATGCACCGACAGGCGCGTTGCTGGTCAGCGATACGACACCGACTCAAGGTCAGGTGCTGACCGCGCTGACGGCCGGGATTGCCGATCCGGACGGGTTGGGCACATTCAGCTACCAATGGCAGCAAGGTGTCGGGACTACCTTCACCAATATCGCCGGCGCGACCGCTGCGACCTTCACCCCGGGTGCGGCGCAAGTCAACCAGCAAATCCGGGTGATTGCACGCTACACCGATGGCTTCGGTACGCTGGAGTCGGTGACCTCTGCGGCGACGGCGCTGGTCGTGCTGCTGGGGGCGGTGCAAACGGGCGACGCCCTGGCGAACAGCCTCGTCGGTACCGCGGGTAGCGATGTGCTGTTTGGCCTGGGCGGGAACGATACGCTCATTGGCCAGGGCGGTGTCGACCAGTTGTTTGGTGGCATCGGCGACGACAATCTCAGTGGCGGAGACGGCAACGACTTCATCAACGGCGAGGACGGTAACGACTTCCTCAATGGCGGTGCGGGTAATGACCAGATGCTGGGCGGAGTCGGCAACGACACCTACCGCGTCGACTCAGCCGGGGACGTGCTGATCGAGCTGACGGGTGAGGGTGCGGATTCCGTACAGACCTCGCTGGCCAGCTTCACACTGGGCGCCAATGTCGAGCATCTGCTCTACCTCGGTGCCGCCAACTTCACCGGCAACGGCAACGCGCTGGGTAACGTCATCACCGGCGGGACGGGTAATGACAGCCTCAACGGCGGTGACGGCAACGACACATTGATGGGTGGTCTGGGCAATGACGTCCTTACTGGCGGTGC
>NZ_JBXAOQ010000005.1:292632-468414 GCF_058802985.1 Pseudomonas sp. GW822-FHT01E03
AGGGTAATGACGCAATGGTCGGCGGAGTCGGCAACGATACCTTCCGCGTCGATTCCGCCGGGGACCTGGTGGTCGAGGCAGCGGGTGAAGGTGCCGATTCGGTACAAACGACGCTGAACAGCTACACACTGGGTGCCAATGTCGAGCATCTGCTCTTCACCGGAACCGGCAACTTCACCGGTAACGGCAACGCGTTGAACAACGTCATGACCGGTGGGACGGGTAATGACAGCCTCGACGGCGCTGGCGGCAACGACACATTGATGGGTGGAGCCGGTAACGACGTCCTCACGGGTGGTGCGGGTAATGACGCAATGGTCGGCGGAGTCGGCAACGATACCTTCCGCGTCGATTCCGCCGGGGACCTGGTGGTCGAGGTGACGGGTGAGGGTGCCGATTCGGTACAAACGACGCTGAACAGCTACACACTGGGTGCCAATGTCGAGCATATGCTCTTCACCGGAGCCGGCAACTTCGTCGGCAACGGCAACGCGTTGAACAACATCATCACCGCCGGGGCCGGTAATGACAGCCTCAACGGTGGTGCTGGCAACGACACGCTGTTGGGTGGCAGCGGCAACGACGTCATTGATGGCGCTGTAGGGGCTGACCGGATGGAAGGTGGAGTCGGCAACGATACCTTCCGCGTCGATTCCGCCGCGGACGCGGTGGTCGAGGTGGCGGGTAGCGGTGAGGACTCCGTACAGACGTCGCTGAACAGTTACACACTGGGCGCCGATGCCGAGCATCTGCTCTTCACCGGAGTCGGCAACTTCGTCGGCACCGGCAACGCGTCGAACAACGTCATGACCGCTGGGGTGGGTAATGACACCCTCAACGGTGCTGGCGGCAACGACACATTGTTGGGCGGCCTGGGCGACGACAACCTTGATGGTGGTGCGGGCAACGATAGTGTTGCGGGCGGTGCCGGCAACGACACGATGAATGCCGCCAGTGGCAACGATATCTTCGTGTTCGGCGCGGGCTTCGGCAATGACCGGATCCTCGGCTTCGATACCGACGCTGCGGGAGGGCAGGATCTGCTCAATATCGCCGCGCTCAACATCACGGCGGCGACCTTTGGCAGCAGTTTCAACGTCGTCGATCTCGGTGCGGATACGATGCTCAGCTTCGGAGCTGGCAACATCACCCTGGTAGGTGTGGGAGATCCAAACACCCTCTCGGCCACAGACTTCATTCTGGCCTCTTGAGGTCCTGATAAGGACTGTCGCAGGGAGCGTGAACCACGGAGGGGAGGGCAATGGATGCCCTCCCTTTCTCTTTTCACTCTCCGGGGTTTTGTCCGCAATACCATCCGTTATCGGGGGGGCCAGCAGCGTACTGGAACTCATCAAACAGGTTGGAACCGAGCGGCGAAATCAAAAAACAATGGAAAAAAGGAAACCCTGCCTTGAACATTTCAGCCATCTGCGTCTTGAGCAGCCTATTGGTTTCGATCGCGGCTTTTGCTACTGGGGTGACTCCACTCTTCGACCTGGACTTCACCAGGTCCGCCACGGAAACGCTGAAAAAACTGAATATCGACGACGCTGGTATTATCGCCGTCTCAAGTCCTGCCGCGTTTACCTTCTGCCGAAAAGGATCGCCAACGCTATGGAAGTATCAGGTGTTGGATCTGGAGCAACTGGCGGCGAACCAGACTGGCCAAAAGCGCACTTCGACGGATGATCAGCGTATTACCGTTGAGGAAATCGACAGCGCCGCCTGCGAGCAGGATCACCTTGCGCTATTGGTCAAACCGGCTATTACGCGTGGACTGGTCCTTGGCCTGATCACCCTGTTTCTGTTGCTAGGCATCCGACACACCTACCGGGCAATCCAGTATTGCCGTTATGACCAGTCCGGGTTTTCGAAATCCGGATTGCAGCGGTTGAGCGAATCCCGGTTACCGCATCATTCAACGGTAATGGCGTTGACCGCGTGGGGTGTAGCCGCGGCCATGGCATTTGTTTACTTCGGGTTTTGGGCATGATCACTGATAGCCCAATGTTGCTGCTCATTTCGATCAATAAGTTGTCATTTACGGTCATTGAGGGATGACGGCACGACTCTTAGTCTGTCGAACATGACTGATGGGGGCCGCAGAGCTCCCGCACTTTCCGTGATCGCTCGATGTGGAGTTACCGATGACCGCCGCTCAATACCCGCACCTGTTGGCTCCGCTGGACCTGGGGTTCACCACGCTGCGCAATCGCACCCTGATGGGGTCGATGCACACTGGCCTTGAAGAGAAACCGGGTGGCTTCGAGCGCATGGCGGCGTACTTTGCCGAGCGTGCCCGTGGCGGTGTCGGCCTGATGGTCACCGGCGGTATCGGCCCGAATGACGAGGGTGGCGTGTATTCCGGCGCAGCCAAGCTGACGACCGAAGAAGAGGCGCTCAAGCACCGTATCGTCACCCGTGCCGTGCATGACGCGGGCGGCAAGATCTGCATGCAGATCCTCCATGCCGGTCGTTATGCCTACAGCCCGAAACAGGTTGCGCCAAGTGCGATCCAGGCACCGATCAACCCGTTCAAGCCCAGGGAGCTGGACGAGGAAGGCATCGAGAAACAGATCAGCGATTTCGTCACCTGCTCGGTACTGGCGCAAACCGCCGAGTACGACGGTGTGGAAATCATGGGTTCCGAAGGTTATTTCATTAACCAGTTCCTCGCCGCCCATACCAACCACCGTACCGACCGCTGGGGTGGCAGCTATGAAAACCGCATGCGCCTGCCGGTGGAGATCGTTCGTCGCGTGCGTGAAGCGGTAGGCCCGAACTTCATCATCATTTTCCGTCTGTCGATGCTCGACCTGGTTGAAGGCGGCAGCACCTGGGAAGAGATCGTTCAACTGGCCAAGGCCATCGAGCAGGCCGGCGCGACCATCATCAACACCGGTATCGGCTGGCACGAAGCGCGGATTCCGACCATCGCCACCAAAGTGCCGCGCGCGGCGTTCAGCAAGGTTACGGCCAAGTTGCGGGGTTCGGTCAATATTCCGCTGATCACCACCAACCGTATCAACACCCCGGAAGTCGCCGAGCAGATCCTGGCCGAGGGCGATGCCGACATGGTGTCCATGGCACGGCCGTTCCTCGCCGACCCGGATTTCGTCAACAAAGCCGCTGAAGGTCGTGCCGATGAAATCAACACCTGCATCGGTTGCAACCAGGCCTGCCTCGACCACACGTTCGGCGGCAAGCTGACCAGTTGCCTGGTGAACCCGCGTGCCTGCCACGAAACCGAGCTCAACTATCTGCCCGTGCAGCAACTGAAGAAAATCGCCGTGGTCGGTGCCGGCCCTGCCGGTCTGTCCGCCGCGACCGTGGCCGCCGAGCGTGGCCATCAGGTGACGCTGTTCGATTCGGCCAGCGAAATCGGCGGTCAGTTCAACATTGCCAAGCGCGTTCCAGGCAAGGAAGAGTTCTACGAAACGATTCGCTACTTCAACCGCAAGTTGCAGACCACCAACGTCGAGGTGTGCCTGAACACCCGCGTCGACGTGGCCGGGCTGGTCGAGGGCGGCTACGACGAAATCATTCTGGCCACCGGCATTGCGCCGCGTGTGCCGGCCATTCCAGGGGTGGAAAACGCCAAGGTGCTGAGCTACCTGGACGTGATCCTGGAGCGCAAGCCGGTCGGCAAGCGCGTCGCGGTGATTGGTGCCGGTGGTATCGGTTTCGACGTTTCCGAGTTCCTTGTGCATGAAGGCGTCGCCACCAGTCAGGATCGCGCCGCGTTCTGGAAGGAATGGGGCATCGATACACACCTTGAAGCGCGCGGCGGCGTCGCCGGTATCAAGGCCGCGCCCCATGCGCCGGCCCGCGAGGTGTTCCTGCTGCAACGCAAGACGTCCAAGGTCGGCGACGGCCTGGGCAAGACCACCGGCTGGATTCATCGCACGGGCCTTAAGAACAAACAGGTGCAGATGCTCAACAGCGTTGAATACCTGAAGATCGACGACGAAGGCCTGCACATCCGCATCGGCGAAACCGGCGAAGCCCAGGTGCTGCCAGTGGACAACATCGTGATTTGCGCCGGGCAGGATCCGCTGCGCGAGTTGCATGACGGCCTGGCGGCGGCGGGGCAGAGCGTGCACCTGATCGGCGGCGCGGATGTCGCGGCAGAGCTGGATGCCAAGCGGGCGATCAATCAGGGGTCGCGGTTGGCGGCGCAGTTGTAACAGACCGGTCAAGCGTGCCAACGGCCATCGCGAGCAAGCTCGCTCCCACACTGAATCTGTGTCGTTCAGCAGATCGAAGGTGGGAGCGAGCTTGCTCGCGATGGCTGCCTTTGAGCGACTAGAATGTACTTTCTTTTTTAGCTCAATCAGGCGCCAATGCTTCTCCCTCCCTCCACCTGGTTACCCCAGGCCCCCCTCGACCCCCTTCACCTCGACTGGCTCACTCAAGCCGGCATCGAAGTGGCAGTCCTGCGGCTGGACCGGATCGATCCGCTGATCAGCGGCAACAAATGGTTCAAGCTCATCGAACACCTGAAGACCGCCGACCGTCTGGGTGCCGAAGGCATCATCAGTCTCGGTGGCGCGCACTCCAATCATCTTCATGCGTTGGCGGCGGCGGGCAAGCGATTGGGCTTTTCCACCGTCGGCCTGTTGCGCGGGCATCCTCAGCAAACCCCGACGGTCAAGGACTTGCAGGCGTTCGGCATGGAGTTGCACTGGCTGGGCTACGCAGGCTATCGAGCGAGGCATGAAGCGGGTTTCTGGCAACCCTGGCAAACCCGCTACCCGACATTGCATCCGGTGCCTGAAGGGGGAGGTGGATTACCCGGTGCTGAAGGTTGCATGCAATTGCGGGCCAGGGTTTGTACCCAATTGGCGGGCTTGGGCTGGAGTGACTATGACGGCTGGTGGCTGGCCTGCGGAACCGGCACGACCCTGGCCGGCCTGGTGCTGGCCGAAGCGGGGGATCATCCGGTATATGGTGCCCTGGCGGTGCCGGATGACCACGGGGTGGCGCAGCAGGTCGAGCGGATCGTGCAGGAAGCGGGGGTGGTCGATGCAGTGTATGAGCTGTTCGAGGCCAGTCGCGGCGGGTTTGCCAAGGTTGATCCGTTGCTGCTCGACTTTATTGAAAAGACGGAGCAGGCGGGAAATATTCCACTGGAGCCGCTGTATACCGGCAAGGCACTGCTGGCACTCAAGCACCAAGTGGAAGCGGGCAAGTTCGCCCGGGGCACGCGGCTGATCTTCGTCCACACTGGCGGCTTGCAGGGGTGGCGGGGATTCAATTCACAAACCTGAAAGTCACCGAAAACCAATGTGGGAGCGGTCAAGTTCAGGCGTCGCGGTTTACCCGCTTGGGCATCATCCGCAGCAATGTGTTATCGCCCACCACATAATGGTGATACAGCCCGGCCACGGCATGCAGGCCGATCAGCCAATAGCCGATAGTGCCGCCGAGCTCATGCCAGCCCTGGAGCTGTTTGGCCAGGTCCTTGTTTTCCGCTACCAGCATCGGCAGGTCGACACCGTAGAACATCACCTGATTGCCTTTGGCGCTGGTGACCAGCCACCCGAGAATCGGCGTGACGATCATGAAAATGTACAGCGCCCAGTGCATCAGCCTGGCCAGTGTCGTTTGCCAGTGCGGCGAGGCCGGGAAGATCTGCGGCGCCGGGCCGAGGCTGCGTGCGAACAATCGCAGCCAGACCAGAACGAATACGGTCAGGCCGAGCATGAAGTGTGATTCGACGATCAGCGTGCGCGCGCCACTGCCCTTGGGAAAGAATCCGCGAAACTCGATACAGGCGTAAACCAGGACCAGCAGGACCAGCATCAGCCAATGCAGCGCGATCGATACGGTGCTGTAGCGCGACTCAGAGTTTTTCCACGGCATGGGGTGTTCCTCAGAGGTCCGGTTTAAAGCCACCGTTCTTGTCCGACGGTGTGCGTTAACTGTAATCCTGTTTCACCGGATTTGCCTGAGGCGATTGGTCGCTGGGTGTTCTGGTTCGGGTAAAGGCAGAGAAAAACCTTGTAGGAGCGAGCTTGCTCGCGATGGTCGCCAACGATGACGCATACCCACTGGGTAACCGCGGCATTCTTGAGACCATCGCGAGCAAGCTCGCTCCTACAGGAGGGGGCGTTGCGTTTTTTAGCTCGACTGTGGCATTTCGCCGTTGGCCAGGCGCTTGTTGATGTCGGCGATCACTTCCGGCAGATCGGTGATGGTGTCGATCATGTAATGCGGGCGTGAACCTTCGAACATCCCGTGGATGCGCTTGCGCTCGCTGTCCAGTTGGTCGCAGCCCAAGGCGCGATAGCCTTCGTAGTCCAGGCCCAGGGCGTTGCCCGAGCAGATCAGCGCAACGGTCCACATGCCGGCGCGGCGGCCTTCGAGAATGCCCGGCACGGTGTCATCGATCTTCACGCACGCGGCGACATCGTCGATGCCCAGGGCGATGACGTTGGCCAGCGCCTGGGCGGGCCATGGGCGACCATTTGGGACTTCGTCGGTGGCGACCACGTGGTCGGCCACGTAACCGTTGGTGGCAGCCAGTTCGACCACCTTGTCCATGACCTGTTTCGGGTAACCGGAGCAGGAACCGATCTTGATCCCTTGCTGGCGCAGGTTGGCGATGGTCTCCAGTGCCCCGGGAATCAGCGCCGAGTGCTCGGCGATTTTTTCGATCTGCAGCGGCATGAAACGCTGGTAGATCGCAGTGACGTCATCGTCGGTCGGCGTGCGGCCGAACACTTTGCGATAACGCTCGGCAACTTCCGGCAGATCGCACAGGGTGCGGATGTGGTCCCACTTGCCCATGCCCATCGGGCCACGGGCCTCTTCGATGGACACCTGGACGTCGAACTCGGCGAAAGCCTCGACGAAAATCTGCGTCGGGGCGAAGGAGCCGAAGTCGACCACGGTGCCGGCCCAGTCGAGGATGGCGGCTTGCAGCTTGGTTGGGTTGGCGTAGTTCATGGCGTTTGGATTCCTGTGATATCGATCTATTCGGACATTCAGCTTTTCTGTGGGAGCGAGCTTGCTCGCGATAGCGGTCTTACATTCAACATGTGTGTCGACTGATCGGGCCTCATCGCGAGCAAGCTCGCTCCCACAGGGAATGTGGTGTGGTTTAGATGTCGAGCACTTCCATCTCGCGCAACACTTTGGCAATCGCCGCCACCGCTTCGCGCATTTGCGCCGGGTTGACATGGCCGATGCAGCCGACGCGGAAGGTTTCGACCTGGGTCAGTTTGCCGGGGTAGAGGATGTAGCCCTTGGCCTTGACCCGCTCGTAGAATTCTTTGAACGCGTAGCGCGGATCTTTCGGGGCGTGGAAGGTGGCGATGATCGGCGCCTGGATAGCCGCCGGCAGGAAGCTGCGCAGCCCCAGTTTGCCCATCTCTTCCATCAATGCCTGGCAGTTGGCGGCGTAGCGTTCGTGCCGCGCCGGCAAGCCGCCTTCTTCGTTGTATTGCAGCAGGGCTTCGTGCAGCGCCGCGACCACATGGGTCGGCGGGGTGAAGCGCCACTGGCCGGTCTTGGCCATGTAGGCGTGCTGGTCCTGCAAGTCCATCGCCAGCGAATGCGAGTTGCCGGCGGCGCTGGCCAGGGATTCTTTGCGAGCGAAGACAAAACCCATGCCCGGCACGCCCTCCAGGCATTTGCCCGAGGCGGCGATCAGTGCGTCGAACGGCACTTGCTGCGCATCCACGGGCAGGGCGCCGAAGGAGCTCATGGCGTCGATGATCAGGCGCTTGCCGTGTTGCGCCACTACTTGGGCGATCTCTGGCAGCGGATTGAGGATGCCGGTACTGGTTTCGCAGTGAATCAGGGCGACATGGGTAATGTCTTGATCGGCACGTAGCAGGCGGTCGACGTCGGCGGCGGTGGTCGGCTCATCTTCTGCGGTTTCGAAGGTACTGAAGGAGCGGCCCAGTACTTCGCAGATTTTCGCCAGGCGTTTGCCGTAGGCGCCGTTGATCAGGACCAGAATCTTGCCGTCCCGAGGCACCAGCGTGCCGATCGCTGCCTCGACCGCGAAGGTGCCGCTGCCTTGCAAAGGCACGCAGTGGTGGGTGGCAGTGCCGTTGATGATGGCCAGCAGTTGCTCGCAGAGGCTGGCGGTCAGTTGATTGAAGCGGTCATCCCATGAACCCCAGTCGATCATCATCGCCTGACGGGTGCGGGGCGACGTGGTCAACGGGCCGGGGGTGAGCAGGATGGGTTCGGCAGTACTCATTCTCGTGTCCTCGCAATCGATGGGATGAAGCTACGGGGCTTAAATTGCAATTTGCCGTGTTATCAATCAAATTGTTTATTGTTATGCCAGCCATCAGTGAGGGTTATTCATGAACCTGTTTCAGCTCCGCGCCTTCGATGCCGTGGCCCGGGAAGGCAGTTTTACCCGGGCGGCGGCGCGGCTGTTCATCAGCCAGCCGGCGGTCACCGGGCACATCAAGGCCCTGGAGGAGCACTACCAGATCACCCTGCTGCGCCGCACCGCCCGACGGGTGGAGCTGACGGAGGAGGGCACCAAACTGGCGGCAATCACCCGGGCGATGTTCGGCCTGGCCGAAGAGGCGCAGGTGATGCTCGAAGCCAACCGGCAATTGCTGACCGGGCGTCTGGAGGTGGCGGCGGACGGCCCGCACATGGTCATGCCGATGCTCGCCAGCCTGCGGGCGCGTTATCCGGGGATCACGGTGAACCTGCGCCTGGGCAACGCCCAGGAAACCCTGGCGGCGCTACTGTCCGAACATGCCGACGTGGCGGTGCTGACCGAGGTCGAGCCGCGCAAGGGCCTGCATCTTCAGGCGCTGAACGAATCGCGGATTTGCGCACTGGTGCCCGACGGGCATCCTTGGGCGCAGAAGACTAAAGGCGTGCAGCTCAAGGAACTGGATCAGGTGATCATGGTGCTGCGCGAACCGAGTTCGATTACCCGGCGCACCTTCGATGAGGCTTGCGCCCAGGCCAGGGTCAATCCACGGGTGTTGCTGGAACTGGACAGCCGCGAAGCGGTGACCGAGGCGGTGGCCGCCGAACTGGGGGTGGGGGTGGTGTCGTCGGTGGAGGTCAGCCACGATCCACGGGTGGCGGCGGTACCGATCATTGGCGAGGGGTTGGTAAACCGGCACATGATTGGTTGTATGGAGCGGCGGCGGGACTTGCGCTTGATTCAGGCGTTTTTCGGGTTGGCGCCAGTCAGGTAGACCGAGTTGCCTGCATCGCGAGCAAGCTCGCTCCCACAAGGGATTTGCGTCGACCACAGATTATTCAGACGATACACCACCACTGTGGGAGCGAGCTTGCTCGCGATGGGGCCGGACCTGCCTACACAAGACTCTCGCGCACCATCTCAAGAAACGTCGCCACCACCCGCCGCGAACTCTGCTCGCGCAAGCACACCAGGGTTTCCGTCAGCCTGCGTTTGCAATCGATAATCGGCAGCGCACACACACGCGAATCCGCGCCAAACTCGGCAGCCGACACCACGCCCACCCCAATCCCCACCACCACTGCCTCCCGAGCTGCCTCGCGACCTTCAACCTGAATCGCCGGCCGAATGCGAAACCCGGCCCCCGCCATTTCCTCCTCCAGCGTCTGCCGGGTCACCGAACCGATTTCCCGCAACACCAGTGGCGTGTCGTCGAGGTCGGCGAGGGTGATGGATTCGCGGTCGGCCCACGGATGATTGCGCGACACGAACGCCACCATCGGGTCGTTGCGCAGGGGCAGTGAAATCAGGCGTTCATCGCTGACATCACGGCCCAGCAATGCAAGGTCGGCCTGGTAGTTGAACAGTCGAAAAAGCGACTCGTCGGTGTTGCCGGTTTCGATCTTCACGCTGATCCCGGGGTAGCGTTCGCAGAACCGGGCAATCTGCGGCAGCACGTGCACCGGTGCATCCACTGCCAGAATCAGGCTGCCGGTCTGCAGGGCCTGGGATTCCTGAAGCAGTTCCTGGGCTTCCGCCTCGATCACAAAAAGCCGCTGGGTAACGCTCAACAGACGCTCGCCCAGATCGGTCAGGCGCACCGAGCGTTTGTTGCGGTGAAACAGCAAAACACCGTAGCGCTCTTCGAGCTTGCGCACCTGGTCGGAAATCGCCGGTTGCGTCAGAAACAGGCGTTCGGCGGCCTTGGTAAAGCTTCCATGGACCGCCACGGCGTGGAAAGCTTTGAGCTGGGCGTGGGACACCGACATGGGAATCTCCAGTAACAAGCTGAACTTATATTTGAAATACGATAAATCGATTTCACTTATTAATCAGTAATTGTTTTTATCCACCTCAGCCCCGCTGACTGGTCAGTCGAACAGCAGCGGGTGCCATGAGCCTGTGCGTGCAACTACAGGACTCATCTGACCGGTATCCGCCGTAGGGACAGGGCGATATCGCAGTGCTCAACAATAAAAACACAGGCGTTTTCTTCCAATTCTGCCGGCACACTCACACCCTGAGGTCAGAACCACAATGAACAAGCACATCGGCACCATCAAGCGTTGGCGCGTGCAGATCTTCGCGATCACCTGGCTCGCCTACGCCGCGTTCTATTTCACCCGCAAAGCATTCTCGGTCGCCAAGCTCGGTATTGGCGAAGACCCGACCTTCATGCTCGACAAAATGGCCATGGCCAACCTCGACGCCATCTACCTGACGGCTTACGCCGTCGGTCAGTTCACCTGGGGCATCCTCGCAGACCGTTTTGGCCCGCGAGTTGTGGTGCTCGGCGGGTTGCTGATTTCCGCCGCCGCGGCGCTGGTGATGGGCAACTTCGCAACGTTACCGATTTTCGCTACCTGCATGCTGATACAAGGCCTGGCGCAGTCCACCGGTTGGTCGGGGCTGTGCAAGAACCTCGGCAGCTTCTTTCCCTCCGAGCAACGCGGACGGGTATTGGGCCTGTGGAGTTCCTGCTACGCCTTTGGCGGTCTGGTAGCCTCGCCGTTTGCCGGTTGGTGGGCGTACACGCTCATCGGCAGCTGGCATGCGGCGTTCATTTCCAGTGCGGCGGTGGTTGGGCTGGTCGCCGTGCTGTTTTTTATTTTCCAACGCAACAAACCGGAGGACGTCGGCTTGCCGGCGGTGGAGCCGGAGCCTGAGCTGACCGCCGAACAAGCCGAGGCGCAAAGCAAAATCAGCATGTGGGAGCCTTTGAAGGAAATCCTGCGCAACCGCACGGTGCTGGTATTGGGATTGGCGTACTTCATGCTCAAGCCGGCGCGCTACGCGATTCTGCTATGGGGGCCGGTGATCGTCTTCGAACAGATGCCTTCGGTGGGCAAGGTCGGTGCGGCGATCATTCCGACTGCGTTTGAGCTGGCCGGGTTGCTCGGGCCGATCCTGATTGGCCTGGCCTCGGACAAACTGTTCGGCGCCCGGCGTATGCCGGCCTGCGTGATCAGCCTGTTGGCGCTGACGGTGTCCCTGGCGTTTTTCATGGGCGCCCTGCATACCGGCAGCGTGCTGCTGGTGGTGGCGCTGCTGTTCGTCATGGGCCTGACTCTCTACGGACCGGACTCGATGATCAGCGGCGCGGCCGCCATCGACTTCGGCACCGCCAAGGCCGGCGCCACGGCAGCCGGTTTCGTCAACGGCTGCGGTTCGGTCGGGGCGATTCTCGGCGGGCTGCTGCCGGGCTACTTCGACACCGTTACCGTGTTCATCGTCTTCGCCGGCTGCGCCATGTTCTCGGCGCTGGTATTGATCCCGCACTGGAACAGCCGCCCCGGTGGCCTGGGCACTCACTTCGCCTACGTGCCCAATCAAGCGATGACCATCAAACCCCTGCGTACCTGAATCCTGTCCCTCGTCGCCTGCTGCACCTGCGGCAGGCCGGCGTGTGGGCCACTGACCGGAGATTGACCCCATGAGACCCTTTTGGCTGGACCAGGCCTTGAAGGCTGATGCATCCGAAACCTGTCCGCCACTGGAAGGCGACGCCCGCGCCGATGTCTGTATCGTCGGCGGTGGTTACACCGGGTTGTGGACCGCGATCATGCTCAAGGAGCAGAACCCCGAACTGGATGTGTTGCTGATCGAAGCGGACATCTGCGGTGCCGGGGCCAGTGGACGCAATGGCGGTTGTGCGTTGTCGTGGTCGGCCAAGTATTTCACCCTCGAACGTTTGTTCGGTGTCGAAGAAGCCGTGCGTCTGGTCAAGGAGTCGGAGCGCAGCATCCATGCCATCGGCGCCTTCTGCGAACAGTATGGGGTGGACGCCGATTACCGCCTCGATGGCACCCTCTACACCGCGACCAATCGCGCTCAGGTCGGCTCGACCGACGCTGTGATCGCGGCGCTGGAGCGCAATGGCATCAACTCGTTCACCCAGCGGCCAGTGGCCGATGTGCAGCGCATGGCCGGTTCCAGCAAACACCTGGAAGGCTGGTTTTCCCCGGCCGCGGCCAGTGTGCAGCCAGGCAAACTGGTGCGTGGCTTGCGCCGGGTAGCCCTGCAGCTGGGGGTGAGGATTCATGAAAACACCGCGATGACCGGGCTGGAGGAGGGCCGGCCGGCGGGCATTCAAACCCCCAAGGGCAGCATTCGCGCCGACCGCGTGGTGCTGGCGATGAACGCCTGGATGGCCCGGGCGTTCCCGCAGTTCGAACGCAGCGTGGCGATCGTTTCCAGCGACATGCTGATCACCGAACCTCGGCCGGATTTACTCGACGAAATCGGCCTGACCAGCGGCGTCACGGTGCTCGATTCGCGGATTTTCGTGCACTACTACCACAACACGCCTGACGGCCGGATCATGCTCGGCAAGGGCGGCAACACCTTTGCCTATGGCGGGCGCATGCTGCCGGTGTTCGATCAGCCATCGCCTTATGCCGGCCTGTTGCAGAGCAGTCTCGCGGATTTCTTCCCGGCGTTTGCCGGCGTCAAGGTCGAGGCGACCTGGAACGGTCCATCGGATCGATCGGTGACCGGGCTGCCGTTCTTCGGGCAGATGAGCGCCAGTGGCAATGTGTTTTACGGTTTCGGCTATTCCGGCAGCGGCGTCGGCCCCTGCCACATGGGCGGGCAGATTCTGGCGTCGATGGTTCAAGGCCTGGACAACCCCTGGACCCGTTCGCCGCTGGTCAATGGCCCTCTGGGTTTTTTCCCGCCGGAGCCGATTCGCTATATCGGCTCGCTGATGGTGCGCAACGCCATCCGCCGCAAGGAGCGCGCGGAAGATCACGGGCATCGGCCACGGCATCTGGACGTGCGTCTGGCGAAGTTCGCTGCTGCAGCCGGCAAGGCTGACAAGGGTTGAGCGTCAGGGTGCAGGGTCCGAGCGGGTGAGCAGCCAGTCGAACAGCAGGCGGGTATCGCCACGGGGCTCATGCGGGTGAGGGCGGTGAGGTTGTGGCCGAGGGCCCATGGCCGTACAAAGCACCGGGCGATCCGGGTCACTGTCGAGGAAAATCACCAGTACCTCGCTGCCAGCCACGGGCAAGCGGGCCGGATCGATCCAGTCCTCGGCGGTGGTCAGTGCCAGCGGTAGCCACAGGCCGTTGGACTCTTCTGCGGCTGGTTGGGTGGCGGGCCAGAGGTTCACCTGAACCCGGCCATCCTCGTCCACTGCCGCCGGTTGCCCGACCGGGCCGCACACGCGACCGGGCTGATACCCGGGGATACTCGGCCTGGGTTGTTTGAGCGCTGGCCTGAACTCCGTCGACCAGGGGATGGCGCTGAATTGATTGCGGTAACCCGAGGCCATGCCCGGTGTGTCGTCGAGCAGAATGGATGATTGACACCCCTGATGGCGGATTTCGGTAACCAGCCACTGATCATTGAAATTCGCCAGCGGGTGCTCGGCCACTTGCAGGATCCGGCCACTGCGTAATGCCCCCTGGCTACTTTGACCGTGGATCTGCTGGTGACGGCAGCGCAGGCGTTCCAGTTGTCGACGGCTGAGCTGGTCGCGATGTTGTTGCTCGCCAGCGGGACAGTGCCTCGCCGTGGCGAACGAGTGATTGGCTGCGCCTTCGCTGATGTCCGCTGCACCCGGATTCCTGGCGCCTGGACGCACAGGGGAGAGCGTGGCGTCATGGCGCTGGAACAGTTCGCTGATCACCGTTTCCTGGTGTTCGCCGGGGGCGCCGCCGCTCATCGACATGAGCAGTGGCTCTTGGGGAAAGCTCAAGCTGTCGTCGGCCAGCACCAGCACATGGCCGTCGCGTTGATGCTCGAAGTGATAGTGAATGCCTTCTTCCTCGCACAGCCGTTGCAGCAACGCCAGGTCGGATTCTTCGTACTGAATGCAAAAAGGTCGCAGGGGATAGTGCCTGGTTGCCAGTTCAAAGCGATAACTGCTGGCGGGCAACCCATGTTCCTCCAGCAATTGGCGCAGGATCATGGGCACGCTGGCGTGCTGGAAAATACGTCGGCATCGTTGCTGTTCCAGCACCTGGACACGAGGCACCAGCACCAGCTTGTAAGCGACCCGGTGCCCGCTTCGATGTTCACAACTGGCGCTGTCCAGCACGCCATGAATGCCTTGATCGTGGCCGAATTCGAGGAACGCCGGTTGGTGCAGCAATCGCTCAAGGTTCAGGGCTGGTGCCAGCCCGATCACCTCGATGTCGAATCGATAGGGCTGGTTGAGAGCTTCATGACCACTGAACCGGACCACCTGGAAGCTCAGGTCGTCTTCGAGAAGCGTCAGGGTGGTGGGACTATCCTTGTCGTTGTGCATCGAACGCGCTACCGCTGTGGAGTAGGGTGCAAAGCGTACGAAACCCCGGCGCATTGCGGGTACGGTAAAGCGACATTTCCGAATTGCCCTACAACCGCTGGTGAAGATGTCGATGCAAGTCGGGATTTTTTGGTCGATTGCCAACTTTAGGCCGTATAAACTTGTGCAAAGCGTCGGCCAATAGATGTCTCGGCGCCACAGATGCCACAGATAAGAGAGTGAGAAATGGGCGCACAGTGGAAGGTTAAACACAAAGAAGCGGCAGCCAATGCCAAGGGCAAGATCTTCGGCAAACTGGTGAAAGAAATCACCATTGCTGCGCGCAACGGCGCTGATACTGCTACCAACGCGCACTTGCGCCTGGTGGTTGAACAGGCCAAGAAAGCTTCGATGCCCAAGGAAACACTGGATCGTGCCATCAAGAAGGGCGCGGGCCTGCTGGGCGAAACCGTGCAATACCATCGCGTGACCTATGAAGGGTTCGCCCCGCATCAGGTGCCGTTGATCGTTGAGTGCGTGACCGACAACATCAATCGCACCGTCGCCGAGATCCGCGTGGCGTTCCGCAAGGGGCAGCTGGGGGCTTCCGGTTCGGTGGCCTGGGACTTCAACCACGTCGGCATGATCGAAGCGTCGCCGGACACCCCGGATGCCGATCCGGAAATGGCCGCCATCGAAGCCGGTGCACAGGATTTCGAGCCGGGTGAAGAGGGTGCAACCCTGTTCCTGACCGAACCGACCGACCTCGACGCGGTGCAGAAAGCCCTGCCGGAACAAGGCTTCACCGTGCTGTCGGCCAAACTGGGCTACCAGCCGAAAAACCCGGTCAGCGGCCTGAGCGATGAGCAGATGGCGGAAGTCGAAGCGTTCCTCGAAGGCCTCGATAACCACGACGACGTGCAGGACATGTTTGTCGGGTTGGCGGGTTAAGTCTTTGTGTCAATGACGGTCATGTTGTTTGACAGACCGTCATCGTCGGATCGCCGCCCGGAGCAAGCTCGCCCCCACAGGTTTAGCGCTACCCTGTGGGAGCGAGCTTGCTCGCGATTGACCGCGCAGCGGTCACAGACTTTCCAATTGCCGCACGATTTCGCTGAACCCCGGCCGTAGCAGCACTTGCGGCTGGCAGCAACGCTGTTGCAGATCTTCCAGTACCCCACGCTGTTCGTCGCTCAACCCCGAATTGACCCGCTCCAGCAGTTCGCCCAGCAACACCCCGAACGCCCGCACCTCGATCCGCTGCAAGGCGCGGCTTTCCAGGCTGTCGGAAATCCTGTGGAACGACGCCGCGCCAAAATCCCCCAGCAAGCAATCGCCCTGTTCATTCCACAGAATATTGTGCCCGTAGAGATCGCCATGGGTGATGCCGTGGTTGTGCAAGTGTTCGGCCACCGAGGCAATGCCCGAGGCAATGCGCAGCGCCACCGCCGCACTGAAACGCAAGCCTTCGGCATAAATGTCGCGGCTGCACGACGCCAGGCTCGGCAGGCTGGCGAGGTTGCGAAAACTCGGCGGAACCAACTGCATGACCAGCCCGGCGGTTTGTTGCGGGTGATCGACAATCCGCCCTTCGACGCGAATCAGATTCGGGTGCAGGCCCGCGGTGATGCAGGCGTTCATCTCGTGCAGCGGCGAGCCATCGCTGGTCATTTCGCCCTTGTAGAGCTTCACCGCAACTGGCATGGCCGGTTGGTCGGTCGGTTGCCAGACAGCTTGATGAATCACTCCGGACGCCCCTTCGCCGAGTTTTTTCTCCAGGTGCAATGCCGACCAGTCAATGCGCGGTGTGGCATCGAGGGCGGCGGCATCGGCTTCGGTTTCCAGCGGATTACCGGCGTAGGCCAGCCAGGTCAGGCTTGGCAGCGTCAGCAGCCATTGCGGCAAGTCGGTGAACTGGTTGGCGGCGATGCGGATCAGCTCCAGCCGATGACAATTGTGCATCGACTCCGGCAACGCCTGCAGGCGGTTACCGGCAAGCATCAGCTTTTGCAGGTATGGCCGCTCTCCCAACGCGCTCGGCAGCGTCTCGATGCAATTGTCGGTCAGGATCAGCCAGCGCAGCAGTGGTGGCAGTGCCGCTGCGGGCACGTGGGCTATACGGTTGGCCTTGAAGCCGATCATCGTCAGTGCAGCGCATTGGCCAACACAGGCCGGCAACTCGGTGAAACGGTTATCGGAGCAGAACAGTACGCGCAAACGGGACAGGCGATGCAAGTCCTCTGGCAACGCGCTCAGAGCATTGCCGCTGAGGTTGAGCACTTCCAGCGAATCCGCCAGATCGAAGATCTCCCGGGGAAACTCGGTCAGGCCCTCGGCCAGATCCAGCCGCGTGATGCCCGACAACTCGCCGGCGCGCAATTGAGCAAGGGTATGCATGAACAGATTCGCCATTAACCTAGAGGAGGGCGCGGGGCCCTGGAAATGGGCGACATGATAGCGGGAAAGATGTGGGGCCGGGCTTGCTCGCGAAGAGGCCCCTCAATACAACAAAAAGCTATCGATCAGACCGGTTCGCTGACTTCGACCAGTTGTCCCAATCGGCTGCGCGTGCGCGCCAGATCAATGGCATCGCCACCCAGGCTTTCGCGCAATGAGTGCTGCCCGAGCAACGTCAACTGCTTGTCCTGGTCGTACAGCACGTCGATGAGATTGATAAAACGCTGCTGGGCGGCAATCGTGCAATCGCCCAGCAGTGGCAGTTCATCGATGATCCAGCGGTCGAACTGGCGGCACAGCTCCAGATAATCCATCACCGCCGTGGGCTGATCGCACAAATCGGTGAAGGTAAAACCGACGCCGCGCCCTTCGCAGAAACGTGCTCGCAAATGCCGGGTACCTACCGGCAACGAAACAGGCGGGGCATTGTGCCTGGGCAGGTTCAGCGATTGTCGTTGCGCCACGCTCGCCGGCCAGACGTAGTGACCTTGAGTGAACAACTGATGCGCATGGGTTCGGGCCTGGCTGCGGTAGTCGTGGGGCCCGCCGACCTCCATCACCTGCATGCGCGTATTGATCAAGTCGATCACCGGTTTGAAGCGGGCGTGGTACAGCGGATTGGGCAACAGGCCTTCGGGCGGATAATTGGAGGTGACCAGCAACAGGATGCCGCGCTGGAACAGTGCCTTGAACAACCGGGTGATGAGCATCGCATCGCCGATGTCGTGCACATGGAACTCATCGAAACACAGCACCCGGCAATCGCTGAGCAGTTCATCGAGGGTGATCGCCAGGGCGTCGGCCTGATCGCGGTGCTCGAACATGCCCTGGTGCAGTTGGGCGAAAAAATGATGGAAGTGCAGACGTTGTTTTTGCGCGAGGGGAATGGCCCGGAAAAACCCGTCGAGCAGCCAGCTTTTGCCGCGCCCCACGGCACCATGCAGGTAAAGGCCGGGAAGGGGTTTCGCCGCAGTGCCCATCAGCATGCAGGCATGCCGGGCCATGCAGTCGATCACCCGCTGTTGGCTGTGACTGAGGGTGTAACCCTGGGCATGGGCCTGATGGCGAAAGTAGTCGTGGATGACTTGGCCTGTCGCGGCGCTACCGGGCGCCGGTGCCTTGCCGAGAAGGCGACGCAACGTTTGCCAGCGCGATTTGATTCGCGAACGGCTGGGCGGTCGAACGGCCACTGGGATATCACCTCTGGTGTACGGGCAGGCTCTTTGTGCTGCGGCGCCATAGTGTAACCAGAGCAGGGAATCTGCTTCCAGCAGTGTCGGCATATTCCGGGCCACCGTCACTGGGCTCTGAAGGAACACCGCAAACTCCCACAAAAAAAGCAGCTGGATGGCGATCAGAATTGAGTGGTCTGTTTGAGCATCCGTGCCGCTGGTGTATCCGCCGGGCTGACCATCGCATAGTTGTAGCCACTTCCCGACCAGTACTCGGCCTGCAACTCGCCATCACTGCGACTGCCCCTGGGCAGCAGGAAGTTTTTCGGCCCTGGCGGGCGCACGTAGAAACTGATTTTCTGCCCGCTCTGGTTCTCGTAGACCACCATCGCCGCCGGGCCTTGCTCGGTGCTCAGCAGGCGCCCGCTGACCGGTTTGAAACCGGCATCCGAAAGGTCGGGCAGGCGGTTGGCCTGTGTGAAGTAGCGGTCGAGCCAGCCTTGCATGTCACCGTCGTCGCCGACTTTGAAATCCGCCGGCAGGAGGCCTTGCTGGGCAATCAGGCGATACGCCTGCAGCGCATCGGTCATTGGAAGCTGGGGGCTCGCCAGTGTCATCTCCCGCGCTTGCCAGCCGCTGAAACCGCCGACGCTGACGGCGATGAACAGCACCGCGGCACTGGCCAGGTGTCTACGGGATTGGCGTTTAAGACGTTGGCGTATAACCGCCGGATCCAGGTCCGGGTTCGACGGTTGTTGCAAGGCACCACTCAGCGCTGCGCGCAGTGCCTGGGCATCCTGCTGCCAGGCGCGCACTTGCGCGGCCATCTGCGGGTTACCGGCCAGAAACGTCTCCACCTGGCGTCGGTCGGCGTCGCTCAGTTGGTGGTCGACGTAGGCATGCAGGTCACGTTCGCTGGGGGGCATGCTGATCATTTGAGTCTCCGCAGGGAAGGGCGGTTGATTTCGCCATCGCTGAGTTGGCGCAGGGCCTGGCGAGCTCGGGACAGGCGGGACATCACGGTGCCGGTGGGTATGTCGAGAATCTCGGCGACCTCTTTGTAACTCAAACCTTCCACCGACACCCAGAGCAGCAGCGCGCGCTGCTCGGTGGGCAGCCGGTCGAAGGCGTTGAGGGTCGATTGGGCAATCACGGTGCGCTCCACCGAGGGCTGGGCATCGTCACGCCTGGTGAAGAATTCGAGCATGCGCGCATAGCGCCGGGAGCGACGGTGGGCATCGAGAAACTGCCGATAGAGAATCGAGAACAGCCAGGCGCGCAAGTCGCCCTCGGCGCGTTTGCCAGCCCAACTCGAGAGTGCCCGCTCCAGGCTCGCCTGCACCAGGTCGTCAGCGCTGCTGGTGTTGCGCGTCAACGACACGGCGAACCGTCGCAATCCTGGAATGATTTCCCTCAGTTGTTCGTCGATATCGTTCATGAAGTTCTGACTAGTCACTACGCTTGGGACTAGGAAGACGTCCGGTACCGGAGGTTATTCCACGTCAGAAAAAATAAACACCGCGCGTGGGAATAAACCTGCATGCGGTGCGTCTGCTTGATTCTTCTCACTTGTGGCCGATGGCCCTGGAGTCTTTCATGGTAGATCGATCATCACCGCCAACCCGGCCACCCTTGAGTGCGGCAAGCCTGACGTTGCGTCTGGCTGGCATTGCTGTGGTCGTTGCCGCCTTGGCTGGGGCGTTTGCCTACGTCAACGGCACCTTTGACCCACAGCGCCTGACTCCGAAGAAACTGATCAACGTGCTGGAAACCAACAACGGCGTGCATCCGGGTTTCCGTCGCAACCATTCCAAAGGCGTGTGCGTGATCGGGCATTTCGAGAGCAGCGGTGAGGCGCGCAGCTATTCCACCGCCCAGGTGTTCAACGAAGCTCGGACGCCGGTGGTCGGACGTTTCGCCTTGCCGGCCGGCAATCCTTACGCTCCGGACAGTGCCGTGCCGATCCGCAGCATGGCCTTGCGCTTCACCCAGGCCAACGGCCAACAGTGGCGCACGGGGATGAACAGCATGCCGGTGTTCCCGGTGGGCACGCCCGAGGCGTTCTATCAATTGCAGCAGGCGCAGTCACCGGACCCGGCTACGGGCAAGCCGAACCCGACCGCGGTTCCGGCGTTTTTCGGTGCGCATCCGGAAGCTGCGCCATTTCTGGCCTGGATCAAGACCGCCAAACCGTCAGCCAGTTACGTCACCGAGACCTATAACAGCGTCAACGCGTTTTATCTGGTGAACGCTGCCGGACAACGCCAGGCTGTGCGCTGGAGCATGGTGCCGGTAGCGCAGGATGCGTCGGGTGCCATGGCGCCCGAGGGCAGCGACTTTCTGGAGAAAGACCTGGTTCAGCGTATAGCCGCAGGACCGTTGCGTTGGCAGTTGAATATCATCCTGGCCAATCCCGGCGATCCCGTGAACGACGCCAGCAAAGCCTGGCCTGAAGGGCGCAAAGTGTTGAACGCAGGCACGCTGGTGCTGGAAAAAACCCAGCCGCAACTCAATGGCGAATGCCGTGACATCAATTACGACCCGCTGGTTTTACCCGCCGGTATCGAAGCATCCGACGACCCGTTGCTCGCCGCTCGTTCAGCCGGTTACGCCAATTCCTACCTGCGTCGCACCAGCGAAGTCAGCCAGTTGCCCGCCGCCAAACAGGAGGCCCAGCAATGAGCACCCAACCCAACCACTTCGCTCCATTGGCGCGACTGCTGCACTGGCTGATGGCACTGATGATCATCGCCATGCTGTTTATCGGTGCCGGCATGGTCGCCTCGGTGTCCGAACGGCATGAATGGCTGATCAATCTGCACAAACCTTTGGGTGTCGCGATCTTGCTGCTGGTGATCGTGCGGCTGGTGGTGCGGTTCTCCACCACGCAACCACCGCTGCCGGCGGATTTGCCGGGTTGGCAAGCGATGGCGGCCAAGGCCTCGCATGTATTGCTGTATGCCTTGATGCTGGTCTTGCCGCTGCTGGGCTGGACGATGATTTCGGCGTCGGGCGAACCGGTGATGCTCAGCAGTTCGCTGCAGTTGCCGTCGATCGTGCCGGCGAACGCCCAGCTGTTTGCGTTTTTGCGCAAGGCCCATGGGTATCTGGCGTATCTGCTGTTTCTGACCGTGTTGCTGCATTTGGCGGCCGCGTTGTTTCACGGCTGGGTGCGGCGGGATGATGTGCTGGACAGCATGTTGCGGGGCAAGGATCGCGGGTGATTTCAAAGACTGCGAGCCGGTTGTTGCTGAAGGTGGCTCGTTGACCTGTCAACTTTGACAGTTTCGCTCCCCTGAAAAAGCACGTTCAATGCTCAAAGACTGCAGTGGCCCCGGACGAGGTCAGTCGAACAGCACTGATCGTGTTATTCAGGGAGACGAACCATGTTCAAGACTGCAGGTGTGCGTTGTATACGGCGTGTTTCTTCAGCGCTATTGATTGTGTCGTTGGCTGTGTTGCTGGGTGCCTGTGCCCATACATCGCCGCCTGATCCGGGTGGGGTGAAAAGCTGGGTTGTGGAGAATGTTGCGAGTAAATCGACGGAGCAACTGTATGCGGATTTGATTAAACCGGGGGTGTTTGAACGGTCGAGCTCTAATGTGATTGATGGTTATACCGTTGAGAGCGGGAATCTATTGATGCCGGACAAGTCTGTCGGCTCATTGGTGACAGTCAGGTCTGGTAACGGTGGGTTGACTGCTGTAATTGAACAACCCGGAAACAATGGTTTGCTTGTTGTCAAGGGTAAAGGTGAAAGTCGCTTTACTCCTTTCCCAAAACGAGATTATTCGCTTCCGGATATGGTAGTGGAAGACGCAAATACCGTTGTGCCGAAGTCGCCAGCTTCGGCAGGACCCTATGTCATCGACATGCTCATTGGGTATTCACGTTCTGCGGTTGAGGCCGCTGGTGGAGATGCTCATGCCAATGCATTAGCGCAGGTGGAAAGCGTTAATTTGGCTTTGCGTAATTCGCTTGTAACAAATGTATCTCTGAAATTGGTTGGGGTGCAAGTTGTTGAAAATAACTATTCGATCACACCGGGAAATAATCAGACTTTAGGGCGGCTACCCGAGATTTTTTCTGAGGGTATGAAAACATTCGAGCCGGATATGGTCTATGGCGTGTTTTCAGGTCATCCCGATGACTCGGCAGGCGGTTGGGCGTATACGCCAGGCAGGTTTGCTATTGGCAATGTTTATGGAGAGGCGTTTCGTCATGAAGTAGGACATAACGCGGGCGGAATACATTGCCAGCATGATGGCGGAGGTATAATCCCCTATGGATATGGCTTTGCGAACGGAAAAACCTTCACTGCTCAATGCGGGAATGCTAACCCGTATTACTCAACACCCGCTGTGCGTGATGCTCATGGTTTACCTATAGGAAATGCCGCTACAGCGGATATGGCCCGTGTATGGCGTGAAAACGCTGAAAGAATGTCTATCTACAGTCCTCCTTTCGATGGCGAACGGATGATATTGGCTGGTATTGGTAATTACGCAGCAGCTAAACTAACTATTGCCAGGCAGCGACCACCGAGAGACAGCATGGTTGGTGTACTTGCATATCATGCCGATGAAGGTCCGGTTCAACTGCAAATAGGCGCAGGGCATCCCGTTACAACGGCTTTGACTGCGACTCTTATGGATCGCTCAGGAACACCATACAAAGTCAAGCTGCAAGGCAAAAAATCAATAGGAACATGTGTCAGTGTTGCTTTGAATACTGCACAGGATTGCTCCAATGGTGCGGATATGCACATCGTGATTGAGTATTCCAAGGCTGATAATCCTGATCTGCCTAGAGGGCAGTATACAGGGGAAATAAGACTGTACGGTGTCAGTTTAGGCGGGTCTTGGTCGAGGCCGATTAGAGTTGCAGTTTCAATCAGTGGAGATTGAGGGTTTAGACTTTCGGATTGTTGAGTCAGCGCAAGCACTATGCCCTTTTCACAGGGCATAGTGTTCGTTTGTTCAGCGCAACGTATCGACCATCTCCGCCACCGTCGTCAAAACATCCTTCCCCAACTGCTTCGACCGCTTGCCTGACCAGCCCGTCAACGGGTTCGGATGATCGTCATGATCCTTGAACGGCATTTCCAGGGTCAGCGACAGGCAGTCGTACTTCTGCCCCACGCTGTTGCAGGCCAGCGTCATGTTGGCTTGACCAGGCTCGTCGCGGGTGTAGCCGTGTTTGGTCTGGAAATCCTTTGTGGTGTGTTTCAGGTGGTTGCGGAAGTGTTCTTCGAGTTTTTCGATCCGCGGTGTGTAACCCGGATTGCCTTCGCAAGCAGCGGTGAACACATGAGGGATTTCCTCGTCACCATGGACGTCGAGGAACATATCGACGCCGTATTTTTCCATCTGCTGCTGAACGAACAGGACTTCCGGGCTGATTTCCTGGCTGGCGTTCTGCCAGGCGCGGTTCAGGTCCTGGCCCATGGCGTTGGTGCGCAGGTGTCCGTGGAAGGCGCCATCCGGGTTCATGTTCGGCACCAGGTACAGGTCGGCGCCGGCCAGCAGTTTGTTCAGCACCGGGTCGTCGTTCTTTTCCAGGCGCTCGATCACGCCTTCCATGAACCACTCGGCCATGTGCTCGCCCGGATGTTGCTGGGCAATCATCCACACCTTGCGCCGGCCTTCAGCCCCGGTGCCTTTGCGCAATAGCTGGATGTCGCGACCTTCGACACTCTTGCCGGTGGCCAGCAGTTCGGTGCCGGCCTTGGTCAGCGCCTGCTCGATCAGCCAGTCGTGGCGACCTCGGCTGTAGGGTTCGAAGTAGGCGAACCAGGCATGGGTCTGCTCGGCTTCGAGGCTGAAGCGCAGGCAGTCGCCTTCGAAAATGGTCGGTACGCGGAACCAGTTGACGTGGTCGTAGGACGCCACCGCCTGATAGCCGGCCCAGGCCTTGTTGTAGGAGGATTGGCTGGCATTGTTCAGGCGAAACCAGTGCTCCTGGCCGACATGCAGGCCGCTGGCCTTGAAGTGGAACCATTGGAAATGGTTGCTTTTGGTATCGGGGCGGATCGCCAGCAGGGGCTTGAGCGGGTCGCTGACATCGATTACCTGGATATTGCCGCTGTCGAAGTTGGCACTGATGTCGAAAGAAGATTTAGCCACGGCCATAATCGGGTCCTTGAATATGATTTTTATGGTGGCTACTTTACACGCAAGAGTGGGGTGAAACCGAGGGGAATTGCGGGGTGCGAGGGTGGGGGCGTCCTCCTTGACGCCGCCGCAGCTTAGAGACTATGCGATTGATTCTCAAGTGCTATCTGTCGCTGGTTTTAGCCAATGATGCCGGGCTTCTCTTGCCAACTGGAATTCTTTTGATATCATCCGCGCCATCGAATTTGCGGCACCCAAAGACTTCATTAGCCTGAAGCCAAAGCCAGAAAAACTGGCAAAAAAAAGACCCGGCAAAAAGCCGGGTCAAAAACCGTGATTAGCCTGATGAGGAGATAGTCCAGGAGACCGACCTAAGGTCACCTGGTCCATCGACTGATCTCGCGATCAGTTGATGCAATAATAATCATTCTCGTTTGCAAGTCAAACGTTTTTACCTGCGCGACAGGAAAATTCTTTCCTGCCCTCTCGATTTGTCTTCTCACCTCAACCGTTTTCATACTTCTCCAGCGATCGATCGACCATCGCCTTGGCCATGTCGATCATGTGCACCGTCGAAAATGCCAGGTCGCGGCTTGCGCCTTGCAGATGATTGGCGGACTCGTACGCGGTGGCGGCAGCACAGCGCAACAGGTCCAGGGCATGGACCAGCGCCTCTTCGCCGCTGATATTGCGGTTTACATCAAAAAAACGCGGCTCGGCCACTCCCTCCGAAACAGCTGGTTTCAAGTAATAGTCCAGCGCGCGTTGTGCCGCCGCTGAGTCCAGGGGCGAGGTAAAGGTGGTGTCGATGTGCATGTCCGGCAGGTCATTGGTGGGTTGGTTCATGGCGATGGCAAGCTCCGTGTTAGATTCAGATCCGTGAACCGATCCTAATACGAACTGTATTTGTGACGACAATTTAAATACTACATTTTGTGTTTTGATGGCTGGAGTCGCCCACGTATCGTGCCGCACATGGATAAATGGATTGAATTGGTCAAGGCCAAGATGAGTGAACTCAAAATCACTCAAGAGATACTCGCCGAGCGCCTCGGGATGTCCCAGGGCGGCATTGGCCACTGGCTCAACAAACGTCGTGAACCCGGCATCGAAGACATGAACCGTGTGCTGCGGGCGCTGGGCCTTGAGTTTCTCGAAGTGGCGCTGGTGATCCGGGAGCCGCAGGCGTCAACGGACGACGAAATCCCCCTGACACAGAAGTACAACCCGTACTTTCGCTACCCGGTCAGTGACTGGCGCGAACCTGCCGTAGTGCGTGACGGCGAGGTTCCGGTATACGGAAAAGGACACTTTGAACTGTCCGATTACCACGCCCGGGGGCCGGCATTCTGGTTGAGAGTGGCAGGCGATGCGATGACCGCACCCAATGGCATCAGTATCCCGGAAGGCATGCTGATCCTGGTGGACCCTGCGGTGGACGTCGAACCTGGCAAACTGGTCATTGCCCAGTGGCCGGGCAGCAACGAAGCCACGTTCCGCAAGCTCATCGAAGAGGGCGGGCAGCGTTATCTGGTCCCGCTCAATCCGACGTATCCGAAAGCCTTGTACACCGAAGAGTGTCGAATCATCGGTGTAGTGGTTCAGGCAACAGCCAGGTTCTGATCAGATCGGTCCTCGCGATGCGTAGGACCGATCTCATTTCACGCTTCTTCCAGTTCGACCAGCGCACTGCCTTCGCTGACCATTTCGCCTTCCTGGCAATACAGCGCCTTGATCACCCCGGCGTGGGGCGCGCGGATGCTGTGCTCCATCTTCATCGCTTCCAGTACCACCAATTGCGCCCCGGCCTCGACCGATTGCCCGGCCTCTACCAGTACCCGGACGATGCTGCCGTTCATGGGAGCGGTCAGCCCGCCCTGATGGCTGTGGCTGGCCTCGACGGCGCTGATCGGGTCGTAAGACTCGATGCGGCGCAACTCGCCATCCCACTGCAAATACACATAGTCGCCACGGCGTATTGCGCGGTGCTGACGGCGCACGCCTTCGTGCTCGGTCAGCAGTTGCTCGCCCTTGAGCCGAGCGCTGTGGGCATTGATGTCGCCCAGCGTCAGCGCACGGTCCTGACCTTCACAACTCAAGTGAAGGGTGATTTCTCTCGGCAAGCCGGCACGCAGCCCGTTAGGTGCAGCCCACGGCGAACTCGGGTCATCGGCGCGGGTTGCATGGGGCTGGCTCTGGGCGAACGCCTGGGCGGCGGCTTGCCAGAAGTCATCGCTGAGTTCCGCTGGGGTCGGCAGCAACTGTTCCTGATAACGCGGAATGAAGCCGGTATCCAGTTCGGCAGCGGCAAATGCCGGGTGGCCTATGATGCGCCGCAGGAAATTGATGTTGGTCTTCAGCCCGCCGATGGCGAATTCGTCGAGCATGCTCAGCAGGCGCAAGCGCGCCTGTTCACGGTCTTCACCCCAGGCAATCAACTTGCCGAGCATCGGGTCGTAGAAAGGCGATATTTCATCGCCTTCTTCAACGCCGCTGTCCACTCGACGCCCCGGCCCTTGGGCGGATTCGCGATACAGCTCCAGGCGACCGGTCGCCGGCAGGAAATCATTGCCCGGGTCTTCGGCATACAGCCGCACTTCGATCGCGTGCCCCACCAGTGGCACCTGGTCCTGAGTCATCGGCAACGCTTCGCCGCGTGCCACGCGAATCTGCCAAGCCACCAAGTCGAGGCCCGTGATGGCTTCGGTGACCGGGTGTTCGACCTGCAGGCGGGTGTTCATTTCCATGAAGAAGAACTCGCCGCGCGCATCCAGCAAAAACTCCACGGTGCCGGCACCGACATAACCGATGGCCTGCGCCGAGCGTACGGCGGCTTCACCCATGGCGCGCCGCAGCTCCGGACTCAGGCCCGGTGCCGGTGCTTCTTCGACGACTTTCTGATGACGACGTTGGATCGAGCAGTCGCGTTCGTTGAGGTACAGGCAGTTGCCGTGCTGGTCGGCGAACACCTGGATTTCCACGTGACGTGGCTTGAGCAGGTATTTCTCCACCAGCATCCGCGAGTCGCCGAACGACGATTGCGCCTCACGCTGGGCCGAGGCCAGGGCTTCGGCCAATTGGCTGACGTCCTCGACCACTTTCATGCCTTTGCCGCCACCCCCGGCCGTGGCCTTGAGCAACACCGGATAGCCGATGCGTTCGCAGGCGGCGCGGAAGGTTTCCAGGTCCTGGGCTTCGCCGTGATAACCGGGCACCAGTGGCACGCCAGCGGTTTCCATCAGGGCTTTGGCGGCGGACTTGCTGCCCATGGCATCGATGGCCGAGGCGGGCGGGCCAAGGAAAATCAGGCCGGCCGCTTCGATGGCGCGGGCGAACCCGGCGTTCTCCGACAGAAAGCCATAGCCGGGGTGAATCGCCTGGGCGCCGCTGGCCTTGGCGGCAGCGATCAGTTTGTCGATCTGCAGATAGCTGTCAACGGCTTTGCTGCCGCCGAGGTCAACCCGAATGTCAGCTTCGCGGCTGTGCCGGGCGTCACGGTCGGTGGCGCTGTGCACGGCCACGGTGGTCAGGCCCAGGGCCTTGGCGGTACGCATTACCCGGCAAGCGATTTCGCCACGGTTGGCCACCAGCAGGGTGGTGAGGACAGGTGCGCTCATCAACGGGGCTCCTTGGTGGTTTCGGCTTGCCAGCTCGGCGGACGTTTTTGCAGGAAGGCGCGCAGGCCTTCCTGGCCTTCGGGGCTGACGCGGATGCGGGCGATGGCGTTTTCGGTGTAGCGGCGCAATGCCGGGGTCAGTGAGCCGTCGCCGACTTCGCGCAACAGGTCCTTGCTGGCGCGCATCGCGGCCGGACTGTTGAGCAGCAGATTGTCGATCCATTGCTCGACTTTCTGTTCCAGCTCGGCACTTGCATAGCTCTCCGACAACAATCCGATTTCCCGTGCCCGTTGCCCGCCGAAGCGCTCAGCGGTCAAGGCGTAGCGACGTGTAGCGCGCTCGCCAATGGCTTGCACCACGAACGGGCTGATTACCGCGGGTGCCAGGCCGATGCGCACTTCCGACAGGCAGAATTGCGCATCATCGGCACCGATGGCCATGTCGCAGCAACTGATCAAGCCCAATGCGCCGCCAAAGGCTGCGCCTTGCACGACGGCCAGGCTCGGAATCTTCAGTTTGGCCAGGTTGTACATCAATTCCGCCAGTTCCCGGGCGTCATCGAGGTTGGTAGCGTAATCGAGCTCGGCCGATTGCTGCATCCAGGCCAGGTCGGCGCCGGCGCTGAAATGCTTGCCGCGACCGCGCACGATCAGAAACCGCAGGCTGGCATCGCTGGCGACTTTGTCGAGGGCGAGTATCAGTTCGCGGATCATTTCGGCATTGAAGGCGTTGTTCTTTTCTTCACGGCTGAGCCACAGCGTGGCAAAACCACGGGGGTCGGTCAGCAGTTCGAGGGTGTTGAAGTCGCTCATATTGTCCGTCTCCACAACTCTGTTCTGTAGGAGCGAGCATGCTCGCGATGGTCTTGAGGACGCCGCTGGGTGTCAGGCTTTCAGCGTTATCGTTGACGATCATCGCGAGCAAGCTCGCTCCTACAAAAAATCACATCCGGAACACGCCGAAGCGGCTCGGTTCGATTGGCGCGTTCAACGACGCGGACAAGGCCAGGGCCAGTACGTCGCGGGTCTGGGCCGGGTCGATGACACCGTCGTCCCACAGACGCGCGCTGGAATAGTAGGGGTGACCCTGTTCTTCGTACTGGTCGAGGATCGGTTGCTTGATCTCGGCTTCCTGTTCGGCGCTGAAACCATGGCCGCTGCGTTCGGCCTGTTCGCGCTTGACCTGCACCAGCACGCCGGCCGCCTGTTCGGCGCCCATCACGCCGATTCGCGCATTCGGCCACATCCACAAGAAGCGCGGATCGTAGGCGCGACCGCACATGCCGTAGTTACCAGCACCGAAACTGCCGCCGATGATCACGGTGAACTTCGGCACCTTGGCGCAGGCCACGGCGGTCACCAGTTTCGCGCCGTGCTTGGCGATGCCGCCAGCTTCGTACTTCTGCCCGACCATGAAACCGGTGATGTTCTGCAGGAACAGCAGCGGGATGCCGCGCTGGCACGCCAGTTCGATGAAGTGCGCGCCTTTCTGCGCCGCTTCAGCGAAGAGGATGCCGTTGTTGGCGAGGATCGCGATCGGGTAACCGTGCAGGTAAGCAAAACCGCAGACCAGCGTCGTCCCGAACAGCGCCTTGAACTCGTCGAACACCGATCCGTCCACCAGCCGCGCAATCACTTCGCGCACGTCAAACGGTTGCTTGGCGTCGGCCGGGACCACGCCGTACAACTCGTCACTGCTGTAGAGCGGGGCGATCGGCGTGCGTTGCTGAACCTCGCCTTGCTTGCGCCAGTTGAGGTTGGCGATGCTGCGGCGTGCCAGTGCCAGGGCGTGTTCATCGCTCTCGGCATAATGGTCGGCCACACCGGAAATCTTGCAGTGCACATCGGCCCCGCCGAGGTCCTCGGCACTGACCACTTCACCCGTCGCGGCTTTCACCAGCGGCGGGCCGGCGAGGAAGATGGTCGCTTGTTCGCGGACCATGATCGCTTCGTCGGCCATCGCCGGTACATAGGCGCCGCCAGCGGTGCAGGAGCCCATGACCACGGCAATCTGCGGGATGCCCAGGGCGCTCATGTTGGCCTGGTTGAAGAAAATTCGTCCGAAGTGCTCGCGGTCCGGGAACACTTCATCCTGACGCGGCAGGTTGGCGCCGCCGGAGTCCACCAGATAGATGCACGGCAGACGGTTCTGCTGGGCGATGGTCTGGGCGCGCAGGTGCTTTTTCACCGTCAGCGGGTAATACGAACCACCTTTGACCGTGGCGTCGTTGGCGACGATCATGCACTCGACGCCTTCCACACGGCCGATCCCGGCAATTACGCCAGCAGCGGGGACGTCTTCGCCATACACCTCGTACGCCGCCAGTTGGCTGATTTCCAGAAACGGCGAACCCGGATCCAGCAAGCGGTTGATGCGCTCGCGAGGCAGCAATTTGCCCCGCGAGGTATGGCGTTCCTGAGCCTTCGGGCCGCCACCTTGCGCCACTTGGGCGAGCAGGGTGTGCAACGCGTCGACCTGCTTGAGCATCGCTGCGCTGTTGGCGGCGAACTCCGCTGAACGGGGGTTGAGCTGGGTATGCAGGGTAGCCATGTGCAGCTCCGTTTAGCGGGTTTCGTTGAACAGTTCGCGACCGATCAGCATGCGACGGATCTCACTGGTGCCCGCGCCGATTTCGTACAGCTTGGCGTCACGCAACAGACGGCCAGCCGGGAATTCATTGATGTAGCCGTTGCCACCGAGAATCTGGATCGCGTCGAGGGCCATTTGCGTGGCGCGTTCGGCGCTGTAGAGGATCACGCCGGCGGCGTCCTTGCGCGTGGTCTCGCCGCGTTCGCAAGCCTGGGCCACGGCATACAGATAGGCGCGGCTGGCGTTGAGTTGGGTGTACATGTCGGCGACCTTGCCCTGGATCAGCTGGAATTCGCCGATGCTTTGGCCGAACTGCTTGCGGTCGTGGATGTACGGCACGATCAGGTCCATGCACGCCTGCATGATCCCGGTTGGGCCGCCGGAGAGCACGACACGCTCGTAGTCGAGGCCGCTCATCAGCACTTTCACGCCGCCATTGAGCACGCCGAGGATATTTTCTTCCGGCACCTCGACGTCATCGAAAAACAGCTCGCAGGTGTTCGAACCGCGCATGCCGAGCTTGTCGAACTTGTTGCTGCGACTGAAGCCTTTCCAGTCGCGCTCAACGATGAAGGCGGTGATGCCGTGAGGGCCTTTTTCCAGGTCGGTCTTGGCATAGATCACGTAGGTGTTGGCGTCCGGACCGTTGGTGATCCAGGTCTTGCTGCCGTTGAGCACGTACTTGTCGCCGCGTTTATCGGCACGCAGTTTCATCGACACCACGTCGGACCCGGCATTCGGTTCGCTCATGGCCAAAGCGCCGATGTGCTCGCCGCTGATCAGCTTCGGCAGGTATTTGGATTTCTGCTCGTGGTTGCCGTTACGGTTGATCTGGTTGACGCACAGGTTGGAGTGCGCGCCGTAGGACAACGCCACCGAAGCCGAGCCACGGCTGATTTCTTCCATGGCCACCACGTGGGCCAGGTAACCCAGGCCGGCACCGCCGTACTCTTCCGGCACGGTAATGCCCAGCAGGCCCATGTCACCGAATTTGCGCCACAGGTCGGCGGGGAACAGGTTGTCGATGTCGATCTGAGCGGCGCGCGGGGCGATCTCCTTGGCGACGAAGGACTGAACCTGATCGCGCAGCATGTCGATGGTTTCACCGAGGGCAAAGTTCAGGGATGGATAGTTCATGGGTCACCTTTTGGCTTTTTTGTCGGTTGGTGAGACTGTCAATGGGTTCTCACCTTTACGTTAACGTAAGCCTGTGACGAATGGCTGTCAATCACCCTTTACGTAAACGTCAACTTGGGTGATTCTGTAGGAGCGAGCTTGCTCGCGAAGGACGTCAACGATAACCCGTGTTGTCTGGATAAACGCGGTGCCTTGACGTTCTTCGCGAGCGAGCTCGCTCCTACAAAATAAAGACAATAGGGGTCGTCATGGATCAACCCAGTGCAAGCCCGCAACGCAGTTACACCCGTGGTTCCCAGGACAAAGCCTTGCTGGCGATGACCATCGGCCAGGCGTTCGACAACACGGTTGCGCAGTACCCGGACGGGGAGGCGCTGGTGGTGCGCCATCAACAGCTGCGTTACACCTGGCGGCAATTGGCCGAGGCCGCGGACCTGCACGCCAGGGCACTGCTGGCGCTGGGGCTGCAAGCCGGGGACCGCCTCGGCATCTGGGCGCCGAACTGTGCGCAGTGGTGCATCAGCCAAATTGCCACCGCGAAAATCGGCGTGATCCTGGTCAACATCAATCCGGCGTATCGCAGTTCCGAACTCGAATACGTGTTGAAGCAATCCGGCTGCCAATGGCTGGTGTGTGCCGGGGCCTTCAAGACCTCGAACTATCACGCCATGGTGCAGGGCCTGGTGCCGGAACTGGCAGAGCAGTCCATCGGCAAATTGCTCAGCGAGCGGTTGCCGGAGTTGCGCGGCGTGATCAGCCTGGATGTGCAGCCGCCCAGCGGTTTCCTGCCCTGGTCGCAACTGACGGATCTGGCTGGCAGCGTGTCTCCTGAACAATTGCGCGAGCGTCAGGAAAGCCTGCATTTCGATCAGGCGGTGAACATCCAGTACACCTCTGGCACCACCGGTTTTCCCAAGGGCGCGACCCTCAGTCACTACAACATTCTCAACAACGGTTACATGGTTGGCGAAAGCCTGGGCTTGACGGTGGCCGATCGCCTGGTGATCCCGGTGCCGCTGTATCACTGCTTCGGCATGGTCATGGGCAATCTTGGCTGCATCACCCATGGCAGTACGATGATTTACCCGAACGACGCGTTCGATCCGTTGCTGACCCTGGGCACTGTGGCCGAAGAAAAGGCCACCGCGCTGTACGGCGTACCGACCATGTTCATCGCCATGCTCGATCAACCTCAGCGTGCCGGGTTCGACCTGTCGAGCCTGCGCACCGGGATCATGGCGGGCGCAACCTGTCCTATCGAGGTGATGCGCCGGGTCATCAGCGAAATGCACATGAGCGAAGTGCAGATTGCCTACGGCATGACGGAAACCAGTCCGGTGTCGTTGCAGACCGGTCCTTCAGACGACCTGGAACTGCGCGTGACCACCGTCGGCCGCACCCAGCCGCAACTGGAAAGCAAGATCATCGACGAAGCGGGCAACCTGGTGCCGCGTGGCACCATCGGTGAGCTATGCACCCGCGGTTACAGCGTGATGCTCGGCTATTGGAACAACCCTGAAGGCACGGCGGACGCCATCGATCAGGCTGGGTGGATGCATACCGGTGATCTGGCGAGCATGAACGACGAGGGTTACGTGTGCATTGCCGGGCGCAACAAGGACATGATCATCCGTGGTGGTGAGAATATTTACCCGCGGGAGCTGGAAGAATTTTTCTTCACTCATCCGGCCGTTGCGGACGTGCAGGTGATCGGCATTCCTTGCTCGCGCTACGGCGAAGAGATTGTCGCCTGGATCAAGTTCCACCCCGGCCACAGCGCCACCGAGCAAGAGCTGCAAACCTGGTGCAAGGAGCGCATCGCGCACTTCAAGACGCCGCGCTACTTCAAGTTCGTCGAGGAGTTTCCGATGACGGTGACTGGCAAGATCCAGAAATTCCGGATGCGCGAGATCAGTATCGAGGAGTTGCGCGAAAAGCAGGAATGAAGAGGAAACCTGTGGGAGCGAGCTTGCTCGCGATGAGGGTGTGACATTCAACATTTGTGCTGACTGATCCACCGCCATCGCGAGCAAGCTCGCTCCCACAGTGTCTTGAAGAGTTTTCAGAATCGCAGACAGCACAAAGGGGAGCCGAAGCTCCCCTTTAATTTTCGTTGCGCGTGCTCTTTTTTTATTATTGAGGGTCGGTCTGTTTTTGTTTTTGGCAACCGTTGCCCTTTACCGCTGTTTTTGGCGATCCCCATTCGGGATCAAGAGCAAACGTATTTTTTTGAGCGCTGATCTACTTTCTCGCTGAGCGATCCAACCAGTTCGGGAGCTACCTGAAGGTAGTTTTATTATTCTCTGCCCGGTTGCGGGTAACTCCGAAAAGCACCCTGAAAAGCACATCTTCTCCAAAAAAATCTGTTAGCTGCGTCTCTGCCGTGTTGTTTTTGTTATGTCAGAGTCGTTACGTCTTGTTTTTATTAGGTTTGCCGCAATTTTTTTATTCTTGTTATGCGATAGATGTAGCAGGAGGCGTGCCAACTTTATAAAAGCCTTTAAAATCAATGGTTTGAAAATTTGTAGGGTTTTGCGCCTCAGGCAAAACCCTACATTTTGTTTCCGTGTTACTCGCTTGTGCCCACGTTTGAGTCCGTGCGGTAACACCCGGACACACTCAGCGCACTCACTTTGCGCTGCGGGCCTTGGCCACGCGGGAGCCGGTAGGGCGACCCAACACCGTGCAAATCTGCTGGCCGGCGAGCATCAAGGCGTCGAGGTCGATTCCGGTGTCGATGCCCAGGCCGTTGAGCAGGTAAACCACGTCTTCGGTGGCGACGTTACCGCTGGCACCCTTGGCGTAGGGGCAGCCGCCGAGACCTGCGATGGAGCTGTCGAACACCGAGATGCCTTCCAGCAAGCTGGCGTAGATGTTGGCCACAGCCTGACCGTAGGTGTCGTGGAAGTGCCCGGCGAGTTTCTCCCGGGGCACCTCCTTCGATACCACTTCAAACATCTTGCGGGTTGCGCCAGCGGTGCCGGTGCCGATGGTGTCCCCCAGCGAGACCTCATAGCAGCCCATGGCATACAGCTCGCGGGCGACCATGGCGACCTGCTCCGGGGTGACATGACCTTCATAGGGACAGCCCAGCACGCAGGACACATACCCGCGCACGGTCACCCCATGTTGTCTGGCGGCGTCCATGATCGGCCCGAAACGCTCCAGGCTTTCGCTGATCGAGCAATTGATGTTGCGCCGGGAAAACGCTTCGGACGCCGCCGCGAACACGGCCACTTCCTTGACCCCGGCAGCGAGGGCATCTTCGAAACCGCGCAAGTTGGGGGCGAGCGCGCCGTAGACCACGCCCGGTTTGCGCTGGATCTGCGCGAAGACCTCGGCGGAGCCGGCCATCTGCGGCACCCACTTGGGCGAAACGAAACTGCCGACTTCGATATAGCCGAGCCCGGCTGCGGTCAGTGCGTCGACCAGTTGCACCTTATCGGTAACACTGATGGGTTGGGCTTCATTTTGCAGGCCGTCGCGTGGGCCGACTTCGACAATGCGTACGTGGGTGGGGAGGGGCATGGGGTTCGACCTGTGCTGATTGTTCGGAGAACCCTGTAGGAGCGAGCCTGCTCGCGATGGGCTCCCAGGCACCGTGTTTATCCAGCAAACACGCGTTATCGTTAACGACCATCGCGAGCAGGCTCGCTCCTACAAGGGGTCGGGTTTTACTGAATGACTTCCTGGCTTTTGAGCGTCTGCTCCAGCGCCTGCACGCAGCGCTCTTCGGCGGTATCGAGTTCCAGTTTCATCTGTTCGATGTCCAGCATTTGCTGTTCAAGCTGCTCCCGGCGCTCACTGATTTTCGCCAGCATGCTGTGCAACTGTTTGGTGTTACCGCTGGACGGATCGTAGAGCTCGATCAGCTCGCGGCATTCAGCCAGGGAGAAACCGATGCGCTTGCCCCGCAGGATCAGCTTCAGGCTGACCTTGTCGCGGGGCGAGTAAATGCGTTCCTGGCCACGGCGCTCGGGGCTGAGCAGGCCTTGCTCTTCATAAAAGCGAATGGCACGGGTGGTGATGTCGAGCTCGCGGGCGAGATCGGAAATGCTGTAGGTCTGGCTGCTCATGGACGCGCTCGCAAAAGGTCATGGCGCTAAGCTAATGGCAGGTTGACGTTTACGTCAAGGGGCAGGTCTTTGCGGTGTGGAGAAGGGCCTCATCGCGAGCAAGCTCGCTCCCACAGGGATCTGTGTCGGACACAAGTATTGTGTTCACTGGATACCTACTGTGGGAGCGAGCTTGCTCGCGATGGGGGCACCTCGGTATCAACCCCTACACCTTCTCGAGCTTTTTCTCCTGCGCCGTCACCTGCTGGCACAACTCGATCATCTGCTCGCGCATCCAACGGTTCGCCGGGTCCTGGTCAGTGCTTTCGTGCCAGTAGAGGTGGGTTTCCACCGGCGGCACATCATTGACCGGCAGGTAAAAGGCGTGCAAATCGTTACGACGGGCGAAGCGTTCCGGTACGGTCATGACCATGTCGGTCTGCTGCAACACTTGTGAGGCCATCAGGTAATGCTGGGAGCGTAGGGCGATCTTGCGCTGAATGCCCATCTTGCCCAGCGCCAGGTCGACATAGCCGAGGCCGCTGCGGCGACTGGAAATATGGATGTGGGTCAGGCTCAGGTAATCGTCCAGTGCGAGTTTTTCCTTGCCCGCCAGCGGATGCCCCTTGCGCATGGCGCACACGTAGCGGTCCTCCATCAACTTGACGTGACGCACCTGCGGGTCGGTGTTGAGCGGCGCATCCACCGCGAAGTCGAGGCGTCCGGCCGCCAGTTCCTTGGTGGTTTCGCGACGTTTGGACAGGAAGCTTTCGATGATCACCGCCGGAGCCAGGCGGCGCAGGCGCTGGAACAGCGGCGGCAGGATCACCGCTTCGGTCAGGTCGGTCATGCTGATGCGATAGGTCTTGACCGCTTGCTGCGGGTTGAAAATGCGGCTTTCCTGCACCGACACGCGCAGCAGCGAGAGCGCGTTGCGCACCGGGCCGATGATGTTCTGTGCCATGGGCGTGGGCACCATGCCCTGGGCTGTGCGCACGAACAACGGGTCGTTGAAGGTCTCGCGCAACCGGGCCAGAGCGTTCGACACCGCTGGCTGGGTAATGCCCACAATCTGCCCGGCGCGGGTCAGGTTGGCTTCGGTGTAGATCGCGTCGAAGACGATGAAAAGGTTGAGATCGACCTTGCTCAGATTCATTACGCGGCTCTCTTATTGTGTGGGCGGGCTGACCGTGACGATCAGCCGATCATATATCGGTGATGAATGTTTATACACGCCGAGAATAGGCTAGGTAAATTATCAACGCTGTTCTAGCATCGATACATGACCTAAAACAACCTCCCCCAAGAAGGTATCTCGCTCATGGATTTCGCTTATTCGCCCAAGGTTCAGGAACTGCGTGAGCGCGTAACAGCGTTCATGGACACCTACGTCTATCCCGCCGAAGCCGTGTTCGAGCGCCAGGTCGCCGAGGGCGATCGCTGGCAGCCGACGGCGATCATGGAAGAACTCAAACTCAAGGCCAAGGCCGAAGGCCTGTGGAATTTGTTTCTGCCTGAGTCCGAACTGGGTGCCGGCCTGACCAACCTCGAATACGCGCCACTGGCGGAAATCATGGGCCGCTCGCTGCTGGGTCCAGAGCCGTTCAACTGCTCGGCACCGGACACCGGCAACATGGAAGTGCTGGTGCGCTACGCCAACGAAGAGCAGAAACAACGTTGGCTCGAACCGCTGCTGCGGGGCGAGATCCGCTCGGCGTTCGCCATGACCGAACCGGATGTCGCGTCCTCCGACGCCACCAACATGGCCGCCCGTGCCGTGCGCGATGGCGACGAGTGGGTGATCAACGGCAAGAAATGGTGGACCTCGGGTGCTTGCGACCCGCGCTGCAAAATCCTGATTTTCATGGGCCTGAGCAATCCGGACGCGCCACGTCACGCCCAGCACTCGATGATTCTGGTGCCGGTGGATGCGCCCGGTGTGAAGATCGTGCGTCCACTGCCGGTGTTCGGTTACGACGATGCACCTCATGGGCACGCCGAAGTGCATTTCGAAAACGTACGGGTGCCATACGAAAACGTCCTGCTGGGCGAAGGACGCGGCTTCGAAATTGCTCAAGGTCGCCTTGGCCCTGGCCGGATTCACCATTGCATGCGTTCGATCGGCATGGCCGAGCGCGCCCTGGAACTGATGTGCAAGCGCTCGGTGAACCGCACGGCGTTCGGCAAGCCTCTGGCACGCCTGGGCGGCAACATCGACAAGATCGCCGACTCGCGGATGGAAATCGACATGGCACGCCTGCTGACGTTGAAAGCGGCGTACATGATGGACACCGTCGGCAACAAAGTGGCGAAAAGCGAGATCGCGCAGATCAAGGTCGTCGCGCCAAACGTGGCATTGCGGGTGATCGACCGGGCGATCCAGATCCATGGCGGGGCAGGGGTTTCCAACGATTTCCCGCTGGCCTACATGTATGCAATGCAACGCACCCTGCGCCTGGCCGACGGCCCGGACGAAGTGCACCGTGCGGCAATCGGCAAGTTCGAAATCGGCAAATATGTGCCGAAGGAGATGATGCGTAGCGGGCAATAAGACCGCAAAAAATTTGTGGGCAGTGAGTATTTGTGGCGAGGGGGCTTGCCCCCGTTGGACCGCGAAGCGGGCCTGAATCCATTCACCGTGTTGGCTCTGATGCAACGCGGTGGATGATTCGCGACTGCTTCGCAGCCGAACGGGGCGGTGCGGCGTTCCGACAAGCCCCCTCGCCACATTTGTTCGCATTTCAGTTCAATACACCCAAACCTCAACCCGCCGATTCTTGATCCTTCCCTCATCGGCGCTATTGGCCGCCACCGGCATTTCGGCACCGAATCCGCGAATCTCGCGAAACACCACGCCGCTCTTCACCAACTCCCGCCGTACCGCCATGGCCCGCAGCTTCGACAACAGATCGGCGCGCGCCGGGTCGCTCTTGGCATCGCCAAACCCCACCAGCGTCACTTGCCCAGCCGTTTTGTCGTGCTGCTTTATATAGTCGAGCACCCGCCACAGGTCTTGTCGGGCCTTGTTGTCCAGGGTGGCGCTGCCTTCCTCGAAACGGAAGTTCACCGACAACCGCTGAGCATGTCTGCTTAGCGCCTGATAACCCTCTGGCATCAGCGCATTGGGGGTAACGGCCATGGCCTGGACGGTTTGGGCGATAAAGCCATTGGCGGCCACAATGGCCTGACCCTTAGTGCTTTGGGCAAACGCCACCAGGGCATTGGCCCAGGGATTTTTCCCGTTGGGTGGCAGATAGAAGAACAGCCGACGGGACAGCGGATAATCTTCCGTGGCAATCAGGCTGTTGAGCGGCGGCATGGCTTGCGATTGACCGTCGACAATGGCCACGGCTTTAGCCTGGCGCACGTAGGGCAAACCGATGAAACCGATGCCATGCGGGTCAGCGCTGACCGCATCGGACAGTTGTTCGCTGGACTCGAAGCGCTTCGCCGCACTGCCGAGGGTTTTCCCGTGGCCGCTGAGGACCAGTTCCTTGAAGGTGTCGTAGGTCCCGGACTGATTATCCCGTGCATACAGATGAATCGGCCCGCCGCGACCGCCAATGTCTTCCCAGCTCTTCACCTCGCCACTGAAAATGCGCGCCAGTTGCACGGTGTCGAGTTGGTTCAGCGGATTGTCCGGATGAAGGATGATCGCCAGGCCATCGATGGCAATGACCTGTTCGGCGCTCGGGCTTTTCAGGTCGCCGAGCGATTGCAGGCTGGCCAGTTCGCTGTCCTTGATTGGGCGCGACGAGGCGGCCAGATCGGCGCTGGCTGCTTTGAGTGCAGTGAAACCGGTGCTGGAGCCATGGGCCGCTACCTCCACCACGACCCGACGGCCCTGAACGGTTTCGCCGACGATGCGCAGTTCGTTGGCGGTGTCCGGGGTTTCACGGCGGATCTTGCGCAGGCCCTGTTCACTCAACAGACCCTCGACCAGCGCCGGCCCCAATGCCGCACCGATGGTGTTGGAACCCTGAATCCGCAGCGCCGGGCCGTGTTCGGGTGTCGGCAAGTCGCCGGCCGAGGCCGCCTGCGGCAAGCCCGTGCACAGCATCAACAGGAACAACACGCGCAGCATCATGCCGGCACCATATATAGCCAAAGGAGGTGTCGGGAGATTAAGTCAGTAAGGTTTCCGAAAAATGACAAATTGCAGTGGTGGTCCCCTGTGGGAGCGAGCTTGCTCGCGATGGGGACTTTACATTCAATATCGATGTTGAATGTAAGACTGCTATCGCGAGCAAGCTCGCTCCCACAGGGGATTGTGGTTGGTCCTGAATCAGCTCAACTCAAGCCAGATCGGCGCATGGTCCGAAGGTTTTTCCATGCCTCGCAGTTCATAGTCCACACCGGCGGCCTTCACCCGTGGCAACAGGCCGTGGGAGGCGAGGATCAGGTCGATGCGCAGGCCACGCTTGGGCTCGTCTTCGAAGCCACGGCTGCGATAGTCGAACCAGCTGAAGGTGTCGGTCACGTCCGGGTTCAAGTGACGGAAACTGTCGACCAGGCCCCAGTTCTTCAGACGGGCCATCCACTCGCGCTCTTCCGGCAGGAAGCTGCACTTGCCGGTTTTCAGCCAGCGCTTCATGTTGTCCGGGCCGATGCCGATGTCGCAGTCTTCCGGGGAAATGTTCACATCGCCCATCACCACCAGCGGCTGGTCGTTCTTGAACTGGCTTTCCAGCAATTGCTGCAAATCGCCGTAGAAACGCTGCTTGGCCGGGAACTTGGTCGGGTGGTCGCGGCTTTCGCCCTGTGGGAAATAACCGTTCATGATGGTCACCGGCACGCCATTGGCGTCGGCGAAGGTGCCCCAGATGAAGCGTCGTTGGGCGTCTTCTTCGTCGGTGGCGAAACCTTTATGCAGGGCCAGCGGCTCCTGGCGCGAGAGCAGGGCGACGCCGTAATGGCCTTTTTGCCCGTGGAAGTACACGTGATAACCCAGGGCCTGCACCTCGGCCAGCGGGAACTGTTCGTCGTGGACCTTGGTTTCCTGCAAGCCGATCACATCGGGCTGGTGCTTTTCGATCAGCGCCGCCAGCTGATGGGGGCGGGCGCGCAGCCCGTTGATGTTGAAGGAGACGATCTTCATGGTCGGCAGTCCTGGCAAAAGGGCGATGCTAGCTGACATGTGGGAATCGGGCCAGTGTGGGGTGAGGGGATTCGGCTGTGCCTGTCAGATGTGTATGGGCAGTGATGGCCCTTTCGCGAGCAAGCCCGCTCCCACAAAAGCAAGGCTGGCGCATCACCTGTGGGAGCGGGCTTGCTCGCGAAGGCGATTTCATTGCCTACACTCATTTCGGAACTGTGTCAGCGCCAACAGGCTCGTAACAACAAGAGCGCAGCCACCCGAGCTGTGCCGGGGAGATCAACCGTCATGCCCGAAACCTCGACCGCCATCGCCGATATTCACATGCTCGACAGCGGCTACGGCCGCGAAGCGCGTTCGTTGCTGTACCAGGCTTATCGACACGAGCCGACCTTCGGCTATCTGTTCGAAGCCGAGCGCCCCGGCTACGAACAGCGGGTTCGCGCCACAGTGCGCGAGTTGGTAACCCAGCACTTTTTTCAGGACCTGCCGGCCATCGGCCTGCTGGTCAACGACCGCCTGATCGGCATCGCCCTGATCGCACCGCCACAACGTCGCCTCGGCGTCACCGAAAGTTGGGCCTGGCGCCTGCGCATGGTGCTCAGTACGGGATTTCGCTGCACCCGTCGCTACCTCGAGTATCACGCTGCCGTGGAAGCCTGTGTGCCAAACGACTCGGTGCACGTCCTGCCGTTGCTGGGGGTTCATCCGCAGTTCCAGGGCAAACATTTCGGCGAACAACTGTTGCAAGCCGTGCACAACTGGTGCGCCGTGGATGAAAACTCACAGGGCGTGATCCTCGATACCGGGAACCCTCGCTACCTGGAGTTCTATAAGCGCCAGGGCTATCAGGAAATCGGTGAAGTTGCCGTAGGACCGATTCGCGAGCACGTGTTTTTTCACCCCAATCCCCAGGTGTTACATACTGCAACCGCTTGAACGGCGAACTTTCTTTGCATGCCAGGCTCTATCACGCTTCCATGTTCATGATCCATGCTCGTGATAGCATCCGCGCCTATGAAGTTTCCAGGAAGAATTACCAGCGGTGTGCTGATGCTGATGACCAGCTGCGCAGCGCTGGCACAAAGCGAATTGGATGTACGGATCAAACCGTCCAATGACGAGCTGAAAGCCAATATCGAAGGCTATATCGGCAGCCTCGGCGATCGCGATGAAGAAGCGTTGCTGCGCTTCAGCCGTGGCGCCGAAGAACAGGCGCGCAAGGCCGCCCAGGCCTTGGGCTATTATCAGCCGCACATCGACAGTGAAGTGAAGGGCGGCGAAAAGCCGCGCCTGGTGTTGACGGTCGACCCCGGCGAGCCGGTGCACTTGCGCAACGTCACGGTACGTGTCGACGGTCCGGCAGCCTCCCTCAAGGCCTTTCGAATTCCCAAAAGCGACGCGCTCAAGCCCGGCGCCGTGCTCAACCATGGGCATTACGAGGACGCCAAGCGCCTGATCCAGAATCAGGCTTCGCGTTATGGCTTTTTCAGCGGCCGTTTCACCCGTTCAAAATTGTCGGTCGATCCACGGGCCGGCGTTGCCGATATCGAACTGATCTATGAAAGCGGTCCGCGCTATACCTTGGGCAAGGTCAGTTTCGAGGGCGATACGCCGTTCGATGACGAGTTGCTGCAACGCATGGTGCCGTTCAAGACCGGCACGCCGTATGACTCGGAACTGATCGCCGAGCTCAACCAGAATCTGCAATCGAGCGGCTACTTCGAAGGCGTGCGCGTGGACGCGGCACCCACGGCGTCCAGGGACGAGGCGATCCCGGTGGACGTCAAGCTCGAAACCCGCAAGCCGCGGACCATGGGCCTGGGCCTGGGTTTCTCCACCGACGTCGGCCCGCGGGCCAAGGCCAACTGGACCCGGCACTGGGTCAACGCGCAAGGGCACAGTTATGGCTGGGAAACCGAAGTCTCGGCACCTCGGCAAAACGTCGGGCTGTTCTACGACATTCCGCTGGACCCGCCACTGACCGACAAACTGCGTTTTGCCGGTGGCTACCAGAATGAAGAAATCGCCGATAAGGACAGCCACAGCAAGCTGCTGACCCTCGGCCCCGAGTGGCACAGCAAACTGCCCAGCGGCTGGCAACGGGTGGTATCGCTGAAGTGGCAGCGCGAGGATTACCAACTGGGCGATGACTCGGGACTCAGTACCTTGCTGATGCCCGGTGTGAGCTATTCGTACCTCAAAAGCGACAACCGCATCGACCCGCACAACGGCTATCGCCTGCAATTCGAATCCAAAGTGGCCAAGGAAGGTCTGGGTTCCGACAGCAACCTGCTCTATGGCACGGCATTGGTCAAAGGCCTGACCACGGTGTTCGATAAACACCGCCTCCTCGGGCGGGTGCAGGTCGGCGGCAGTGCCACCAACGGCTTCAAATCGGTGCCGCCATCGCTGCGCTTCTTCGCCGGTGGCGACCAGAGCGTGCGTGGCTACGACTATCAGAGCCTGTCCCCGGAAAACTCCGACGGCGACCGCATCGGTGGTCGCTACATGGTCGCCGCCAGCGCGGAGTATCAGTATTCCATCGCCGAAAAATGGCGGATCGCGACCTTTGTCGATCAGGGCAACTCCTTCAACACGCTCGAACTGCCGAACCTCAAGACCGGGGTCGGTATCGGCGTGCGCTGGGTATCGCCGGTGGGGCCGATCCGCCTCGATCTGGCCCATGCGCTGGACGACGATGGCGGTATTCGACTGCACTTTTCCATGGGGCCTGAGCTGTGAAGCGTGGTTTGAAAGCAACACTGCTGACGATGGTGGCGCTGGTGGCAGTGGTTGTCCTGACGCTGGCCACGGTGCTGGGCACGGCGACGGGCAGCCGCTGGGCATTGGGTTTCGTGCCGGGCTTGACCCTGGAAAACTTCCAGGGCCGGCTGGGCGGGCAGTGGAGTGCCGACCGGATGCTGTGGCAGCAGGACAGCAACCGGGTTGAACTGAGCAAGGTGATTTTCGCCTGGTCGCCGTTGTGCCTGACTCGCATGACCCTGTGCATCGAGCAATTGCAGGCCGATCAGGTCAGCCTGACGTTCCCGCCGGGTGCCGAAGAGCCAGACAGCGGCCCGATCACGCTCCCGGAGCTGAAGTTACCGTTGGCCCTCGAACTGGGAGAGATCAAGGTCGGCAGCCTGTTGTTCAACGGCAGCGAAGAGCTCAAGGGCTTGCAACTGGCGGCGCACTGGACGACGGCCGGTTTGAAGATCGACGCGGTGTCGTTGCAGCGCGATGACCTGAGCCTGAACCTGTCCGGCCTGTTGCAGCCCTCCGGCAACTGGCCCCTCAGCGCCTCCGGCAAGCTGACCCTGTTGTCGACGCCTGCCCCCCTGGCGCTGGCGCTGAAAGTCGACGGCGACCTGCTCAAGACCCTGAACCTGAACGCCGACAGCAGCGGTTACCTCAACGGGCAACTGACCGGCGAACTGCAACCGCTGGTGGAAAACCTGCCGGCCAAGGTGCGGATCACCGCCGATGGCTTCAAGCCCAGTGCCGATCTGCCGGACACCCTGCAACTCAATCAGCTTGAACTCACGGGGGCAGGCGACTTGAAGAACGGCTACGCGCTGCTCGGCAAAGCCACGCTGCCCGCCGAGCAAGGGCCCGTCACCCTGGCGCTGCAAGGCAAGGTCGACGCCAAGGGCGCGCAGATCGCCGCGCTGGACCTGACCGCCAGCGACAAGCAAAGCCTCAAGCTCACCGGACAGCTGGATTGGAGCAAGGGCTTGAGCGCCGAGGCGAAGATCGACTGGCTGGATTTTCCGTGGCACAGGCTCTATCCGCTCCTCGACGAACCGCAGGTAGCGCTTCGCACGTTCACCGGCGAAGTCTCTTACACCGACGGCAAGTACCTTGGGCATTTCGCCGCGGCGGCGGATGGTCCGGCCGGCGCCTTCACCCTGGCCAGCCCTTTCGCGGGCGACCTGACGAAAATCTATCTGCAACAGATTCAACTCCAGGCCGGGCAGGGTAAGGCTGAAGGGCACCTGAACCTGCAATTTGCCGACGGCATTGCCTGGGACACCGCGCTGGACCTGTCGGCGATCAACCCAGCGTACTGGGTCGCGGAGCTGCCGGGCACACTGGCCGGGCCGTTGCGCAGCACGGGTGAGATGAAGAACGAGGTGCTCAGCCTCAATGCCGACCTGGACCTCAAGGGCAAACTGCGCGGTCAGCCAGCAGTGATCCAGGCCAAGGCCGATGGCCGTGGCGAGCAATGGAACCTCAATACCCTGCAAGTTCGCCTCGGCGACAACAGCATCAGCGGCAAAGGCAGCCTGCAACAGAAACTCGCCGGCCAGATCGATCTCAAGTTGCCGCGCCTGGCCCAGCTCTGGCCGCAACTGCGGGGCCAGCTCAATGGCCGCGTGGATGTCGCCGGCACACTCAAGGCGCCCCAAGGCAAGCTTGACCTGCAAGGTTCGCAACTGGCTTTCCAGGACAATCGCCTGCAAAGCCTGAACCTGGACGCCACGCTGGACAGTGCGCAACGGGCGAAAGTCGACCTCAAGGGCAGCGGCATCCGGGCCGGTGACACTTCACTGGGAACCCTGACCGCCAGCGGCCAGGGCGACATCAAGAACCAGAAGTTGAGCCTCGATCTGCAAGGGCCGAAGCTGAAACTGGCGCTGGGGCTGGACGGTGCGCTGGACAAAGGCAATTGGCGCGGACGCCTGGCCAGCGGTGACATACAGGCCGGTGGCCAGGACTGGAAGCTGCAAGGGCCGGCGAAACTCGAACGCCTGGCGGACGGCAAAATCACCTTTGGCGCCCATTGCTGGGCCTCCGGTCAGGCCAGCCTGTGCGGTGAAGACGCGCGCCTGATGCCCGAGCCGAAGCTGCGTTATCACCTCAAGCAATTCCCGATCGACAGCCTCGCGCAGTGGTTGCCGAAGGATTTCGCCTGGCAGGGCCGGCTCAACGCCGAGCTGCAACTGGACCTGCCGGCCAGTGGCCCGAACGGCCAGGTCAGCGTCGATGCCGGCGGCGGCACGTTGCGCATCAAGGACAAGGACCAGTGGCTGGACTTCCCGTACCAGACCCTGAAACTCACCAGCAAACTCACGCCCAAGCGCATCGACACCGAGCTCAACTTCGTCGGTGGCAAACTCGGCGAGCTGATGGTGCAGGCGCAGCTCAATCCGTTGCCGAAGAACAAACCGTTGAGCGGCTCGTTCCGCTTGAGCGGGCTGGACCTGTCGGTGGCGCGACCGTTCGTGCCGATGGTCGAAAAACTGACCGGGCGCTTGAATGGCAGCGGCACGATTTCCGGTGGGCTGCTGGCACCGCAAGTCAATGGCAGCCTGCAACTCAGCGACGGTCAGATCTCCGGGCCTGAATTGCCGATGGAGCTGAAAAATCTGCACCTCCAGGCGCTCATCGCCGGTGAAAGCGTGCAACTGAACGGTGGCTGGGACAGCGGCAAGGCCGGGCATGGCAGCCTGAACGGCAACGTCGCGTGGGGCCAGGCGCTGGTGGTGGATCTGACGCTCAAGGGTTCGCAGTTGCCAGTCACCGTCGAGCCTTACGCCAAGCTGGAAGTCGCGCCTGACCTGAAAATCTCGATGAAGGGCGATGAGTTGGCCATCGCCGGCAAAGTGCTGGTGCCCAGGGGCGACATCACCATTCGCGAGTTGCCGCCATCGACGGTCAAGGTCTCCGATGACACGGTGATCGTCGGTCAGCAGACCGAGGAGGGCAAGCCGCCGCTGGCAATGAAAATGGACATCGAAGTGCTGGTCGGTGAGGACAAGCTGAGCTTTGCAGGATTTGGCCTGACCGCGAATGTGCAGGGGCATGTGCACATCGGCGACAACATGGACACCCGTGGCGAGCTGTGGCTCAACGATGGACGATATCGCGCCTACGGCCAGCGGCTATCGGTGCGCCGGGCACGCTTGCTGTTTGCAGGTCCCATCGATCAGCCGTACCTGGACATCGAGGCCATTCGCAAGATCGACGACATCATCGCCGGCATTCGTTTGAGTGGCAGCGCCGAGCAGCCGACCACGCAGATCTTCTCCGAACCGGCCATGAGCCAGGAGCAGGCCCTGTCCTATCTGGTGCTCGGGCGTCCGCTGAGCAGCAATGGCGAAGACAACAACATGCTCGCCCAAGCGGCCCTCGGGTTGGGCTTGATGGGTAGCTCCGGGGTGACCAGCGGCATCGCCAAGAACCTGGGCATCCAGGACTTCCAGCTAGACACCCAGGGCAGTGGCGATGCCACCAGTGTGGTAGCCAGCGGCAATATTTCCGAGAAGCTCAGCCTGCGCTATGGCGTCGGCGTGTTCGAACCGGCCAACACCATTGCCCTGCGCTACAAGCTGAGCAAAAGGGTCTACCTCGAAGCCGCCGGCGGCGTGGCCAGTTCGCTGGACATCTTCTACAAGCGGGATTTCTAGGCCTGCGTTTTCGTTAAAACCGAGTTGCCCCCATCGCGAGCAAGCTCGCTCCCACAAGGTCCAGTGCGATCCCTGTGGGAGCGAGCTTGCTCGCGATGGCGTCAGTGTGGCCGCAACAAATTCCGACGCCATTGATCAACTATTTACCAAGCATGCTAACTATTGCGTTGACATTCGCTGCCTAGGCAGTAACATCCTGACATACATTCACTGCCTAGGCAGCTAATTGGTGGTCAGATGAAACATTTCTCCCCGGAAGATTTCCAGAATTGCCATCTCGGCCTGTTGCTCGGGCGTGCCGCGCTGCTCAAGGACCGGATCATCGACACCCACATGGAACCCCACGGCATCACCGCCGCGCAGTTCAAGGTGTTGATCATCATCGCCCAGTACGGCGTCGATTCTCCGGGCGAGTTGTGCCGGCACCTGTCCCTGGACAGCGGCTCGATGACGCGCATGCTCGATCGTCTGGAACAGAAAGGTTTCCTTGCCCGCCAACGCTCCGAGGCAGATCGCCGCCAGGTGCAGCTTGTGCTCACGGAAGAAGGGCAGAAGCTCGCCGGGCGGTTGCCGCACATCGGCGCCGAAGCCATGAATGAACTGGCCGGTGCCATCACTCCGGAAGAACTGAAAACCCTGGAGTTGATCCTGAAGAAAATTTTGGTGGCAGCCGGTGACGCGATCACGCTGCTGCGGGTAGGTGACAAATGAGCAGTAACCCCTTGCGTACCGGCTTGAGCCTGGTGCTGTTGGCCATGAGCGTCGCCGGTTGCGCCAGTTACAGCGGCCTGAAAACCGAAGGCGTCAGCCTCGACGCGAAGACCCTCAAGGCCGGGCAATCCCTCAGCGGTGTGACGTTGTCCCCCGCGGCCTGGCCAAAAAGCGACTGGTGGAAAAGCCTCGGCGACCCACAACTCGATGGCCTGATCCGCGAGGCCCTGCGCGACAGCCCGGACATGCAGATCGCCGATGCCCGTGCCCATCAGGCCAGCGCTGCCGCTTCCGCAGCCGACGCTGCGCGGATGCCGACCCTGGATGCCAGCGCTGGTATCAGCCGCTCGCGCCTGGCCCGGGACCAGGACCCGCTCGGGCAGGGTGACGCTTACGCCACCGTTCGCAACATCAGCACCGGTTTCAACTACGACTTCGACCTGTGGGGCGGTCAACGCGATGCCTGGGAAGCGGCCCTCGGCCAGGCTCGCGCCGCCGAAGTCGACCAGCAGGCTGCGCAACTGACGCTGGCCGCCGATGTCGCCCGGGCCTATAGCGATCTCGGTCAGGCGCACATCGTCTACGACCTGTCCAACGAAGACCTCAAGCGCACCCGGCAAATGCTCGACCTCAGCCAGCGGCGCCTGACTGCCGGGATCGACAGCCAGTACCAGTTCCAGCAGACCGAAAGCCTGGAAGCCACTTCCCAGGCCAACCTGATCGACGCCGAAAAACGCTTGAACAGCGCGAAAATTGCCCTGGCCGTTCTGCTCGGCAAAGGCCCGGACCGCGGCAATGAAATTGCCCGACCCAACATTCTTCAGCCGAGTGCGGTAGCGCTACCTTCGGTGCTGCCGGCCGAGTTGCTGGGGCGTCGCCCGGACCTGGTGGCCGCGCGCTGGCGGGTCGAAGCGGCGAGCAAAAGCATCGACGCCGGCAAGACCCGGTTCTATCCCAACCTGAACCTCAGTGCCGCTGCCGGCGCCGAATCCTTGCTGGGCGATGCGATGTTTGGTTCGGCCAGCCGCTTCTTCAACATTGCACCGACGATCTCTGTGCCGATCTTCGACGGTGGCCGCTTGCGCGCCGACCTCGATTCCCGCGACGCCGATTACGACCTCGCCGTGGCGCAGTACAACAAAAGCCTGGTCAAGGCGCTGGGGGATGTCAGCGACAGCGTCAACCAGCTGCGTGACATCGGCCGGCAGATCGCCGCCCAGCAGCACGCCACCGACATCGCCCAGGATTCCTACAACACCGTGGTCCAGCGTTACGGTTCCGGCATCGGCAACTACCTGGACGTGCTCAGCATCGAGCAGCAATTGCTCCAGGCCCAGCGCCAGCTGGCCAACCTGAATGCCGAGCAGATTGACCTGTCGATCCAACTGATGCAGGCGCTGGGCGGCGGTTTCCAGCCTGAGGCCATCGCCTCGGCCAACGCCACGCCAGCCACGCTGACCCACTAATTCAAGGTACTTGTCATGGCCACTGCCGATACAACTCAACCTCCTGAAAACACCCAGGGCAACCCCAATTCGGGCAAGCGCAAGTTCATGCTGCTGGTCCTGGCTGCCGTCGTCGTGCTTGGTTGCGCGGGTGTCTGGGCCTACCACGAATTCTACGGGCGCTGGAGCGAAAGCACCGACGACGCCTATGTGAACGGCAACGTGGTGGAAATCACGCCGCTGGTCACCGGCACCGTGGTCAGCATCGGCGCCGATGATGGCGATCTGGTCCATGAAGGCCAGGTGCTGGTGAACTTCGACCCGAACGACGCCGAAATCGGTCTGCAAAATGCCCAGGCCAATCTGGCGCGTACCGTGCGTCAGGTGCGTGGCTTGTATAGCGATGTGGACGGCATGAAGGCCCAGGTCAACGCCCAGAAAGCCGAAGTGCAAAAGGCCCAGGACAACTTCAGCCGCCGCAAGAACCTCGCCGCCGGCGGGGCGATTTCCCAGGAAGAGCTGTCCCACGCCCGTGACGACCTGACCTCGGCGCAAAACGCCCTGGCCAATGCCGAACAAAAGCTCAAGACCACCAGCGCGCTGGTCGATGACACCGTGGTTTCATCGCACCCGGATGTGATGGCCGCCGCCGCGCAACTGCGCCAGGCCTACCTGAACAACGCCCGCAGCACCTTGATTGCGCCGGTGACCGGTTACGTGGCCAAGCGTTCTGTACAACTTGGCCAGCGCGTGCAACCGGGTACCGCGCTGATGGCGGTGATTCCCCTGGATCAGCTGTGGATCGACGCCAACTTCAAGGAAACCCAGTTGCGTGACATGCGCATCGGCCAACCGGTGCAGATCGAGACGGACCTGTATGGCAGCAGCGTCAAATACAGCGGCACCATCGACAGCCTCGGCGCCGGGACCGGCAGTGCGTTTGCCTTGCTGCCAGCGCAAAACGCCACCGGCAACTGGATCAAGATCGTGCAGCGCGTGCCGGTGCGAGTCCACGTCAACGCCGAGGAGCTGACCAAACATCCGCTGCGGGTCGGCCTGTCGACCATGGTCGATGTGGACCTGCACGACCAGAGCGGGCCGGTGCTGGCGCAACAGCCGCCGCAGAAGGCTTCGTTCAGCACCAGCGTCTACGACCGTCAGCTGACCGAGGCCGACGCGATGATCACCCAGTTGATCCACGACAACAGCGCCGCGGTCAGCAAGACCGCGCAACGCTGATTCGCCAGTCCGTCATCAACCGGAAATTGTGGGAGCGAGCTGTGGCGAGGGGGCTTGCCCCCGTTGGGCTGCGAAGCAGTCCCAAAATTTCCGATGTATCGAAGATCTTGTGAGTGCTGCGCACTCAAACGGGGGCAAGCCCCCTCGCCACAGCTCGCTCCCACAGGGTTAGCGGCGCTAGCCGAGTTTCAAAGGATTTACGATGAGCAATAACGCGTCTTTCACACCGCCCAGCCTGTTGCTCAGCACCATCGGCCTGTCGCTGGCGACCTTTATGCAAGTGCTCGACACCACCATCGCCAACGTGGCGCTGCCGACGATCTCCGGCAACCTGGGCGTGAGTTCGGAGCAGGGCACCTGGGTCATCACCTCGTTCGCCGTGAGCAACGCCATCGCCTTGCCGCTGACCGGTTGGCTCAGTCGGCGTTTCGGTGAGGTGAAGCTGTTTGTCTGGGCGACGCTGCTGTTCGTGCTGGCTTCGTTCCTGTGCGGGATTTCCACCTCGATGCCGGAGCTGGTGGGCTTCAGGGTACTGCAAGGGGTAGTGGCCGGGCCACTGTACCCGATGACCCAGACCCTGCTGATTGCGGTTTACCCCCCGGCGAAACGGGGGCTGGCGCTAGCGCTGCTGGCGATGGTCACGGTGGTCGCGCCGATTGCCGGGCCGATCCTCGGCGGCTGGATCACCGACAGCTACAGCTGGCCGTGGATTTTCTTCATCAACGTGCCGATCGGCCTGTTCGCGGCATGGGTGGTCACCCAGCAGATGAAAAAGCGCCCGGTGGTCACCAGCCGCCAACCGATGGATTACGTCGGTCTGATCGCGCTGATCATTGGCGTCGGGGCTCTGCAGATCGTGCTCGACAAGGGCAATGATGCCGATTGGTTCGAATCCAGCTTCATCGTGATCGGCTCGGTGATTTCGGTGGTGGCCTTGGCGTTCTTCGTGATCTGGGAAATGACTGACGAACACCCGGTGGTCAACCTGCGCCTGTTCGCCCATCGCAACTTCCGCTACGGCACCATCGTGCTGATCCTGGGCTATGCCGGGTTCTTCGGGATCAACCTGATTTTGCCGCAGTGGCTGCAAACGCGACTGGGCTATACCGCGACCTGGGCCGGTTTCGCCGTGGCCCCGCTGGGGATCCTGCCGGTGCTGCTGGCGCCGTTTGTCGGCAAGTACGCACCGAAATTCGACATGCGCCTGCTGGCGGGCGGTGCGTTCCTGGCCATCGGCCTGAGCTGTTTCATGCGCGCAGGCTTCACCAATGAAGTGGACTTCCAGCACATCGCCATGGTGCAGTTGTTCATGGGGATCGGCGTAGCGCTGTTCTTCATGCCGACCCTGACCATCCTGCTCTCGGACCTGCCACCGAACCAGATTGCCGACGGTTCGGGGCTGGCGACATTCTTGCGGACCTTGGGCGGCAGTTTCGCGGCGTCGTTGACCACCTGGATCTGGATTCGTCGGGCGGACCAGCACCACGCTTACCTGACCGAAAGCATCACCCCCTTCGATCCGGCGACCCGCGAAGCGCTGACCCACCTGGGCGGGGCAGGGGCCAAGGCCTATACGCAGCTGGACCAGATGGTGATCAGCCAGGCGTACATCATGTCCACGGTGGACTACTTCACCTTGCTGGGCTGGATGTTCGTGGGGTTGATACTGATTGTCTGGCTGGCGAAGCCGCCGTTTACGGCGAAGGCCGGGCCAGAGGCTTCCGCGGGGCACTAACAAACGCAGTGGAACCCATGTGGGAGCGAGCTTGCTCGCGATAGCGGTGGATCAGTCAACAAAGATGTTGGATGTTAATCCGCTATCGCGAGCAAGCTCGCTCCCACAGGGATCTCCTGCAGCCTTCAGTTCGCGGGTGCTGCCAGTTGCGGTGGCGGAGTGAAATCAAACGGCGCCAGCGCAAACCCTTGCTCATCCACCTGCAATGCCCACCCTTGACGATCCCAATCCCCCAGCACAATGCGCCGGGCCGCTTGCTCGCCAAGCTGCAACTTGTGAATCGCGGGGCGGTGGGTGTGCCCGTGGATCAAGGTCTTCACGCCGAATTCCTGCATGATCCGCGGAATCTCTTCGGGCGTGACATCGACGATGTCATTGGCCTTCATCCGCGTTTGCGCACGGCTTTCACTGCGCAGTTTGCGCGCCAGCTTGTGCCGGGTGCGCAGCGGCAGATGCCGCAGGATGAACAGGGTGATCGGGTTGCGCAGGTAGCGACGCAGCTTCATATAGGCTTCGTCGCGGGTACAGAGGCTGTCGCCGTGCATCAGCAGCACCGGCTCGCCGTTGAACTGCACGACACTCGGATCCTTCAACAAGGTGCAGCCGGCTGCTTTGCAGAAGGCCTTGCCCAACATGAAGTCGCGATTGCCGTGCATCAGGAAAATGGCCGTGCCGCTGTCGCTCAATTCGCGCAGGGCCTGGCAGATGGAACGCTGGAAGGGTGTCATGGCGTCGTCGCCAATCCACACCTCGAAGAAGTCGCCCAGAATGTACAACGCACTCGCCGAGCGGGCGCGTCCGGCGAGCAAATCCAGAAACGCCCGGGTAATGTCCGGGCGCTCCTCTTCCAGATGTAAATCTGAAATCAGCAATATCACTCAATGATCTCGGCTTTCTCGATGATCACGTCGTCTGCCGGTACGTCCTGGTGGCCGGACTTGGAAGTGGTGGCCACGCCTTTGATCTTGTCGACAACGTCGGTGCCGGCGGTCACTTTACCGAATACCGCGTAGCCCCAGCCCTGAACGTTCTTGCCGCTGTGGTTCAGGAAGCTGTTGTCCGCCACGTTGATGAAGAACTGTGCGGAAGCCGAATGCGGCTCCATGGTGCGGGCCATGGCGACGGTGTATTTGTCGTTGGAAAGACCGTTGTCGGCTTCGTTCTGGATGCTTGGGCGCTTGTCTTTCTTTTCTTTCATGCCTGGCTCGAAACCGCCGCCCTGGATCATGAAGTTACCGATGACACGGTGGAAAACGGTGTTTTCGTAGTGACCGGCTTTAACGTACTCAACGAAGTTGGCCACGGTGATCGGGGCTTTGTCGGCGTTCAGTTCGAGGACGATGTCACCGAAGTTGGTAGTCAGTTTGACTTGGGTCATGATCGTTACTCACTAGAGGAATTCGTGGTGTTGGAACATCTCGTCCCGCCACCGGTTCAGCCTTTTTGGCCAAGGTGCGCAGTTTAGCGTGCCAGACGCGAATTTCGAGGCTGTTTTTTCATTTACGGCCTATTAAATGCGACGGTTTACAGAGTGCGCTCTGTCAGGTACTTGACGGCATCGGCTATGATAGCGGCTTTGTTTTGTCCGGCCTTCATTACGGCCACGCACTTGTACGTTCAAGGATCCTATGAGCAAGCCCACTGTCGACCCTACCTCGAATGCCAAGACCGGCCCTGCCGTGCCGGTCAACTTCCTGCGGCCGATCATCCAGGCAGACCTGGACTCGGGCAAGCACACGCAGATCGTCACCCGTTTTCCGCCTGAACCCAACGGCTACCTGCACATCGGCCACGCCAAGTCGATCTGTGTGAACTTCGGCCTGGCCCAGGAGTTCGGCGGCGTCACGCACCTGCGTTTCGACGACACCAACCCGGCCAAGGAAGACCAGGAATACATCGACGCGATCGAAAGCGACGTCAAATGGCTGGGCTTCGAATGGTCCGGTGAAGTGCGCTACGCCTCGCAGTATTTCGACCAGTTGCATGACTGGGCGGTGGAGTTGATCAAGTCCGGTAATGCCTACGTCGACGACCTGACCCCGGAACAAGCCAAGGAATACCGTGGCAGCCTGACCGAGCCGGGCAAGAACAGCCCGTTCCGCGACCGCAGCGTCGAAGAGAACCTGGACCTGTTCGCCCGCATGAAAGCCGGCGAGTTCAAGGACGGCGCACGGGTGCTGCGGGCCAAGATCGACATGGCCTCGCCGAACATGAACCTGCGTGACCCGATCATGTATCGCATCCGTCACGCGCATCACCACCAGACCGGTGACAAGTGGTGCATCTACCCCAACTACGACTTCACCCACGGTCAGTCGGACGCCATCGAAGGCATCACCCATTCGATCTGCACCCTGGAGTTCGAAAGCCACCGTCCGCTGTACGAGTGGTTCCTCGAGCACTTGCCGGTACCGGCCAACCCGCGCCAGTACGAGTTCAGCCGCCTGAACCTGAACTACACCATCACCAGCAAGCGCAAGCTCAAGCAGCTGGTCGATGAAAAGCACGTCAACGGCTGGGACGATCCGCGCATGTCCACGCTGTCGGGCTTCCGCCGCCGTGGCTACACGCCTAAATCGATCCGCAACTTCTGCGAAATGATCGGCACCAACCGTTCCGACGGCGTGGTCGACTTCGGCATGCTCGAATTCAGCATCCGCGACGACCTCGACCACAGCGCCCCGCGCGCCATGTGCGTGTTGCGTCCGCTGAAAGTCGTGATCACCAACTACCCGGAAGGCCAGGTCGAGAACCTCGAACTGCCGTGCCACCCGAAAGAAGACATGGGCGTGCGCGCGTTGCCGTTCGCCCGTGAAATCTACATCGACCGTGACGACTTCATGGAAGAGCCGCCCAAGGGCTACAAGCGCCTGGAGCCGGCCGGTGAAGTGCGTCTGCGTGGCAGCTACGTGATCCGCGCCGACGAAGCGATCAAGGACGCCGATGGCAACATCGTCGAACTGCGCTGCTCCTACGATCCGGACACCCTGGGCAAGAACCCGGAAGGTCGCAAGGTCAAAGGCGTGATCCACTGGGTGCCGGCCGCTGCCAGCGTCGAGTGCGAAGTGCGTCTGTACGATCGTCTGTTCCGCTCTCCGAACCCGGAGAAGGCCGAAGACAGCGCCAGTTTCCTGGACAACATCAACCCTGATTCGCTGCAGGTACTCACCGGTTGTCGTGCCGAGCCTTCGCTGGGCAATGCACAGCCGGAAGACCGTTTCCAGTTCGAGCGCGAAGGTTACTTCGTCGCCGATCTCAAGGACTCGAAACCAGGTCAGCCGGTATTCAACCGTACCGTGACCCTGCGTGATTCGTGGGGCCAGTGATTTAGCGTCAAGGAATAAACGTGCTTACGATCTACAACACGCTCACCAAGAGCAAAGAAGTCTTCAAGCCGCTCGATGGCAACAAGGTGCGCATGTACGTGTGCGGCATGACCGTGTACGACTATTGCCACCTGGGCCACGGCCGCAGCATGGTCGCGTTCGACCTGGTGACGCGCTGGTTGCGCTTCAGCGGCTATGACCTGACCTACGTGCGCAACATCACCGACATCGACGACAAGATCATCAATCGGGCCAACGAGAACGGCGAGTCGTTCGAAGCGCTGACCGAGCGCATGATCGCGGCGATGCACGAAGATGAAGCGCGCCTGAACATCAAGAAGCCGGACATGGAGCCGCGTGCCACGGATCACATCCCTGGCATGCACGCGATGATCCAGACCCTGATCGACAAGGGCTACGCCTACGCCCCGGGCAATGGCGACGTGTACTACCGCGTCGGCAAGTTCATGGGCTACGGCAAGCTGTCGCGCAAGAAGATCGAAGACCTGCGCATCGGCGCACGCATCGAAGTCGACGAATCCAAGCAGGACCCGCTGGACTTCGTATTGTGGAAAGCCGCCAAACCGGGCGAACCGAGCTGGGAATCGCCGTGGGGCGCCGGGCGTCCGGGCTGGCACATCGAGTGCTCGGTGATGTCCACCTGCTGCCTGGGCGAGACCTTCGACATTCATGGCGGCGGCAGCGACCTTGAGTTCCCGCACCACGAAAACGAAATTGCCCAAAGCGAAGCGGCCACCGGCAAGACCTACGCCAACGCCTGGATGCATTGCGGCATGATCCGTATCAATGGCGAGAAGATGTCCAAGTCCTTGAACAACTTCTTCACCATTCGCGACGTGCTCGACAAGTACCACCCGGAAGTCGTGCGTTACCTGCTGGTGTCGAGCCACTACCGTAGCGCCATCAACTACTCGGAAGACAACCTCAAGGACGCCAAAGGCGCCCTGGAGCGTTTCTACCACGCGTTGAAAGGCCTGCCGAACGTGGCGCCAGCGGGCGGCGAAGCCTTCGTCGAGCGCTTCACCCAGGTGATGAACGACGACTTCGGCACACCGGAAGCCTGCGCGGTGCTGTTCGAGATGGTCCGCGAGATCAACCGCCTGCGTGAGAGTGATCTGAACGCTGCGGCAGGTCTGGCCGCCCGTTTGAAAGAACTGGCCAGCGTGTTGGGTGTGTTGCAACTCGAAGCCGATGACTTCCTGCAGGCCGGCGCCGAAGGGCGCGTGGATGCCGCTGAAGTCGAGGCGCTGATTGCCGCGCGTCTGGCGGCACGCGCCGGCAAGGACTGGGCCGAATCCGACCGCATCCGCGACCAGCTCACCGCCATGGGCGTGGTGCTGGAGGACGGCAAGGGCGGCACGACCTGGCGTCTGGCTGACTGATTGCTTGATCCCGCTGTAAAACAAAACCCGCCTTGTGCGGGTTTTTGTTTTTGCGGTTGGACTCCAGGCTTGTGTTGACAGGGCTGACGCCACCGCGAGCAAGCTCGCTCCCACAGGTTCTGTGGTATGCGCAGATTTTGTGTTCGACACGGACACTGTGGGAGCGAGCTTGCTCGCGATGGTCTCAAGCCGAATATTACCGCTGCGATTCACTCGTCATTCAGTCTGGCGCAACCGCTTGTAAAGGGTATTGCGACTAACTCCCAACCGCCGGGCCAGATACGAAATATTCCCCCCCGCCGCCTGCAACTGCCGATTCAAATCCTCGACATCATTCAGATCCACGGTCAAAGGCCCCGGCGTCTCCACCGGCTCCATCTCCAGATCGACAAAAAAATCATCCGGCAAATGCTCCGGCCTTATCGGTTGTTCCTCGGCCATGGCCAACGCCACCTGCATCACGCTGCTGACCTGACGCAGGTTTCCCGGCCACGGATGGCGCTCGAACAGCGCCAATACCTCGCGGCTCAGTCCGGCCCATTGGCTTGGTTCGCGATGCTGTTCCCACAGGCGTTTGAACAACGCCTCTTTATCGCTGCGCTCTCTTAACGGTGGCAGTTCCAGGGTCAGGCCGCCGATGCGGTAATACAGGTCTTCACGAAACCGCCCCAGTTGTACCTGTTCGCGCAACGAGCGATTGGTCGCTGAAATGATGCGCAAGTCCACAGGAAACAACTCGCTGCTGCCCACGGGCTGCACGCAGCGCTCCTGCAACACCCGCAACAGTCGCGCCTGGGTTGGCAGTGGCATATCGCCGATTTCATCGAGGAACAGCGTGCCTTTGTCAGCCTTGCGGATCAGGCCGATGCTGCCTTTCTGGTTGGCGCCGGTGAACGCGCCTTTCTCGTAGCCGAACAGCTCTGACTCGACCAGTTCGGCGGGGATCGCTGCACAGTTCACCGCAATAAACGCCTGTTTGCTGCGAGAGCTGGCCTGATGCAGGGCTTTGACGAAAACTTCCTTACCGACGCCAGTCTCGCCGTGGATTAACAGCGGAATGTCTTTTTCCAGCAACCGCTCGGCCTGGCGCACAGCTTTTTCCACGCGGCTGTCGCCGAAGTGCAGGGTGTTGAGGCTGATCGCGGCCGGTGTTGGCGCAGTCACGGCAGGTTCGGCGAACACTCGCGGCTGAATCGGAACCTGCTTGGGTCTTTTCAGCAGACACTGGAAGCGGTTGCGCCCGGAAGCCTGCAGCGAGAAGGGCAAGCCTTCGGGTTGATTCAGCAACTCCAGCAGCGAGACCTTGAACAGGCTTTCGACACTGACCCGCGACAGGCTGATGCCCAGCAGGTTGTCGGCCCGGCGGTTGGCCGACAGCACCTGGCCGGTTTCATCGAATATCAGCAATCCGGCCCACTGACTGTCGAGGTTGTTCAGCCCGGTGTTGAACGTCAGCTGAAAATGCTGGCCATGGAACAGGTTGAGGATCAACCGGTTTTCCACGGTCTGGCTCATCATCTTGACCATGCCCAGCGTGTGGGACGGCGGCAGGTAGCTGTCGCTGGACACGTCCAGCACCGCGATCACCTTGCGCTCGGTATCGAATATCGGCGCGGCGGAACCGGTCATGAAGCGGTTGGCCTTGAGGAAATGTTCGTCGTGCTCGATGTGCACCGCTTGCTCGCAGGCCAGGGCGGTGCCAATGGCGTTGGTGCCGGTGCAGCGTTCCATCCAGCTGGCGCCGGCGCTGAAACCCCGGGCCAGTTTCGGTTCGATAAAGCGCTGGGTGCCCCACGACGTGAGCACCTGGCCCTGATCGTCGGCGAGCATGATCAGGCAATTGGAGTTGCTCAGGATGTTCTCGTAGTAGGGCAGCACTTCCTGATGGGTGGTTTGCACCAGTGAATGCTGGCTCTCCAGCAATTGCGCGATGCCTGCGGCCGGCAATTGGTCGAATGCCGGCGTGCTCTGATGACTGAGGCCGAACGCGCGGCAACGGGACCAGGAGTCCTGGATGATGGCGTCGTGGGACAACGGCGATGCGGGTGCGGCCATGGCAGTCGATCTCTGAGCAAGCTTTTATTGTTGTTATTCAATTACACATGGCGCCCTGTGTAGGAGCGAGCTTGCTCGCGATGGACGTGAGGTCGCCTCGTTCCTTCAGGCAGCCCTCGTCACGTTGACCTCCATCGCGAACGAGCTCACTCCTACAAGGGCCGGAATACGGTCTGTAGAGTGTTGTTCACTAATGTTCATTGTCAACCGTTGAAGTGTTCAGTTGTTCAGTCGCGGTTGTTCATTTGTGTTCAGCAATGAACGTGACTCTGTAGTCATTTTCAGGAATTTCAAACTGAATCAATCGTTTGCAATTTCTGGCACAAATGTCGCTATACAGCTCCGGTCGCTTGACTCCAATAAGAAAAAGGCCGAGCCATGTCACTCACCCTGGAACACGTCAGCCGCACCGTCGAGGGCCAGACCTGGATCGACGATGCCAACCTGAGTTTTGAACCCGGTTCCTTCAACGTTTTGCTGGGTCGCACCTTGTCCGGCAAGACCAGCCTGATGCGCCTGATGGCCGGTCTGGACAAGCCCGACAGCGGCCGCATCCTGATGAATGGCATCGATGTCACCCAGCGCCCCGTGCGCTTGCGCAATGTGTCGATGGTCTATCAGCAGTTCATCAACTACCCGACCATGACGGTGTTCGACAACATCGCCTCGCCGCTGCGTCAGGCTGGTGTTTCCAGCGAGCAAATTCAGATCAAGGTGCTGGAAACCGCGAAGATGCTGCGCATCGAGAAGTTTCTCAAACGCTATCCGCTGGAGCTTTCCGGTGGCCAGCAACAACGCACGGCCATGGCCCGGGCGCTGGTCAAGGATGCCGAGCTGATCCTGTTCGACGAGCCGCTGGTCAACCTCGACTACAAGTTGCGCGAAGAACTGCGCCAGGAAATGCGCGAGCTGTTCAAGGCGCGCCACACCATCGCGATCTACGCCACCACCGAGCCCAACGAGGCCCTGGCCCTGGGCGGCACCACCACCATTCTTCACGAAGGCCGGGTGATCCAGAGCGGCCAGTCTTCGTCGGTCTATCATCAGCCGCAAACGGTGCTGGCGGCGGAGCTGTTCTCCGAGCCGCCGATCAACCTGATGCCGGGGCGCATTGCCGGCAACGAAGTGAGTTTCGCCAATTTCGTGCACTTCCCGCTGAACGTCGATCTGCGCCCGGTGGGCGAGGGCGAGTTCCGTTTCGGCGTGCGACCCAGCCATATCTCGCTGGTGCCGAGCAACGACGATGACCTCGAATTGGCGGTGACTGTCGAAGTCGCGGAAATCAGTGGCTCGGAAACCTTTCTGCACGTGCGCAACGAGCATTTCCTGCTGGTGCTGCACTTGCCCGGCGTTCACGAATACGACGTCGATGCGCCGATCCGCATCTACATCCCGACCCATAAACTGTTTGTGTTCGATACGCAGGGGCGGCTGGTCCAGGCGCCGGGCCGGCGTGTCACGAGGGTTGCCTGATGGCCGAAATCCGTTTGCAGAACCTCGCCCACAGCTACACCAAGACTCCGGCGGGACCGGAGGACTACGCGATCCGCGAGATGGACCACATCTGGGAGCAGGGTGGCGCCTACGCCTTGCTCGGTCCGTCGGGCTGCGGTAAATCAACCTTGCTCAACATCATTTCCGGGCTGCTCAGCCCGTCCCAGGGCCATGTGCTGTTCGACGGCAAAGCGGTCAACAACCTGACCCCGGAGAAGCGCAACATCGCCCAGGTTTTCCAGTTCCCGGTGGTCTACGACACCATGACGGTGTTCGACAACCTGGCCTTCCCGCTGCGCAATCAGGGCATGGCCGAGGCCCGGGTGCATAGCAAGGTGCAGGAAATCGCCGAAGTTCTCGACCTGCAGAACCTGTTGAGCAAAAAGGCCCGCAACCTCACCGCCGACGAAAAACAGAAAGTCTCCATGGGGCGTGGGCTGGTGCGCGACGACGTGTCGGCGATCCTGTTCGATGAACCGCTGACGGTGATCGACCCGCACCTCAAGTGGAAACTGCGGCGCAAGCTCAAGCAGATCCACGAACAGTTCAATATCACCATGGTCTACGTCACCCACGATCAGCTGGAGGCCTCGACCTTCGCCGACAAGATTGCGGTGATGTACGGCGGGCAGATCGTGCAATTCGGCACGCCAAGGGAGTTGTTCGAGCGCCCGAGCCACACCTTTGTCGGCTACTTCATTGGCAGCCCCGGGATGAACCTGATCGAGGTGCAGCCGCAACCGGGTGGCGTCGGTTTCGCCTCGACTCACCTGCCGCTGTCCGAGGCGATGCAGCAGCGTATTGCTGAATCGGAGTGGAAAACCCTGAAGGTCGGCATTCGTCCGGAGTTCGTCCATGTGTGGGACGAAGCCTTTGATGACGCGCTGCGGGCACAGGTCGTACACGTCGAAGACCTGGGCACCTACAAGATCATGACCCTCAACCTCGATGGCGTCCCCCTGAAAGTGCGCCTGGCCGAAGACAAACCGGTGCCGCAAGGCACGGCCTACATCAGTTTTCCGGCGCAGTGGCTGATGGTCTACGCCGATGAGTTCCTGCTCGAAGCCAATGCCAACCAAGAGGCGCAGCCATGAACAAGGTGCAGAACAACAAGGCCTGGTGGCTGGTGCTGCCGGTGTTCCTGCTGGTGGCGTTCAGTGCGGTGATCCCGATGATGACCGTGGTCAACTATTCGGTGCAGGACATCTTCGACCAGTCCAGCCGCTACTTTGTCGGCGCCGATTGGTACAAGCAGGTGCTGCTCGATCCGCGCCTGCACGACTCGTTGCTGCGCCAGTTCATCTACTCGGCTTGCGTGCTGTTGATCGAGATCCCGCTGGGGATTGCGATTGCCCTGACCATGCCGACCAAAGGGCGCTGGTCGTCGGTGGTGCTGATCATCCTGGCGATTCCGTTGCTGATCCCGTGGAACGTGGTCGGCACCATCTGGCAGATCTTCGGCCGGGCCGACATCGGTCTGCTGGGGGCGAGCCTCAAGGCCATGGGCATCAGCTACAACTATGCGGCGAACACCATGGACGCCTGGGTCACCGTACTGGTGATGGACGTCTGGCACTGGACCTCGCTGGTGGCGCTGTTGTGCTTCTCCGGCCTGCGGGCGATTCCGGATGTGTATTACCAGGCGGCGCGGATCGACCGTGCCTCGGCCTGGGCGGTGTTCCGGCATATCCAGTTGCCCAAGCTCAAGAGTGTGCTGCTGATCGCGGTGATGCTGCGCTTCATGGACAGTTTCATGATCTACACCGAGCCCTTCGTGCTTACGGGTGGCGGTCCGGGCAATTCCACGACCTTCTTGAGCCAGACCCTGACGCAAATGGCGATCGGGCAGTTCGACCTGGGGCCGGCCGCCGCATTCTCGCTGGTGTACTTCCTGATCATCCTGTTGGTGTCCTGGCTGTTCTACACCGCCATGACTCACTCCGACGCCAACCGCTGAGGCCATCATGAGCAAGAGAAAGCTGATTCCACTGCTGATCTACATCCTGTTCCTGCTGGTGCCGATCTACTGGCTGCTGAACATGTCCTTCAAGAGCAACAGCGAAATCCTCGGTGGCCTGACGTTGTTTCCGCAGGATTTCACCCTGGCGAACTACAAGGTGATCTTCACCGATCCGAGCTGGTACACCGGCTACATCAACTCGGCGTACTACGTGAGCCTGAACACGATCATTTCCCTGACCGTGGCCTTGCCGGCGGCCTATGCGTTCTCGCGCTACCGCTTCCTCGGTGACAAGCACCTGTTCTTCTGGCTGCTGACCAACCGCATGGCGCCACCGGCGGTGTTCCTGTTGCCGTTCTTCCAGCTGTATTCCTCGATCGGGCTGTTCGATACCCACATCGCCGTGGCCCTGGCCCATTGCCTGTTCAACGTGCCGCTGGCGGTGTGGATTCTCGAAGGCTTCATGTCCGGCGTGCCCAAGGAGATCGACGAAACCGCCTACATCGATGGCTACAGCTTTCCCAAGTTCTTCGTGAAGATCTTCATCCCGCTGATCGGCTCCGGCATCGGCGTCACGGCGTTCTTCTGCTTCATGTTTTCCTGGGTCGAACTGCTGCTGGCGCGAACCCTCACTTCGGTGAACGCCAAACCGATCGCAGCGGTGATGACCCGCACGGTCTCGGCATCCGGTATCGACTGGGGCGTGCTGGCGGCGGCGGGGGTGTTGACCATCCTGCCGGGCATGTTGGTGATCTGGTTTGTTCGCAACCACGTGGCCAAGGGCTTTGCCCTGGGCCGGGTATGAGGAACTGATGATGGAATGGATGAGTTGGACCGTCCCCACGGCGGCGTTCTTCGGCGTCATTGCCTTGATCCTGGTGGGCATGACCACCTGGGAATTGCGTTCGCCGAGCGTGCTCAGGCGAGGTTTTCTACCGATTGCCACCACCCGTGGCGATCGGTTGTTCATCGGTCTTCTCGGCAGCGCCTACCTGCATCTGCTGGTAATCGGCGTCACCGACTGGAGCATCTGGGTCGCCTTCGCGATGTCCCTGGTGTGGCTGTTGGCTGTGATGCGTTGGGGCTAGTCGAATCGCTCGGCAATGTTGCTCCGAAACTCAATAAGGAGGTCTCTATGTTCGACAAAAACAATAAGCTGCGACATAGCATTTCATTGGCAGCCATGCTGGCACTCAGCGGTTTGAGCGCATCTGCCTGGGCTGATGCCTATGAAGACGCGGCGAAGAAATGGATCGGCAATGAATTCAAGCCGTCCACCCTGACGGCCGATCAACAACTCGAAGAGCTGAAGTGGTTCATCAAGGCGGCTGAGCCGTTTCGCGGGATGAGCATCAAAGTGGTGTCGGAAACCATCGCCACCCACGAGTATGAGTCCAAGGTGCTGGCCAAGGCCTTCACCGAGATCACCGGGATCAAGCTGACCCACGACCTGCTGCAGGAAGGCGACGTGGTGGAAAAGCTGCAGACCCAGATGCAGTCGGACAAGAACATCTATGACGGCTGGGTCAACGACTCGGACCTGATCGGTACGCACTTCCGTTACGGCAAGACCGAATCGATCACCGACCTGATGGCCAACGAGGGCAAGAACTTCACCTCGCCGACCCTGGACATCAAGGACTTCATCGGCATCTCCTTCACCACCGCGCCGGACGGCAAGATCTATCAATTGCCCGACCAGCAGTTCGCCAACCTGTACTGGTTCCGCGCCGACTGGTTCGAGCGTGCGGACCTGAAGGCCAAGTTCAAGGAAAAGTACGGCTACGAGTTGGGCGTACCGGTGAACTGGTCGGCCTATGAAGACATCGCCAAATTCTTCAGCGAAGACGTCAAGGAAATCGACGGCAAGCGCGTTTACGGGCACATGGATTACGGCAAGAAAGACCCGTCGCTGGGTTGGCGTTTCACCGATGCCTGGTTCTCCATGGCAGGCGCTGGCGATAAAGGCATACCTAACGGCTTGCCGGTGGACGAGTGGGGGATCCGCGTCGAGGATTGTCATCCGGTCGGCTCCAGCGTTACCCGCGGTGGCGACACCAACGGCCCGGCAGCAGTGTATGCGACCACCAAGTACGTTGACTGGATGAAGAAGTACGCGCCACCGGAAGCGGCGGGCATGACTTTCTCCGAATCAGGTCCCGTGCCATCCCAGGGCAACATTGCCCAGCAGATCTTCTGGTACACCGCATTTACCGCCGACATGACCAAGCCTGGCCTTCCGGTGATGAACGCCGACGGCACGCCGAAATGGCGCATGGCGCCTTCACCGAAAGGTCCGTATTGGGAAGAGGGCATGAAGCTCGGTTATCAGGACGCCGGTTCCTGGACATTCATGAAGTCCACGCCTGAGAAACAAAAACTGGCGGCCTGGCTGTACGCGCAGTTCGTGACCTCGAAAACCGTATCGCTGAAGAAAACCATCGTCGGCCTGACCCCGATCCGCGAATCGGACATCAACTCCCAGGCCATGACCGACCTGGCGCCGAAACTCGGTGGCCTGGTGGAGTTCTACCGCAGCCCGGCCCGCGTGCAATGGACCCCGACCGGGACCAACGTGCCTGATTATCCTCGCCTCGCGCAGTTGTGGTGGAGCCACATCGCCGAAGCCGCCAGCGGCGAGAAAACCCCGCAAGAGGCGCTGGATGGCCTGGCCAAGGATCAGGACGCAATCATGACCCGTCTGGAACGCTCGAAGGCACAAGCCACCTGCGCCCCGAAAATGAACCCCGAACGCGATGCGCAATACTGGTTCGACCAACCGGGCGCACCGAAGCCGAAACTGGCGAACGAAAAGCCTAAGGGTGAAACCGTGAGCTACGCCGAACTGCTGAAATCGTGGGAGGCGGCGCGCAAGTAAAGCACTGGAGTTGTGAAAGGCGAACGGCACCGGGAGGTGCCGTTTTTTATAGTTGCTTGTGTCACCGCATTCGCCGGCAAGTTGGCTTGTTGGGTCGCCGCATCGCAGCGAAAACGTCGTTGAAACGATGTCGATAGTTCAGATCACCGCGCCACCCTCGGTTCGTGCAAGCCGGTCAGATCTCAATTGAGAGCTCGCCACCCTCGGCATATGTGCAACAAGCTAATGCGAAACCCGCCTCCAGTTCCGTAGTGCTGAGCGAGAAGTCAGGCGCTCTTTTGCATGCCCCGGAAATAACCTTGATCCTGCAACTGCCACAGATGCCTGAGCGACACTGACTGCGGATGGGTACCTGGTTGGCTTCCAACGCATCAAGCAGCGTTTGTCCACTACTGACCTGGAAATGGTGGTCCTGCTGATTTGATCGAGCACAGACAGTGGTCAGCGGGCTGTGTTCGGCTGCCGGTCCTGATTGTTCCATGCTGCTGAACGCTTCGATGTAACAGGGGATGTTGTTGTTCAGCTCCTTGACCAATACCTGCTGGGCGACGGAAAAGCCATGGCTGCCGCAAATGACTGCCGCGTCGACGGGAACTGAATCCGGTAAGGAAAGTTTAACCAGCCGTCCTCCGGTAAAGTGGTGAGAGTGTGTGTCGATTGATTCTCGAGTAATAAAAAAACGAACGTTGAACCAGTTCGATCGAAACGCTAAGGCGAGGAGTTCCGCGAGGAAAGGTATGCTCGCAATCGTAGGTGAACTAACCAGCAGCGTTACTCTGGGAATGGGTTTATCTTTGCTTTCAAGCTCGACAAGGCTACGGATCAGCGCGATCGGCAATGTGATGCCGATACCGCCTGACAGCATCAAGACATGCCGGTAGGCGATAATGCTGTCCGAAGTGATGTTGCCACCAACGTTGGAAAAACAAAGGAGTGATCCGCAGCCGACGTTCGAATACAAAGTGTCCGATACTCCATTGTTGCCGGTGCGCTTGACCGTGATTTCAATTTGATTGATATCTCGCACCGCCGTGATCGAGTAATTACGTTGTTGTGCCGTGCCAGAGCGGTCTGGATGATTGATCGCAATATATCGTCCCGGCTTTAATTCATTGGGTTCAATGCATTGGGGCAATCGCAGCAGGTAAGTCTTCGTGTTGGTTGCTGCATCTGAGATTTTCTCGCAACTCAAGAACGTAAGCCGCTCCATGGTCGTCCCCTTCATGGTAAAGAGATAAGTACGTTTTTAATGAGTTGTTCAAGAAGTGCCAACTGATATCAGTGGGTTTCTTCGAGACCTATTCTGCTCAGCAATTTGTCGACCGACTCGGTGTAAACGTTGACTTCGCCGAGTGTCGCCGTGTCGTGGATGATGTCGGCATAGCGAGGCAGGCGAGCATGAGAAAAAGCCATTTCCCACGCCCCCATTTCATTGTTTGCAAACATTGATACAGTTTTCTTGATAATGGTCTTTAAGTGCTTTTTTTCATGTTGAGACAGCGTCGATATCAGATCTGCCGCTACATAACTGAATACGCTGGAATGGCTCCATTCATCCATTGCATGGGTCTTGGTGACTTGATGGCAAATACTTTGAACGGAACTGTCTTCGGCCAACGTTTTAAGATAGTCCGTAATCAGCGTTTCACTGGCACAGGCGATACCGAAGCGAGTGAGCCTGCGCTCCCATTCGGCAGAACAGGACGATAGCACCCAGTTTTTCCATTTGATCAGGTTGAAGTCGGTGAAATTCAGGTGTGCAAGATCTCGGTGGTGATAAATGTAGTTGCATGCAGTGACCGACATCTTGGTGTGCAGTGCCTCATCAAGCAGTGCTTCGGAGATGGACTCCTGAAGCAATGCTCGATTCCTGGTGGCGCCGGGTGGCGTTTTGATGATGTCCTCGCAAGCTGGCGTGACGATGTCGCATTCGATGTAAATGGTTTTCAGGTTATAGATGATCCATGCATAGGAAAGGCATGTTGATTTCATTTCGGGAGAGGCTTCGATCCAGGCAGGGTGATTTCTGAAGGGAAGCAAGCTCTCGCAAAAGTCGTTTTTGCCGGGATCGAAGGCTAGCTCGGAATAAGTAGGTTGTTTGTTATTGACTGCGGCTCGGGTGCTCCAAAGCACCGAAAGTTTTTCGAGCATCTGTGCAACCGAGTAAGTTTGAATGTCGTGAGTGTTCATGATAGTTACCTTTTGTTCTAAATAGTCGGCCCGATGAGCTTTGTTAGAGTGGCAGGTCGAGCCAGTTTGAAATGATTTTCGGGGCAACGGTTTTCAATGACTTACCGTGTAAAGCTACCTGTCGACGCAAGTCGCGAGGGTCAATTGAGGCCATGTTCAATTCGGCTGCGTGACCGATCAGCCATTGTTCAAAGCGGTCAGGATCAATTTCCAGGTGGAACTGTAGACCCAGTATGTTTTTGCCGACACTAAACGCCTGATTGGCACAGAGTTTACTGCTCGCCAAGTGATGAGCCCCTTTGGGGATGTCGAATTGATCTCCGTGCCAATGCAATACGGCGACATCGTCGTTCAAAAGATCAAGGCAGGAAGGGGGTGCGTCATTACTCAACTGTAAAGGGCTGAAGCCAATCTCCAAGTGCCCCATTGGATAAACGGAGGCTCCCAACACCCTCGCTATCAGCTGGGCACCAAGACAGATTCCCAACGTTTTCTTGTTGCTTTGCAAACGTGCGTTGATAAGTGCAATTTCATTTTCTATGAATGGGTATTTTTTTTCATCATAAGCACCGATCGGCCCTCCCAATATCACCATCAGATCAGGCGTTATGGGATCAACTGCCTGCAGCTCTTCCGAAGTGGCATCAATAATATGAATATTATAATTGCGTTGAATCAGCGGCTGTTCAAGTGTGCCAAGATCTTCAAAGTTTAAGTGTCGAATCACGAGTGCGTTTTTCATTGTGGCCCGTTTCTTGTAGTTGATCTGGGCGATAAGTTAAACTCGGTACTCAGGTGTTGTCGAACGGCAAAATGTAAGAATTATGCAATAACATTTTTATTTGTTTGGGTTTTTATCCGTCGCCGGCCTCAATTCACTATGAATGCGAGGACTTTCTGACTCAGTCTTTAGGGGGGCGTGATGCAAGCGCCGAATAAAGATTGAATATATGTGACAAGAACTGACGTTCACATGGGAAGCATCCCTTCGGAAACCTGAATCAATAGCTGCTTGCAATGCTTGGTTCTTGCTGTCGGCGATTTCTGATGGGACATACAGATATTCTCCGGCAATAGGGTGGGCATCGATCTTAAAAAAACCAAACGCAAAAACGCCACTCGGAGGTGCCGTTTTGTTTGGCCAGTGCCCCCGGATCGCCCCCGGAGCAGGTTCGCGAACAGGCCATCCGCTGCGCTGACATAAATGTCGGCAGCGTTCTCAATGAGCTTTCTGGCTTTACCCGAAAGCTGCGGATCATCACTGAGTGTCCAGAGTAAATTACGCGTGTCGAGTAGAAGCCTCATTCGTGAGTGCCTTCAAAAACATCAAGCATTTCAACTGGTAGTGGCGCGTCAAAATCTTCTGGAAGCACCAATTTGCCTTTCATCGTTCCGATTTGCTGCCCGACATTACCTTTGCGTTCGGCAGCAAAGGCATCGAAACCCTCTACGATTTCGGAAAAAATCTCACGTTTTATTGTTAGTTCTCGCATTGGTTTATCAATCTAGAAGTCATTCAAGATAGAACCAAGTGCTCAATGCTGGATGTAGGACGAGGCGGGTAATCCCGCATGAGTTTTCGGGGATTGTCGGAGGAGGGGAGCGCGCCGGTAACATATCCTACAAACGCAAAAACGGCACCCGAAGGTGCCGTTTCTGTTTACTACTGAATGGCTCTAAGCGATCAACCCGCCAGGCCCGACTGTTGAACCAGGTTCAGCAGCGGTTGTGGGTACAGGCCGAGGAAGAAAGCCAGTACCGCGATGGCCAGCAGCATCACGCCGCCTGCCTTCTGTTCCCAGTGCAATTGAGCGTCGACGCGGCGCAGGTTTGGCTCGATCAGGTACAGGGTGACCATCACTCGCAGGTAGTAGAACACGCCGATGGCACTGCCCAGTACCAGGGAGCCGACCAGCCACCACTGATGGGACTCGACGCCGGTGGCGATGATGTAGAACTTGCCGATGAAGCCTGCGGTCAGCGGGATACCGGCCAGGGACAGCATCATCACGGTCAGCACGGCGGTCAGGTACGGACGGCGCCAGAACAGGCCGCGGTATTCGTACAGGGCGTCTGCGTCACGGCCTTTGTACGGCGAGGACATCAGGGTGATCACACCGAAAGCGCCGAGGCTGGTGATCACGTAGGTGACCAGGTACACGCCGATGGCTTCCACGGCCAGGCCCTTGCTCGCCACCAAGGCGATCAGCAGGTAGCCGAAGTGGGCGATGGACGAGTAACCCAGCAGACGCTTGAGGTTGCTCTGGGTCAGGGCCAGCAGGTTACCGAACAGGATCGACGCGATGGCGATGATGGTCAGCACGTTGCTCAGGACGCCGCTGCTTGCAGCAGGGGAGATCTGGAACAGGCGCACCATGACCGCGAACACAGCCACTTTCGAAGCGGTAGCGAGGAACGCTGCGACCGGTGCCGGAGCACCTTCGTAAACGTCTGGAGTCCAGAGGTGGAAGGGCACCAGCGACAGCTTGAACGCCAGACCGATCAACATCATGCCCAGGCCCAGCTGCGCCAGCGAGCTTGGCAGACCAGTAGCCGCCAGCGCCTGACCGATGCCGACGAAGCTCAGGGAACCCGAGTCTGCGTACAGCAGTGCCATGCCGAACAACAGGAACGCGGAGCCGGCAGCCGACAGCACCATGTACTTGATACCGGCTTCCAGCGAACGCTTGTTGAAGAAGGCATAGGCCACCAGACCATAAACCGGCACCGACAGCAGTTCCAGACCGACGAACAACCCGGCCAGGTGCTGTGCGCTGACCAGCACCAGGCCACCGGCGGCGGACATCAGGATCAGCAGGTACAGTTCTTCACGGTTGCCCGGGTAACCCGTGCCACCATCGCCGAGGTAGGCGTGGGCGAGGGTGACACAAGCGAGGGTGGCGACCAGGATCAGCGCCATGTACAAGCAAGCGAAGCTATCGATTTGCAGCAGTGGGGTCACAGCCAGTGGCGCGACCTTCAAGGCTGGCAGGATCGACAGCAACGCCAGGTTCAGACCCGCCACCGACAGCAGGAAGGTCTGGGAGTGGTTGCGGCGCCAGGCAATTGCCAGCATCACCACGATGATCGTGGCGCTGGTAATCAACAGCGGCGCTAGCGCGATAAAGTGTTGAGTCGTGAATTCCATAGCGCTCTTACCGGGCCGAAGCGAGTTGAGTGAAGGCGGTGCCGAGCCATTGCTGCACGCCATGCATCGTAGCGGCAGAGGTATCGAGGAACGGTTGTGGATAGACGCCGATGTAAATCAGCAGCGCTGCCAGACCGGCCACCATGATCAGTTCGCGACCATCCATGCCATGCAGTACCGCGTCCGATTTGGCCGGGCCGAAGTAGGCACGATGGATCATGATCAGCGAGTAGACCGAACCGAACACCAGGCCGGACGTCGCGATGATGGTGACCCATGGAGCGATCGGGAAGGTGCCGATCAGGATCAGGAACTCACCGACGAAGTTACCGGTACCCGGCAAGCCCAGGGACGCCGCGGCGAAGAACAGGCTGAGGGCCGGCAGGTAAGCAATCTTCGACCACAGGCCACCCATTTCACGCATGTCGCGGGTGTGGGTGCGTTCGTACAGCTGGCCACTCAGGATAAAGAGTGCCGCTGCCGACAGACCGTGCGCCAGCATCTGCATCACCGCGCCCTGCAGCGCCAGTTGGCTGCCGGAGTAGATGCCGATCAGAACGAAGCCCATGTGGGAAACGGACGAGAAGGCAATCAGACGCTTGATGTCGGTTTGCGCGAACGCCAGGAACGCACCGTAGAAAATCCCGATCAGACCCAGGGTCATGGCGAACGGCGCGAACTCGGCCGACGCATTCGGGAACAGCGGCAGGGCGAAACGCAGCAGGCCGTAGGCAGCGGTTTTCAGCAAGATACCGGCGAGGTCGACGGAACCTGCAGTCGGCGCCTGGGCGTGAGCGTCAGGCAACCAGGAGTGGAACGGCACGACTGGCAGCTTCACCGCGAAGGCGATGAAGAAGCCGAGCATCAGGATGTACTCGGTGGTCGTCGACATCTTGGTTTTCAACAGGTCGGCGTAGTTGAAGGTAATCACGCCGGTGTCGTTGAAGTTGACCAGTACCAGACCCAGGATCGCCACCAGCATGATCAGGCCGGAAGCCTGAGTGAAGATGAAGAACTTGGTCGCCGCGTAGATCCGGGTTTTCTTGCCGTCCGAAGAACTGTGACCCCAGAGCGCGATGAGGAAGTACATCGGCACCAGCATCATTTCCCAGAAGAAGAAGAACATGAACAGGTCGAGGGCGAGGAACACACCGACGACACCGCCCAGGATCCACATCAGGTTCAGGTGGAAGAAGCCCACGTGACGCTGGATCTCTTTCCACGAGCAGAGTACCGAGAGGACACCCAGCAGACCGGTCAGCATGATCATCAACAGCGACAGGCCGTCGAGGGCCAGGTGCACGTTGATGCCGAAGCGCTGGATCCAGACGTGCTTGAACTCAAGCGCCCAGGTCGGGTCGGCGCCAGGCGCCGGGGCAAATGAATAATCACCGTTGGCCCACAGCCAGAGGCCGAGGGAGAGCAACAGGGACATGGTGATCAGCGCAATCCAGCGGGGGAGGGTGGCGCCGAAGCGCTCACCCATCCAGCACAGCAGGCCGCCGATGAAGGGGATCAGGATTAGCCAAGGCAGAATCATGACGGGCTCAATTCCTTTCGCAAGTTCGCAAGGTTCATATCAGACCGCTACCAGCACGACGGCGCCGATAACCAGCACGGCACCAGCAGCCATCGAGGCGGCATACCAACGCAGTTGACCGGTCTCGGTACGGCTCAGGGCGGTGTGACCGCCTTTGGCCATGCGCGGGATCAGACCGATGGTCTGGTCCAGCGGGTCTTTGCGCAGGATGTGGATGATCGCCAGGTACGGCTTGACGAACAGTTTGTCGTAGATCCAGTCGAAGCCCCAGGCAGCGAACCACCAGGCCGAGAGGAAACGGCCGATGCCGCTGTTGGCGATGGCGGTGACGAAGCGACGCTTGCCGAGGAACAGCAATGCGGCCAGCAGGATACCGGCCAGGGCGATGGCGCCCGAGGCGATTTCCAGGCTGTGCTTGGCTTCGCCGCCGGCATGGCCGACGCTTTGCGGCAGTACGCCGTGCAGCGGTGGAACGATCATCGCGCCGACGAAGGTCGACAGTACGATCAGCACCGACAGTGGCAACCAGTGAGCGATGCCGTGACCGGCGTGGGCTTCGGTCTTCGCTTCACCGTGGAACGCGATGAAGATCAGGCGGAAGGTGTACAACGAAGTCATGAATGCGCCGACCAGACCTGCGTAGAGCAGACCGTTGTTGCCGCTGGCAAACGCTTCCCAGAGGATTTCGTCCTTGGAGTAGAAGCCTGCGGTTACCAGTGGCAGGGCCGCCAGGGCCGCGCCGCCGACGATGAAACTGGCGTAGGCCAGTGGCAGCTTTTTCCACAGACCGCCCATCTTGAAGATGTCCTGCTCGTGGTGGCAGGCAACGATCACCGCACCGGAGGCAAGGAACAACAGGGCCTTGAAGAAGGCGTGGGTCATCAGGTGGAAGATCGCGCCATCCCAGGCACCGACGCCCAGGGCCAGGAACATGTAGCCGATCTGGCTCATGGTCGAGTAGGCGAGGATACGCTTGATATCGGTCTGAACCAGGGCTGCGAAGCCGGCCAGAACCAGGGTCACGCCACCGACGATGCCGACCAGGTGCAGGATTTCCGGCGCCAGGGTGAACAGGCCGTGGGTACGGGCGATCAGGTAGACACCAGCGGTCACCATGGTTGCGGCGTGGATCAGTGCCGAAACCGGGGTAGGACCGGCCATCGCATCCGCCAGCCAGGTTTGCAGCGGCAGTTGCGCGGATTTACCGACAGCACCACCGAGCAGCATCAGGGTGGCCATGACCATCCAGAAGTCGCCGGACTGGAATTTCTGCGGAGCCAGCACCAGCAGTTCCTGAACGTTCAGCGTGCCCAGTTGGGCAAACAGAATGAACAGGCCGATGGCCATGAACACGTCACCGATACGGGTCACGATAAAGGCCTTGAGTGCCGCGTTACCGTTGTTGCGGTTGCTGTAGTAGAAACCGATCAACAGGTAGGAGCACAGGCCCACGCCTTCCCAGCCGAAGTACAGGAACAACAGGTTATCGCCCAGCACCAGGAACAGCATGCTGGCGATAAACAGGTTGGTGTAGGCGAAGAAGCGCGAGTAACCGGCTTCACCGCGCATGTACCAGGACGCGAACAGGTGGATCAGGAAGCCGACGCCAACCACCACACCGAGCATGGTCAGCGACAGGCCGTCCAGGTACAGGGCGAAGTTCGGCGTGAAGCCTTCCACCGCCATCCACTGCCACAACACCTGGGTGTAGTGACCGCCTTCAGGTGGTGCGACATTGAATTGCCAGATCACGTAAGCCGCGACGATGGCGGACAAGCCGACGGAACCGACGCCGATCAGCGCCGAAAGGTTTTCCGAGAGACGGCCGCGAGAAAACGCCAGCAGCAGGAAACCGATGAGAGGGAACAGGAAAGTCAGATAGAGAAGATTCATCCGCGCATCTCACTGGCAGCGTCGATATCGAGCGTGTGGAAGCGGCGATACAGTTGCAGCAGGATCGCCAGGCCGATACTGGCCTCGGCGGCTGCCAGGCTGATCACCAGGATGAACATGATCTGTCCATCCGGCTGCGCCCAGCGGCTACCGGCAACGATGAACGCCAACGCGGAGGCATTCATCATGACCTCCAGGCTCATCAGCACGAAAAGGATGTTGCGGCGGACCATCAGGCCGACCAGACCGAGGCAGAACAGGATGCCGGCGACCGCCAGACCATGCTCCATGGGGATAGCAGGCATCGTCATTGCTCCTTGGCTTCGTTGCGGCCCAAGTGGAACGCCGTGACAGCTGCGGCGAGCAGCAGCATCGAGGCGAGTTCGACCACCAGCAGGTACGGACCGAACAGGCTGATGCCCACGGCCTTGGCGTCTACGGTGGTATGGCCGATGGCTTCACCGGTCTGGTGGGAGAACAGCACGTACAGCAGTTCCACCAGCAGCAGCGCGGCGAGGAGGACCGGGCCGCCCCAGATACCGGGCTTGAGCCAGACGCGCTCTTGCTGAACCGAGGCCGGGCCAAGGTTCAGCATCATCACCACGAACACGAACAGCACCATGATGGCGCCAGCGTAGGCGATCACTTCCAGGACGCCGGCGAACGGCGCGCCGAGGGCGAAGAAGGTCATCGCCACGGCAATCAGCGAAATGATCAGGTAGAGCAGGGCGTGCACAGGGTTGGTGTTGGTGATCACGCGAAGCGTGGACACCACAGCGATACCCGATGCGAAATAGAAAGCGAATTCCATCTTTCTTCCTTAAGGCAGCAAGCTCTTCACGTTGATCGGCTGGGCTTCGTTCTGCGCGGAGCCTTTCGGCTTCCCGGCAATCGCCATACCTGCAACACGATAGAAGTTGTAATCAGGGTTTTTGCCGGGGCCGGAGATCAGCAGATCTTCTTTCTCGTAAACCAGGTCCTGACGTTTGAACTCGGCCATTTCGAAATCCGGTGTCAGCTGGATCGCGGTGGTCGGGCAGGCTTCCTCGCAGAGGCCGCAAAAAATGCAGCGCGAGAAGTTGATGCGGAAGAAGTCCGGGTACCAGCGACCGTCTTCGGTTTCAGCTTTCTGCAGCGAGATGCAACCGACCGGGCACGCCACGGCGCACAGGTTACAGGCTACACAACGCTCTTCGCCGTCGGGGTCGCGGGTCAGGACGATACGACCACGGTAGCGCGGCGGCAGGTAGACCGGTTCTTCCGGGTACTGCAGCGTGTCGCGCTTGCGGAAGGCGTGGCCGAAAATCATCACCAGGCTGCGAAGCTGGGTGAAGAAGCCATGCACGATGTCAAATATGTACTTCATGATTCTCTATCCTCACTGAGCCGCGACGGCGGGCGTGTTGAGCAACACGATCGCAGCGGTCACCAGCATGTTGACGAGGGTCAGCGGCAGGCAGAACTTCCAGCTGAAATCCATCACCTGGTCATACCGTGGGCGCGGAATCGAAGCGCGCAACAGGATGAACATCATGATGAAGAACGCGGTTTTCAGTGCGAACCAGATGAACGGGATCTGCGGCAGGATGCCGAACGGACCGTGCCAGCCACCGAAGAACAAGGTCACCAGCAGCGCCGAGATCAGCACGATGCCGATGTACTCGCCGACGAAGAACATGCCCCATTTCATGCCGGCGTATTCAATGTGGTAACCGTCTGCCAGTTCCTGTTCCGCTTCCGGCTGGTCGAACGGGTGACGGTGAGTCACGGCCACGCCAGCGATGAAGAAGGTCAGGAAGCCGAAGATCTGCGGAATGATGAACCACAGGTTCTGCGCTTGATATTCAACGATGTCGCGCATGTTGAACGAGCCGACCTGGATCACGATGCCCATCAGCGACAGGCCCATGAACACTTCGTACGACACGGTCTGCGCCGAGGCGCGCAAGCTGCCCAGCAGGGCGAACTTGTTGTTGCTCGACCAGCCGGCGAACAGCACCGCGTAGACCGACAGGCCAGCCATGGCGAAGAAGAACAGGATACCGATGTTGATGTCCGCCACGCCCCAGGTCGGGGTGATCGGGATGATCGCGAAGGCAATCAGCAGGGCGCTCATGGCGACTACCGGTGCCAGGGTGAAGATCATCTTGTCGGCGAATGGAGGCGTCCAGTCTTCCTTGAAGAACATCTTGATCATGTCGGCGGCGATCTGGAACGCGCCGAACGGACCGACGCGGTTCGGACCGTAACGGTCCTGCCAGAGGGCGAGCAGACGACGCTCGACCCAACTCAGCAGGGCACCGCAAACCACCACGGCGAGCAGAATCACCACGGCCTTGAGGACCGTGATGATGATGTCGATCACTTCAGGAGTGAACCAGGTCATTGAGCTGCCTCCTGCAGACCGTCAACGGATTTGCCAAAGATCGCTGGCGGAATGCCGGCGATGCCCGCAGGCAGTGCCACCAGACCGGCGCCCAGCTCTTCGTTGATGCGCAGCGGCAGACGCAAGGTCTGACCAGCGACATTCAAGCTCAGCATCGCGCCGTCATTGACACCCAGGCGGTCGGCTTCGGACTTGGCCAGCGACACGTAGGCGGCCGGGATGCGTTCCTGAACCGGAGCGGCTTTCGAAGAGTTCTCTTCGCTGCCGAACAGGTGGAAGAACGGCACGACTTGCCAGGTGCCTTGTGCCGGGTTGAACGCGCGCGGAACACTGGCGAACCAGTTCAGCGAGTCACCGCTGCTTTCGATCAGGCGGGTGCCCGGGTCGCCAGCGCGGATGTGACCACCGACTTCGTCCTGGAACTTGTTCCAGGCCTGCGGCGAGTTCCAACCCGGAGACCAGGCGAATGGCACTTGCTGACGCGGTTCGACCGAGCCCGAGTAACCTTCCATCGAGAAGTTGAACGCGGTGTCGTTGTCTTGCGGGGCACGCGGTTCGTGCACGTTGATGTCAGCGCGCATGGCGGTACGACCGGAGTAACGCAGCGGTTCGCGGGCCAGTTTCATGCCCTTGATGCGGAACGCGGCGGACGGTGCGGCATCGACGATGCGATTCAGGATCGAAGTGCTGGAAGCGACGGCGGCGGTGGCGTGGTCCAGTTGGGTCCAGTCGATCGGCTGGTTCAGCAGGGTCGCGCGCAGGGCATGCAGCCAGCGCCAGCCTTCGTGAACCAGGATGCTCGCGTCCATGTACTTCGGATCGAAGACCTGGAAGAAGCGCTGGGCGCGGCCTTCCTGGCTGACCAGGGTGCCGTCGCCTTCAGCGAAGCTGGCGGCTGGCAGAACCAGGTGCGCGCGATCGCTGGTGGCAGTCTTCTGATGGTCGGCGACGATCAGCACTTTGGCGGCGGTCAGGGCGGCATCGACCTTGGCCTTGTCGGTACGGGTATACAGATCGTTTTCGAGCACGACGATGGCGTCGGCACGGCCATCGATCACGGCTTGCAGCGCGGCGTCGACCGATTCGCCACCGAGCATGGCCAGGCCGAGGCTGTTGGCCTCTGGCACGATCAGGCTGATGGAACCGTTCTTCTCGCGCAGCTTCAACGCTTTGGCGATGTTCGCAGCAGCTTCGATCAACGCCTTGGAACCCAACGAGGTACCGGCAATGATCAATGGACGCTTGGCAGCGAGCAGGGCGTCGGCAATGCGCTTGGCCAGTTCGAGTGCTTCAGCATCCAGGCCTTCAACGGCTGGAGCGCTGGCGTCGAGGGCGTGAGCCACGGCGAAACCGATGCGGGCCAGGTCGTCTGGAGCAGCGTGAACGCATTCTTCAGCGATGTCGTCGAGCTTGGTTTCAGCCAGGCTGGCGATGAACAGCGGGTTCAGCGCGTGCTGGCCGATGTTTTTCACCGCGGCGTCGAGCCAAGGCTGGACACGCATGGCGTCGGCCATGTCTTCGGCCTTGCCCTTGACCGATTGACGCAGGGACAGCGCCATGCGCGCAGCAGTCTGGGTCAGGTCTTCACCGAGGACGAACACGGCGTCGTGGTCTTCGATGTCGCGCATGTTCGGTACTGGCAGCGGGCTGTCTTTGAGCACTTGCAGGACCAGGCGGATACGCTCCAGCTCGGCAGCTTCGATACCGGAGTAGAAGTGCTCGGCACCGACCAGTTCGCGCAACGCGTAGTTGCTTTCGAGGCTGGCGCGGGGCGAACCGATACCGACGATGTTGCGACCGCGCAGCAGGTCCGCGGCTTTATCCAGCGCTTCGTCGAGGCTCAGCTTGGTGCCGCCCGCCAACTGCGGCTGGCGTGGGCGGTCTTCGCGGTTGACGTAGCCATAGCCGAAACGGCCACGGTCGCACAGGAAGTACTGGTTCACCGAACCGTTGAAACGGTTTTCGATACGACGCAGTTCGCCGTAACGCTCGCCCGGGGAGATGTTGCAACCGCTGGAGCAGCCATGGCAGATGCTCGGCGAGAACTGCATGTCCCACTTGCGGTTGTAGCGCTCGGAGTGAGTCTTGTCGGTGAACACACCGGTCGGGCAGACCTCGGTGAGGTTGCCGGAGAACTCGCTTTCCAGGGTGCCGTCTTCAACGCGACCGAAGTACACGTTGTCGTGGGCGCCAAACACACCGAGATCGGTGCCGCCGGCGTAGTCCTTATAGAAGCGCACGCAGCGGTAGCAGGCGATGCAGCGGTTCATTTCATGGGAAATGAACGGGCCCAGTTGCTGGTTCTGGTGGGTACGCTTGGTGAAGCGGTAACGGCGCTCGTTGTGGCCGGTCATTACCGTCATGTCTTGCAGGTGGCAGTGACCGCCTTCTTCACAGACCGGGCAGTCGTGAGGGTGGTTGGTCATCAGCCATTCGACAACACTGGCGCGGAAGGCCTTGGATTCTTCATCTTCGATGGAGATCCAGGTGTTGTCGGTGGCAGGGGTCATGCAGGACATCACGATACGACCACGGGTGTCGTTCTCGTCGGTGTACTGCTTGACCGCGCACTGGCGGCAAGCGCCAACGCTGCCGAGGGCAGGGTGCCAGCAGAAATACGGAATATCGAGGCCCAGAGACAGACATGCCTGTAACAGGTTGTCTGCCCCATCGACTTCGAGCGCTTTGCCGTCTACGTGGATAGTGGCCATGGTTCAAAGTTCTTCGTTGGCCCGGTGTCAGCGGGCGTGGCTAATGGAATCTTGTTATCCGCGTGAATCAACACAGCCGTTAAAGGCGTCATCACACGAAAAGCGAAGGGCACGGACCCTTCGCTTTTTTAAGCGTTTACGCGCCGACTACGATCGGCCTTGCCAGAGGCGGGACGGCGGCGCTGACTGGCGCGATACCGGCTTCGAACTCATGGCGGAAGTATTTGATTGCGCTGCCCAACGGCTCCACGGCGCCCGGTGCGTGAGCACAGAAGGTCTTGCCTGGGCCGAGGAAACCGACCAGACCCAGCAGGGTCTCGATGTCGCCTGGCTGGCCTTCACCGTTCTCGATGGCCATCAGGAGCTTGACGCTCCATGGCAAGCCATCGCGGCAAGGGGTGCAGAAGCCGCAGGATTCGCGGGCGAAGAACTGCTCCATGTTGCGCAGCAGGGACACCATGTTGACGCTGTCGTCCACCGCCATGGCCAGGCCGGTACCCATGCGGGTGCCCACTTTGGCGATGCCGCCGGCGTACATTTGTGCGTCCAGGTGTTCCGGCAACAGGAAACCGGTACCGGCGCCGCCAGGCTGCCAGGCCTTGAGCTTGTAACCGTCGCGCATGCCGCCGGCGTAGTCTTCGAACAGCTCGCGACCGGTGACGCCGAACGGCAGTTCCCACAGGCCCGGGTTCTTGACCTTGCCGGAGAAGCCCATGAGCTTGGTGCCCATGTCTTCGCTGCCTTCGCGAGCCAACGATTTGTACCAGTCCACGCCGTCGGCAATGATCGCCGGCACGTTGCACAGGGTTTCGACGTTATTCACGCAAGTCGGCTTGCCCCACACGCCAACGGCGGCAGGGAAGGGCGGCTTGGAGCGCGGGTTGGCGCGACGGCCTTCGAGGGAGTTGATCAGTGCGGTTTCTTCACCGCAGATATAACGCCCGGCGCCGGTGTGAACGAACAGCTCGAAATCAAAACCCGAACCCAGGATGTTCTTGCCCAGCAGGCCGGCTGCCTTGGCTTCTTCCACGGCACGGTTCAAGTGCTTGGCGGCGGTGGTGTATTCGCCACGCAGGAAGATGTAGCCACGGTAGGTTTTCAGTGCGCGGGCACTGATCAGCATGCCTTCGATCAGCAGATGGGGCAGTTGCTCCATCAGCATGCGGTCTTTCCAGGTGTTGGGCTCCATTTCATCCGCGTTGCACAGCAGGTAGCGGATGTTGATGGATTCGTCCTTTGGCATCAGGCCCCACTTCACGCCAGTGGGGAAGCCTGCACCGCCGCGGCCTTTGAGGCCGGAGTCTTTCACGGTCTGGACGATGTCGTCCTGGGCCATGTCGGCGAAGGCCTTGCGCGCAGCGGCGTAACCGTTCTTGGCCTGGTACTCGTCGAGCCATACGGCTTCGCCGTCGTCACGCAGACGCCAGGTCAGCGGGTGAGTCTCGGCCGAACGCTTGATGCGGTTGGCCGGACCGAAGGAAGTCAGGGTCATACGTAGCCCTCGAGCAATTTGGCAACGCCTGCAGGCTGCACATCACCGAACGTGTCGTCGTCGATCATCAACGCCGGCGCCTTGTCGCAGTTGCCGAGGCAGCAGACCGGCAGCAGGGTGAAACGACCGTCGGCGGTGGTCTGACCCAGGCCGATGCCGAGCTTGCTCTGGATTTCGCTGACCACGGACTCGTGGCCGCCGATGTAGCAGACCATGCTGTCGCAGACGCGGATGATGTGACGGCCCACTGGCTGACGGAAGATCTGGCTATAGAACGTCGCCACGCCTTCAACGTCGCTGGCCGGGATGCCGAGGATCTCGCCGATGGCGTACAGGGCGCCGTCCGGCACCCAGCCACGTTCCTTCTGGACGATCTTCAGGGCTTCGATCGACGCCGCGCGCGGGTCTTCGTAGTGATGCAGCTCGTGCTCGATGGCCGAGCGCTCGGTTTCACTCAACGTGAAACGGTCTGTCTGGATAAGCGTGCTGTTCATGCTTAGCGGTCCACGTCGGCCATAACGAAATCGATACTACCCAGGTACGCAATCAAGTCCGCGACCATGCTGCCTTTGATCACCGAAGGGATCTGCTGCAAGTGCGGGAAGCTTGGGGTACGAATCCGGGTGCGGTAGCTCATGGTGCCGCCATCGCTCGTCAGGTAATAACTGTTGATGCCCTTGGTCGCTTCGATCATCTGGAAGGATTCGTTGGCCGGCATGACCGGACCCCACGAAACCTGCAGGAAGTGCGTGATCAAGGTTTCGATGTGCTGCAGGGTGCGCTCTTTCGGCGGCGGCGTGGTCAGCGGGTGATCCGCCTTGTACGGGCCTTCCGGCATGTTGCGCAGGCACTGGTCGATGATCCTGATGCTCTGGCGCATCTCCTCGACACGCACGATGCAGCGGTCGTAGGCATCGCCATTGGCGGCCAGCGGCACTTCGAATTCGAAGTTCTCGTAGCCCGAGTACGGGCGTGCTTTACGCAAGTCGAAATCGCAACCGGTCGAACGCAGGCCGGCACCGGTGACGCCCCATTCCAGGGCCTCTTTGGTGTTGTAGTCGGCGACACCGATGGTGCGGCCACGCAGGATGCTGTTGTCCAATGCGGCTTTCTGGTATTCGTCCAGACGCTTTGGCATCCACTCGACGAAATCCTTGACCAGTTTTTCCCAACCACGCGGCAGGTCGTGGGCGACGCCACCGATGCGGTACCAGGCCGGGTGCAGGCGGAAACCGGTGATGGCTTCGATCACGGTGTAGGCGCGCTGACGGTCGGTGAACGTGAAGAACACCGGGGTCATGGCGCCGACGTCCTGGATGTAGGTACCCAGGAACAGCAGGTGGCTGGTGATCCGGAAGAACTCGGCCATCATGATGCGGATGACGTCGACCTTCTCCGGCACCTTGATGCCGGCCAGCTTCTCGACCGAAAGCACGTACGGCAGGTTGTTCATCACGCCGCCGAGGTAGTCGATACGGTCGGTGTACGGGATGAAGCTGTGCCAGGACTGACGCTCGGCCATCTTCTCGGCACCACGGTGGTGGTAACCGACGTCCGGTACGCAGTCTACGATCTCTTCACCGTCCAGCTGCAGGATGATGCGGAACGCACCGTGCGCGGACGGGTGGTTCGGGCCGAGGTTGAGGAACATGTAGTCCTCGTTCGGGCCGGAACGCTTCATGCCCCAGTCTTCCGGCTTGAAGCGCGCGGACTCTTCCTCGAGCTGTTGCTTGGCCAGGTTCAGGGTGAACGGGTCGAACTCGGTGGCACGGGCCGGAAAGTCCTTGCGCAGCGGGTGACCTTCCCAGGTCGGCGGCATCATGATGCGCGACAGGTGAGGGTGACCTTTGAAGTCGATGCCGAACATGTCCCAGACTTCACGCTCGTACCAGTTGGCGTTCGGCCAGATGCTGGTGACGGTCGGCAAGCTGAGGTCGCCCTCGGACAAGGCAACCTTGATCATTACGTCACTATTACGTTCGATCGACATCAAGTGATAGAACACGGAGAAGTCGACGCCGTTCGGCAGCCCTTGACGCTTGGTGCGCAGACGTTCGTCCACGCCGTGCAGGTCATAGAGCATGACGTACGGCTTGGGCAGGTTACGCAGGAAGGTCAGGACTTCGACGAGTTTGGCGCGGGCAACCCAAAGCACCGGCATGCCGGTGCGGGTCGGCTGGGCGGTGAACGCCTCCGGGCCAAAACGGTTGTTCAGTTCGACGACCACATCCTGGTCGTCTGCCTTGTAAGGCGGGATGTACAGAGCACTGCCTGTAGTCATGGTTATTTATCGCTTTCGGTCAACGTAAAGAATGAAGCCAGGTTCTCGTTCTATTTAAGAAGCAGATCTGGATCAGACTTCGTCGGGGCTGCGCAGGTTGGTGACTGCGATTCGCTGTTCGCGGCGCTTTTCCTTCTCGGAAGGCATCTCGGCGCGATAGACGCCTTGATCACCAACGACCCAGGAAAGCGGGCGACGCTCCTGTCCAATCGACTCCTGCAACAGCATCAAGCCTTGCAGGAAAGCCTCAGGGCGGGGCGGGCAGCCAGGCACGTAGACGTCCACGGGCAGGAACTTGTCCACCCCTTGAACGACGGAGTAGATGTCGTACATGCCACCGGAGTTGGCGCACGAACCCATGGAGATGACCCATTTAGGCTCGAGCATTTGCTCGTAGAGACGCTGAATGATCGGCGCCATCTTGATGAAGCAGGTACCGGCGATAACCATGAAATCCGCCTGACGCGGTGATGCCCGGATAACCTCGGCGCCAAAGCGCGCGATGTCGTGGGGCGCCGTGAAGGCGGTGGTCATTTCCACGTAGCAGCACGAAAGACCGAAGTTATACGGCCACAGGGAGTTCTTGCGCCCCCAGTTGATCGTGCCGTTAAGCACGTCTTCGAGCTTGCCCATGAAAATGTTTTTGTGGACTTGATCTTCTAACGGATCGGAAACGGTTTCCCGCTGGCCAATCGGATACTGCTCGTTAGGAGCATCGGGGTCGATCCTGGTGAGATTGTATTGCATTGCCAAAGCCTCATTGTTTCAGCTTCGCTTGCCGCTTGCGCCGAGCTTCCGGAGCCCAGTCAAGGGCGCCCACTCGGAATAGGTAGACAAGGCCTGCCAACAGAATTGCTATGAAAACGAGAGCTTCGACGAATCCGGTCCAGCCGCTTTCGCGGACGGACACAGACCATGCAAAGAGAAAGAGGGCTTCGATATCGAAGATCACGAACAACATCGCGACCAGATAGAATTTGGCTGAGAGCCGCAAGCGGGCGCCACCTGTAGGTAGCATGCCGGACTCGAACGGTTCGTTTTTGCTGCGGCCCCAGGCTTTTGACCCAAGGAGGCTGGAGACGCCCAGCATGAAGGCACAGAGGCCGACGACGCCTAGAAGGAAAATGGCAAAGCCCCAGTTGTGGGCCATGAGTCCTGTCGCTTCGGGCATGCTGGTAATCCTTAACAGAGAGCAAAGGTCTCTGAGCTTGAAAAGAAACAAAAGCAGTGACGATATGTCGCAGCAATCAATCCCGCTGATTTTATGGCTAAACACCCGGCAAGTAAAATTCCTATAGCGAAATTATTTATAGGAATAAGGACATAGCGCGCTTCAAAAGCCCCGCAGGCCTTGCGCCTTGGGCATTAGCCGGCATTTCGTCAATTATGTTTTGTAGGGAATGTAACGAACATAGTTGGCGCTAAATGATAATCAATATTGTTTGGCTTGGTTTTTAAACTGCTTATCCTTCGGATACTCCGGAAGTTGTCTTATATGGGCGTTACAGCAAGTAGCGGCGGAGAGCGTTTTAGCGGATTTTTCTGACGGTCGTAGCGCTCTGGATCAATGTTTTTCCAGGTCACCACCATCCCCTGTAGGAGCGAGCCTGCTCGCGATGGTGGTCAACGATGACGCTGGGGGCCTGAAACCCAGCGGCGTCCTCAGGTTCATCGCGAGCAGGCTCGCTCCTACAGAGGGGCGCTCATTGAATCGCAGGCAAAAAAACGCCCCGAACCAGTCGGGGCGTCAGAGGTGCAGCGCTGCGGTTAGCTTTCTATTCGGTCCGCAGCGGCTGATGTCTCAGGCGAAGCAGATCAGTGGAACTGTTCTTCTTCAGTCGAACCGGTCAGTGCGGTTACCGAGGACGAGCCACCCTGGATCACGGTGGTCATGTCGTCGAAGTAGCCGGTGCCCACTTCCTGCTGGTGCGCCACGAAGGTGTAACCCTTGGAAGCGTCAGCGAATTCCTGCTCTTGCAGCTTCACGTAGGCAGTCATGTCGTTGCGGGCGTAGTCGTGCGCCAGGTTGAACATGCTGTGCCACATGTTGTGAATGCCGGCCAGGGTGATGAACTGGTGCTTGTAACCCATGGCGGACAGTTCGCGCTGGAACTTGGCGATGGTCGCGTCGTCCAGGTTTTTCTTCCAGTTGAAGGAAGGCGAGCAGTTGTACGACAGCAGTTGGTCCGGGTATTCCTTCTTGATCGCTTCAGCGAAGCGACGAGCCTCGTCCAGATCCGGCTTGGCGGTTTCGCACCAGATCAGGTCGGCGTACGGAGCGTAGGCCAGGCCACGGGCGATGGCTTGGTCCAGGCCGGCGCGCACTTTGTAGAAACCTTCCTGGGTGCGTTCGCCAGTCACGAATGGCTGGTCGTACGGGTCGCAGTCGGACGTCAGCAGGTCAGCGGCGTTAGCGTCGGTACGGGCCAGGATGATGGTCGGAGTACCGGCAACGTCAGCAGCCAGGCGGGCAGCGGTCAGCTTCTGTACGGCTTCCTGGGTAGGAACCAGTACCTTGCCGCCCATGTGGCCGCATTTTTTCACGGAAGCCAGCTGGTCTTCGAAGTGAACGCCGGCGGCGCCTGCTTCGATCATGCTCTTCATCAGCTCGTAAGCGTTCAGTACGCCACCGAAACCGGCTTCGGCGTCAGCCACGATTGGCGCGAAGTAGTCGATGTAGCCGTCGTCGCCCGGGTTCTTGCCGGCTTTCCACTGGATCTGGTCGGCACGACGGAACGAGTTGTTGATGCGCTTGACCACGGTTGGAACCGAGTCCACCGGGTACAGCGACTGGTCCGGGTACATCGATTCGGCGGAGTTGTTGTCCGCAGCCACTTGCCAGCCAGACAGGTAGATCGCCTGGATGCCGGCCTTGACTTGTTGTACAGCCTGGCCGCCGGTCAGGGCGCCCATGCAGTTGACGAAATCTTTCTCAGGACGGAAGGCTGGCTTGGCACCCTGGGTCACCAGGTTCCACAGCTTCTCGGCGCCCATTTTTGCAAAGGTGTGCTCAGGTTGAACCGAGCCACGCAGGCGGACGACGTCAGCAGCGGAGTAAGTGCGTGTCACGCCTTTCCAGCGCGGGTTTTCAGCCCAGTCTTTTTCGAGGGCTGCAATTTGCTGTTCGCGTGTCAGTGCCATGGGAGATAAACCTCGTCGCGTCTTTATGAAAAGTTGTTCTGCGGTGGAAAATTCCTGCGCTCGCTGACCAGAAGCTTAAGCGGTCAAGTCGGATTCGGCGGGGAGGGCGACGGGATGAACGATCGGCTCGAGGGGAAGTGAGCAGGTAAAGGCGAACTGCGGGCGCATTCGGGCGTCGTGGGCCTTGGTGCGAACATCAGTGTGGTGCCGGGTTACCTATTACGCTTCCGTCCCTCGGGACAACTTCGTTCCAGTCGACAACCTCGTCAAACACACCTTGTGGGCGGTACAGACACGAAGCGGTTCGCGGGGTAGGTGCGAACATCGCCTCGAAGGCCCTTGCCAGGGCCTCTGATTAGCGGGAGCGAGGCCATCATGCCTTCGCTTTTTTGGCTCGTCAAACGTTTTGTAGTGCTTTTTTTTAGGCACTACATCTTTGGTCTAATACGACTCGTCAGTCAGTTTTTGGTGCTTTAGTCCAAGGTGTCGACTTTCACCCGCAAAGTCATGTCGTTGCGGCTCTGGGTCGAGTAGCTGCGGGTCAGGCCCTGTTTGTCGGCCTGGGTCTGGCCGTTGACCCCGGCCAGCAGGATCCACTCACCGAGGTGGCCGGTGACGGTTGTGTCGGTGCTTTGTACGTTCACTACATCGGGACGTTCCTGGCTCATGCGGTCACGGTTGGTACTGATCGACAGATGAACGATGTCGCCGGTGACGTTTGCGGTGACGTAGAAGCCCTGAGTGACGTTGCGGTATTCGGTCTGGCTGCGCAGGTCGCCGTAGGAATCGGTCTGCGAACTGGTCAGCGGCACGCTCTGGCCGACCTGGATCAGCGCCGGTGTGCCTTCGCTGGCCTGCACCTGCTGAATGCCGCCGTCACGACTGTCGGTGGTGTAGTTGATGATGCGGGTCTGGCTTGGCTTGGCGCCGTTCACCGAATAACCCTGGTCACCCTGGAAGTTGTTGTCGCTGGTATCGACGGTGATCAGCAGGCGCTTGGGTGCGGTGTCGAGTTGGGAGAGAAGGGCTTTAAGTTCGTCGATCTTGCGTTGATCCGCGTTGACGATCAATTGATTACCGTAGGCGCTGACCTGTCCGTCCTTGCCGACGAAATCCTGCGCCACCGGCAGCAGGTCGGCACTGGTGTGGTATTTGAGGGGGATGATTTCTGTGGCAGCCAGCACCGAAAAACTGCAGCCGAGCAGTAGGGTGGTGAGCAGGGTGCGTAGGGACATGTCCGTTATCTCCGCGTTCTAAAGGCTTGATATTGCCACTTTGTCGGCCCGGGGTTTGTGGGAGCGAGCTTGCTCGCGATGGGCGTGAACGATAATGCTGGAGGTCTGACACCCCGCGGCGTTCTCAAGACCATCGCGAGCAGGCTCGCTCCTACAGTTTGTCGGCCCGGGGTGGGGTAAGTTGAATCGTAGACAGCAAAACGCCCCGGTATCTGGAGATGGCGGGGCGTTTTGTGGTGTTTCGTCGGGCCTCATCGCGAGCAAGCTCGCTCCCACAGGGATCGATGGTGTTGCTGAAATCTTCAGCAACTCACAAATCCAATGTGGGAGCGAGCTTGCTCGCGATGGCGGCACCTGGGCCTTATGCCGAATGGCGAACCATGTCCACGTGCGGAATCCCGGCTTCCAGGAACTCCTCACTGACCATGTGAAAGCCCAGCCGCTCATAGAACGCCGTGGCTTGTACCTGGGCGCTGAGCATCTGCTGCTTCAGCCCGCGTTCTTCGGCTTCACCAATCACTGCGTGCATCAGCGCATCGCCGACTTTCAGGCCGCGCCAGTCCTTGAGTACCGATACCCGGCCGACGTGACCGTCAGGCAGCAGGCGGGCGGTGCCAATCGGAAAGTCGCCTTCGAGGGCGAGGAAATGCACGGCCGTTACATCGTCGGCATCCCATTCCAGCTCGGGCGGAACGGATTGCTCGGCGACGAACACCGTCTCACGAATGCGCCGGATCTCGGCGTTGTCCTTCTGCCAGTCTGCGACACGTACGTGAATCTTATTCATCGGCAAACCCCAGGCTTCCTTGCTTGACCAGTTCGCACAGCAGCCCGCGACCGTCTTCGTCGCTCAGCCAGTCGCCAAGGTTGTCGGCGTGCAGCGCGTCGGCGGCGCAGATCATCTTCAACAATTCGCGGAGTTTGCCCGGCAGGTAACGGCTCTGGCCGCTGGCGAACAGCAGCAGGTCGTCATCGACTTCAGACCACGCCAGGCGTGCGCTCGGGTTGCGAATCAGGATCGCGCCTTGTTCCAGGGCGGACATGAAGTCCTCTTCTTCGACGTCTTCCGGGCCCACCACCAGTTCCGGGTAGCGTGGCTCGGTCATGAACTGGCCGAACCAGGTCAGCAGCAGGCGCTCGTCGCTCATGTGCTCGGCCAGCAGGCCTTTGAGGCGGTCGAGTGCGTCGCGCTGGATCTGGTGAGGGTCGGCGGCCGGCAAGGCGTCGGCGTCGGTGTAGCGTTCTTCGTCCGACAGGAACTGGCTGAGGAAGTCGGTGAAGTGGGTCAGCACTTCAGCGGCGCTCGGTGCGCGGAAGCCGACCGAGTAGGTCATGCATTCATCAACGGCAACGCCGCAATGGGCCAGGCGCGGTGGCAGGTAGAGCATGTCGCCCGGTTCCAGCACCCATTCATCGGTGGCTTCGAATTCGGAGAGGATGCGCAGGTCGGCGTGGGCCAGCATCGGGCTCTCGGTGTTGCACATCTGGCCGATCTTCCAGTTGCGCTTGCCGTGGCCTTGCAGCAGGAACACGTCGTAGTTGTCGAAGTGCGGACCAACGCTGCCACCCGGTGCGGCGTAGCTGATCATCACGTCGTCGATGCGCCAGCTCGGCAGAAAGCGGAAGTTTTCCAGCAGTTCGCTGACTTCCGGGACGAACTGATCCACGGCTTGAACCAGCAGGGTCCAGTCAGTTTCAGGCAGCTTGCTGAATTCATCTTCGGCGAACGGGCCGCGACGCAGTTCCCACGGGCGCTCGCCATTCTCGATGATCAGTCGCGATTCGACTTCTTCTTCCAGCGCCAGGCCGGCCAGTTCGTCGGCGTCGATCGGGCTTTCGAAATCAGGAATGGCCTGACGGATCAGCAGCGGCTTTTTCTGCCAGTAGTCGCGCAGGAATTCCCGTGCCGTGATGCCGCCCAGAAGTTGAAGAGGAATATCAGGATTCATGTGTAACCTATTGAAAAAATGCACTTTTCAGACGGGAATAAAAACGCCCGGCGCGGCCGGGCGTCTTATAAAGGGTCTAGCGGTCGATCAGATGCGTTTGGCTTGTTCTACAGCGTTGCCGATGTAGTTCGCCGGGGTGAGCAATTTCAGCTCGGCCTTGGCGGCGGCTGGCATGTCCAGGCCGTCGATGAAAGTCTGCAGCGCTTCCGGGCTGATGCCCTTGCCGCGGGTCAGTTCTTTCAGCTTTTCGTACGGGTTTTCGATGTTGTAGCGACGCATCACGGTCTGGATCGGCTCGGCCAATACTTCCCAGCAGGCGTCCAGGTCAGCGGCAATCTTCTGCTCGTTGAGCTCAAGCTTGCTGATGCCCTTGAGGCTGGCTTCGTACGCGATCACGCTGTGGGCGAAGCCGACACCGAGGTTGCGCAGTACGGTGGAGTCGGTCAGGTCGCGCTGCCAGCGGGAGATCGGCAGTTTGCTCGCCAGGTGCTGGAACAGTGCGTTGGCGATACCCAGGTTGCCTTCGGAGTTTTCGAAGTCGATCGGGTTGACCTTGTGCGGCATGGTCGACGAACCGATTTCGCCAGCGATGGTGCGCTGTTTGAAATAACCCAGGGAGATGTAGCCCCAGATGTCGCGGTCGAAGTCGATCAGGATGGTGTTGAAGCGGGCAATCGCGTCGAACAGCTCGGCAATGTAGTCGTGCGGTTCGATCTGCGTGGTGTACGGGTTGAAGCCCAGGCCCAGCTCGTCTTCGATGAAGGCGCGGGCGTTGGCTTCCCAGTCGATCTCAGGGTAGGCCGACAGGTGGGCGTTGTAGTTGCCGACAGCGCCGTTGATCTTACCCAGCAGCGGAACGGCAGCGACTTGAGCGATCTGGCGCTCCAGGCGGTAAACCACGTTCGCCAGCTCTTTGCCCAGGGTGGTCGGCGAGGCCGGCTGACCGTGGGTGCGCGACAGCATCGGCACGTCGGCGAAACGGATGGCCAGTTCGCGGATGGCGTTGGCAGTCTGGCGCATCAGCGGCAGCATCACGTCATCACGGCCTTCGCGCAGCATCAGGGCGTGGGACAGGTTGTTGATGTCCTCGCTGGTGCAGGCAAAGTGGATGAATTCACTGACCTTGGCCAGCTCCGGCAGCTTGGCCGCTTGCTCTTTGAGCAGGTACTCGATGGCCTTGACGTCGTGGTTGGTGGTGCGCTCGATCTCTTTGACGCGCTCGGCGTGCTCCAGAGAGAAGTTTTCCGCCAGGGTGTTGAGCACAGCGTTGGCTTCGGCGGAGAACGCCGGCACTTCACTGATGGCAGGGTGAGCGGCCAGGCGCTGGAGCCAGCGCACTTCAACCAGAACGCGGGCACGGATCAGGCCGTACTCGCTGAAAATTGGGCGCAGGGCCTGGGTTTTGCCGGCGTAGCGGCCGTCAACAGGGGAAACCGCAGTGAGCGAAGAAAGCTGCATGGGGTGTTCTCGGACAGTCGGGCAACGAAATGGGGCGCGTATCATACATGAAAAAATCCGCCGGTCCGTCGCCAACTGACCGGCGTATTACGCGTATTGCTGAGTTCGGTTCTGTCGATGCGGGTTATTCGTTACGCATCAAGGGGTAAAGCTCTTTGAGCAATTTGCGGCGGCTGATCACCAGTTGCCAGCGATGACCGCCCAATTGCCGCCACAGGCGTGCCGAGCGAATGCCGGCCAGCAGCAGGGCGCGAATTTTCGAGGCGTTGCTCGGTTGTTGCAGGTTGCGCATGTCGCCGTGCACCTGAATGCGCTGGCGCAGTGTGCTCAGGGTGTCCTGATACAGCGCGCCGCAGGCGGCGATCACGTTTTCGTGGGCCGGGCCGAAGTGTTCGACCTGGGACTGAATCTGCGGCAGGCGTTTGCCGATCACGTCGAGCATGTCCCCACGTTTGGCCAACTGACGCTCAAGGCCGAGCATGGCCAGGGCATAACGCAGGGGCTCGCGCTGCAGGGCACTTGGGTCGCGTTCGAGGGCGCCGATCAGCGCGCGGTAGCCTTCGCGCAGGTTGATGTCGTCGCCACCATAGACTTCCAGCGTGTCTTTGGGATCGCGGATCAGCAGGCTGCCGAGCATGCAGCTCAGGCCGGCTTCGTTGGTCTGGCCGGTCTTGGCGATCCTGTCCACCAGCACCGCGGCGAGAAACACCCCGCCCAGTGCCGTCAGTTGCTCCTGAATCGGGTTCATAGGGCCTGGCCCTTGCTCGTCCACGGCTCAGCTACTTCAATCACGCCGCCGCCGAGGCAGATTTCACCGTCATAGAACACCACGGACTGGCCCGGAGTGACCGCGCGTTGCGGATCATCGAAGGTCGCGCGATATCCGGTGGCGGTTTTTTCCAGGGTGCAGGGCTGGTCGCTCTGGCGATAACGCACCTTGGCGGTCAGTTTGCGCGGCTCGGTCAAATCGATCGGGTTGACCCAATAGATGTCCGAGGCGAGCAGGGCGCGGGAGAACAAGTAAGGGTGATCATTGCCCTGGCCAACGATCAGTTCGTTGTGTTCCAGGTCTTTGATCAGCACATACCACGGCTCGTCACCGGCGTCTTTCAGGCCGCCGATGCCCAGACCCTGACGCTGGCCGATGGTGTGGTACATCAGGCCGTGGTGACGGCCGATGACTTCACCCTCGGTGGTCTTGATCTCGCCCGGTTGCGCCGGCAGGTATTGCTTGAGGAAGTCGCTGAAGCGGCGTTCGCCGATAAAGCAGATCCCGGTGGAATCCTTTTTCTTCGCGGTCGCCAGCTCGTACTTCTCGGCAATGGCGCGCACTTGCGGTTTTTCCAGCTCGCCGACCGGGAACAGGGTCTTGGCGATCTGTTCGCCACCGACGGCGTGCAGGAAGTAGCTCTGGTCCTTGTTCGGGTCCAGGCCCTTGAGCAGTTCGGTGCGACCATCGATGTCGCGGCGACGCACGTAGTGGCCGGTGGCGATCAGGTCGGCGCCAAGCATCATGGCGTAGTCGAGGAACGCCTTGAACTTGATTTCGCGGTTGCACAGGATGTCCGGGTTCGGCGTGCGTCCGGCCTTGTATTCGGCCAGGAAATGCTCGAACACGTTGTCCCAGTACTCGGCGGCGAAGTTGGCGGTGTGCAGCTTGATGCCAATCTTGTCGCACACGGCCTGGGCGTCCGCCAGGTCATCCATGGCGGTGCAGTATTCCGTTCCATCGTCTTCTTCCCAGTTCTTCATGAACAGGCCTTCCACCTCATAACCCTGCTCGATCAGCAGGAGGGCGGAAACGGAAGAGTCCACGCCGCCGGACATGCCGACAATGACGCGCTTCTTTTGTGTGTCAGAAGGGGCTGGATCACGCATAGGGATTCAATGAGTGTCTTGAAAAAGGACGCGATTCTAGCAGGCTCAGGCTCGCAAGGCTAAAGAGAAGGACGGATCAATTCGAGGCCGAAGTGTTGGCCTGCCAGATAGTCGTCGATGCAGCGGATGATCAGCTCGCTGCGCCAGTTGTCGCGCTGCTCGATTAATTCCTCACGGGTCAACCACTTGGCGCCGACGATGCCGTCATCCAGTTGATAATCCGCGTGGTGTTTCAGTGGTTTGGCGATGAAGCAGACCCGCTGGTAGGTCACGCCATTGCTCGGGGCGGTGTAGAGGTAAATGCCCAGTACGCCGGTTGGTTCGACGTCCCAACCGGTTTCCTCGAGGGTTTCGCGCACGGCGGCTTCGGTCAGGGTTTCGTTCGGGTCCAGATGGCCGGCGGGCTGATTGAGCACCACGCGTCCGTGCTTGAGTTCCTCGACCATCAGGAAGCGGCCGTTGTCTTCGACGATGGTGGCGACGGTGATGTGGGGTTTCCAGTCCATAAAACTTCCTCAGTTTTGAATGTTGAAACACTATCCCTGTGGGAGCGAGCTTGCTCGCGATGGCGGCGAGTCAGTCACCAGAGGTGTTGGATGATATACCGCTATCGCGAGCAAGCTCGCTCCCACAGGGGTTGTGTGTTTATTCGGTATTGTGTGAGGTCCGGAAAACACAAACCCCGGCACAGGGCCGGGGTTTGTGATGTTCCCTTACAACCTTAAACCAGCGCAGCAACAGCCGCGTTGAAGGTTGCGCTTGGGCGCATGGCCTTGCTGATCAGCTCGGCGTCGGCGTGGTAGTAACCGCCGATGTCCACTGGCTTGCCCTGAACGGCGTTGAGTTCGGCAACGATGGTCGCCTCGTTCTCGGTCAGGGTCTTGGCCAGGGTCGCGAACTGCGCTTGCAGTGCAGCGTCTTCGGTCTGGGCAGCCAGGGCCTGAGCCCAGTACAGCGCCAGATAGAAGTGGCTGCCGCGGTTGTCGATGTTGCCGACTTTGCGCGATGGCGACTTGTTGTTGTCCAGGAACTGGCCGGTGGCCTGGTCCAGGGTCTTGGCCAGAACCAGCGCCTTGGGGTTGTTGTAGGTCACGCCCAGGTGTTCCAGGGACGCGGCCAGGGCCAGGAATTCACCCAGCGAATCCCAGCGCAGGAAGTTTTCTTCCAGCAGTTGCTGAACGTGCTTCGGAGCCGAACCGCCGGCGCCGGTTTCGAACAGGCCACCGCCGTTCATCAGCGGCACGATCGACAGCATCTTGGCGCTGGTGCCCAGTTCCATGATCGGGAACAGGTCGGTCAGGTAGTCGCGCAGTACGTTGCCGGTTACCGAGATGGTGTCCTTGCCGGCGCGGGTGCGCTGCAGGGTGGACTTCATCGCGTCGACCGGGGCCATGATCTGGATGTCCAGGCCGGCAGTGTCGTGGTCCTTCAGGTAAGCCTGAACTTTCTCGATCACTACGCCGTCGTGGGCGCGCATCGGGTCCAGCCAGAAGATCGCCGGGGTGCTGCTGGCGCGAGCACGGTTGACGGCCAGTTTGACCCAGTCCTGGATCGGCGCGTCTTTGGTCTGGCACATGCGGAAGATGTCGCCGGCTTCAACAGCCTGTTCCATCAGCAGGTTGCCCTTGCTGTCGGTGACGCGAACAACACCGTCAGCCTTGATCTGGAAAGTCTTGTCGTGAGAGCCGTACTCTTCGGCTTTCTTCGCCATCAGGCCAACGTTCGGCACGCTGCCCATGGTGGTCGGATCGAACGCACCGTTGGCTTTGCAATCTTCGATCACGGCCTGGTAAATGGTGGCGTAGCAACGGTCCGGGATCACGGCTTTGGTGTCGTGCAACTGGCCGTCGGTGCCCCACATCTTGCCGGAGTCACGGATCATGGCCGGCATCGAGGCGTCGACGATCACGTCGCTCGGCACGTGCAGGTTGGTGATGCCTTTGTCGGAGTTGACCATCGCCAGGGAAGGGCGAACGGCGTAGACCGCCTGGATGTCAGCTTCGATCTGCGCTTGCTGCTCGGCAGGCAAAGCCTTGATGCGAGCGTACAGGTCGCCGATGCCGTTGTTCAGGTTGAAGCCGATCTGTGCCAGCACGTCAGCGTGCTTGGCCAGTGCGTCTTTATAGAACTCGGCAACGATCTGGCCGAACATGATCGGGTCGGAGACCTTCATCATGGTGGCTTTCAAGTGAACCGACAGCAGCACGCCTTGTGCCTTGGCGTCTTCGATTTCAGCCGCGATGAAGCTGCGCAGGGCGTTTTTGCTCAGTACCGCGCAATCGAGGATCTCACCGGCTTGTACGCTGGTCTTTTCTTTCAGGACGGTAGCGGTGCCGTCTTGGGCGATCAGTTCGATTTTCACGGCGTCAGCGGCGTCGATCAGGGCGGCTTTTTCGCTGCCGTAGAAATCGCCGGTGCTCATGTGCGCGATGTGGGACTTGGAGTCCTTGGCCCACGCGCCCATTTTGTGCGGGTGCTTGCGTGCGTAGTTCTTGACCGACAACGGCGCGCGGCGGTCGGAGTTGCCTTCGCGCAGGACCGGGTTCACGGCGCTGCCCTTGATCTTGTCGTAACGCGCCTTGGCTTCTTTGTCGGCGTCGCAGGTCACGGTTTCCGGGTAGTCCGGCAGTGCGTAGCCCTGGGCTTGCAGCTCTTTGATCGCGGCTTGCAGTTGCGGAACCGAGGCGCTGATGTTCGGCAATTTGATGATGTTGGCTTCAGGCGTAACGGCCAGGGCGCCCAGTTCGGCGAGGTGGTCGGCTACGGCTTTGTCACCCAGTTGCTCGGGGAAGCTGGCCAGGATGCGCCCTGCAAGAGAGATATCGCGGGTTTCAACGGCGATATCAGCCGAGGCGGTGAACGCCTCTACGATAGGCAACAGTGAATAGGTGGCGAGGGCAGGAGCTTCGTCGGTGAAGGTATAGATGATCTTCGAGCGGGTGGGCATATTCGGATTAACTCTCTCTTCTTTGCTAAAGCGTGCGCAGAAACTCGAGGGCGCCGGGTAAGCGCGTTCGTTCAAAGTCATCCATGAGCCGAATATCGAGGTTTCGTTGCTGTGATGTTGGGTGCATCAGTAGGGCGTCAAGTAGCCGGACTGCGATAACAGGCCGGCTTGCCGGGCGGAAAGTCTCATCGTAGAGCACTTCAGCCGTCGTGACCCTGTGGTCAGCGGGCGGCATTATACATAGGTAGCTGGCAATCTGCCGATGGTTCATATGCAACGAATGTCGTCCATTGGTCTAAAGGTCGCAGGGGCGAGCAGGGCGTAAGGTCACTCGTCGTGCTTGTTTTTGGCGCTTTTCCCTTTGCTTTCAGGCTTGTAGCGCGCGAGTTGCAAGGCTTTGCGCCAGATCGATGGAACATAGGGTTTGCGCGCCGATTCAACTGGGTTACGCTCGAACCAAGCCAGATGTTCAATCCAATCAATGGAGTTCAGCATGGGTTACAAGAAGATTCAGGTTCCAGCCGTCGGCGACAAAATCACCGTCAATGCAGACCATTCTCTCAATGTTCCTAATAACCCGATCATCCCCTTCATCGAAGGTGACGGCATTGGCGTCGACATCAGCCCGGTCATGATCAAGGTTGTCGATGCTGCTGTTAAGAAGGCCTACGGTGGCGAACGCAAGATTTCCTGGATGGAGGTGTACGCCGGGGAGAAAGCGACTCAGGTTTACGATCAGGACACCTGGCTGCCTCAGGAAACCCTGGACGCGGTCAAGGATTACGTGGTTTCCATCAAGGGCCCGCTGACCACCCCGGTCGGTGGCGGCATCCGTTCCCTGAACGTAGCCCTGCGTCAGCAGCTCGACCTGTACGTCTGCCTGCGCCCGGTGCGCTGGTTCGAAGGCGTGCCTAGCCCGGTCAAGAAGCCAGGCGATGTCGACATGACCATCTTCCGCGAGAACTCCGAAGACATCTACGCGGGCATTGAGTGGAAGGCCGGTACGCCGGAAGCCACCAAGGTCATCAAGTTCCTGAAAGAAGAAATGGGCGTTACCAAGATCCGTTTTGACGAGAACTGCGGTATCGGCGTCAAGCCGGTGTCCCTGCAGGGCACCAAGCGTCTGGCGCGCAAGGCCCTGCAATATGTGGTCGACAACGATCGCGATTCGCTGACCATTGTGCACAAAGGCAACATCATGAAGTTCACCGAGGGTGCCTTCAAGGAATGGGCCTACGAAGTGGCGGCTGAAGAGTTCGGCGCAACCCTGCTCGACGGCGGTCCGTGGATGCAGTTCAAGAACCCGAAAACCGGCAAGAACGTCGTCGTCAAGGATGCCATCGCCGATGCCATGCTCCAGCAGATCCTGCTGCGCCCGGCCGAGTACGATGTGATCGCGACCCTGAACCTGAACGGCGACTACCTCTCCGACGCCCTGGCGGCGGAAGTGGGCGGTATCGGTATTGCGCCGGGTGCCAACCTGTCCGACACCGTCGCCATGTTCGAAGCCACGCACGGTACGGCGCCGAAGTACGCCGGCAAGGACCAGGTCAACCCGGGGTCGTTGATCCTGTCGGCTGAAATGATGCTGCGCCACATGGGCTGGACCGAAGCGGCCGACCTGATCATCAAGGGCACCAACGGCGCGATTTCCGCCAAGACCGTGACCTATGACTTCGAGCGTCTGATGGAAGGTGCCAAACTGGTGTCGTCTTCCGGCTTCGGTGATGCGCTGATCTCGCACATGTAAGAAAACGCAGGCACACAAAAACCGCCTGATTCAAGTAGATGAGTCAGGCGGTTTTTTTATGGCGCTATGACGGTGTGGACTTACACTGTAACGGTCTGTTGCGGGGCGGATGCCGTCGCTTTCGAAGCGCCCACCGGGCTGCCGATGTTGACCGCGTGCAGGCCTTTGGGGCCCTGGATGATGTCGAATACGACAGCTTGCCCGGCTTTCAGGGTTTTATAACCTTCCATCTGGATGGCGGAGTAGTGGGCAAACAGGTCTTCTGTCTTGCCGTCCTCATTGATGAAACCGTAACCCTTGGCATTGTTGAACCATTTGACCTTGCCGCTGACCTTGCCGCCTGACATACCCAACTCCCTCTGCAACACACTCCATCACTGGAGTATCATCCAGTACATCCGCAGTCGAATCTGTAAATAAGATTGACTCCGCGGACCTTTTTTACCCACTGTGGGCTCTATTGGTTGTAACACCGTTTTGCCGATAGTCAAGCTGACCCGGCAGTCGGAGTTGAAATCGCTGATAGCCGCCCCCACCACTGTATTTGAACAACTGACGAACCTTTCTTTCCATGCATGCAATCAGCCAGATTCGACTAACATTCAATCAGGATCGCCCGACTCTCCAGAAGGATCGCCCGGAGGAACACGACGACGATTCCGCAGGCATTGCTGTTCAGGAGGCCAAGCCTGCTTTACAGGCGCCGCCGATGTACAAGGTGGTTTTGTTCAATGATGACTACACACCGATGGATTTCGTCGTCGAAGTACTCGAGGTGTTTTTTAACCTGAATCGCGAGCTGGCGACCAAGGTCATGCTGGCCGTCCACACAGAAGGACGGGCAGTATGTGGAGTGTTTACCCGCGACATCGCCGAGACCAAGGCCATGCAGGTCAACCAGTACGCCAGGGAAAGCCAGCATCCGCTACTCTGTGAAATCGAGAAGGACGGTTAATCGCCGGACACTTGGGTATGAGGTGAAGCTATGTTAAACCGCGAGCTCGAAGTCACCCTCAATCTTGCCTTCAAGGAAGCTCGTTCGAAGCGTCATGAGTTCATGACCGTCGAGCACCTCTTGCTGGCCCTATTGGACAATGAGGCTGCCGCCACCGTTCTGCGTGCGTGCGGCGCAAACCTCGACAAACTCAAGCATGACCTGCAGGAGTTCATCGACTCCACCACGCCATTGATCCCTGTTCATGACGAGGATCGCGAAACCCAGCCAACCCTGGGCTTCCAGCGTGTACTGCAACGTGCTGTGTTTCACGTACAGAGCTCGGGCAAACGCGAAGTGACTGGCGCCAACGTGCTGGTCGCGATCTTCAGTGAGCAAGAGAGTCAGGCGGTGTTCCTGCTGAAACAGCAGAGCGTTGCCCGTATAGATGTCGTCAACTACATCGCCCATGGCATTTCCAAAGTGCCGGGGCATGGCGATCACTCTGAAGGTGAGCAAGATATGCAGGACGACGAGGGCGGTGAGTCTTCTTCCTCAGGCAATCCCCTGGATGCTTATGCCAGCAACCTCAACGAACTCGCGCGCCAGGGTCGCATCGATCCGCTGGTGGGGCGTGAGCTGGAAGTCGAGCGCGTTGCGCAGATCCTGGCGCGTCGGCGCAAAAACAATCCGCTGCTGGTGGGCGAGGCGGGCGTGGGTAAAACCGCGATTGCCGAAGGCTTGGCCAAGCGCATTGTCGACGACCAGGTGCCGGATCTGCTGGCAAACAGTGTTGTTTATTCCCTCGATCTTGGCGCTCTGCTCGCGGGCACCAAGTATCGTGGCGATTTCGAGAAGCGCTTCAAGGCGTTGCTCAATGAACTGAAAAAACGTCCGCAGGCGATCCTGTTCATCGACGAGATCCACACCATCATTGGTGCGGGTGCCGCGTCCGGTGGCGTCATGGATGCCTCGAACCTGCTCAAGCCGCTGCTGTCCTCGGGTGATATCCGCTGCATCGGTTCAACCACCTTCCAGGAATTCCGTGGCATCTTCGAGAAGGATCGTGCCTTGGCCCGACGCTTCCAGAAAGTCGATGTGTCGGAGCCTTCGGTGGAAGACACCATTGGCATTCTGCGCGGCCTGAAGGGGCGTTTCGAAAGCCATCACAATATCGAATACAGTGATGAGGCCCTGCGCGCGGCTGCCGAACTGGCCTCGCGTTACATCAACGACCGTCATATGCCGGACAAGGCTATCGATGTCATCGACGAGGCGGGTGCCTATCAGCGCCTGCAACCGGTCGAGAAGCGTGTGAAGCGCATCGAAGTGCCGCAAGTCGAGGACATCGTCGCGAAAATCGCGCGGATTCCGCCAAAACACGTCACCAGTTCCGACAAGGAGCTGCTGCGTAACCTGGAGCGTGATCTGAAATTGACCGTGTTCGGTCAGGATGCCGCGATCGATTCGCTGGCAACCGCGATCAAGCTGTCCCGTGCCGGCCTCAAATCCCCTGACAAGCCTGTCGGTTCGTTCCTGTTCGCAGGGCCTACCGGTGTCGGTAAAACCGAAGCGGCGCGTCAGTTGGCCAAGGCCTTGGGTGTCGAGCTGATTCGTTTCGACATGTCCGAGTACATGGAGCGCCACACCGTATCGCGTCTGATCGGTGCGCCTCCTGGTTATGTCGGGTTCGATCAGGGCGGTCTGCTCACCGAAGCCATCACCAAGCAGCCACATTGCGTGTTGTTGCTCGATGAAATCGAGAAGGCGCATCCGGAAGTCTTCAACCTGCTGTTGCAGGTCATGGACCACGGTACGTTGACCGATAACAACGGGCGCAAGGCGGATTTCCGTAACGTGATCGTCATCATGACGACCAACGCCGGTGCCGAGACCGCAGCCCGCGCTTCGATCGGTTTCACCTATCAGGATCACTCGTCCGATGCGATGGAAGTGATCAAGAAGAGCTTCACGCCGGAATTCCGCAACCGTCTGGACACCATCATCCAGTTTGGTCGCCTCAGTCATGAGGTTATCAAGAGCGTGGTGGACAAGTTCCTTACCGAGCTTCAGGCGCAACTGGAAGACAAGCGAGTGTTGCTGGAAGTCACCGATGCGGCCCGCAACTGGCTGGCCGAAGGTGGCTACGACGCGGCGATGGGTGCTCGCCCAATGGCTCGCCTGATCCAGGACAAGATCAAGCGTCCGCTGGCGGAGGAGATTCTCTTTGGCGAACTGGCCGAGCATGGCGGTGTGGTACACATCGACATCAAGGACGGGGAGCTGACCTTCGAGTTCGAGACCACGGCCGAGATGGCCTGACGTTCAAAAGCAAAACAAAAAGGCGCCGAAAGGCGCCTTTTTGCTGTCTGTTGATCGGCATGTCTGCTGTCTGTGGGAGCGAGCTTGCTCGCGATGGTCGTCAACGATGATGCGGGGAGTCTGACTTGACGTGGTGCTCTCAGGTTTTTCGCGAGCAAGCTCGCTCCTACAGGAGGTGGGGGAGTAAATTACAGGCAAACAAAAACGCCCGGCATAAGCCGGGCGTTTTGTATTGACTTGCTTAGCGAGTGAGCCCTATCTCTGTAGGAGCGAGCTTGCTCGCGATGTTCGTCAATGATGATGCGGGGACTCTGACTTGACGCGGTACCGTCAGGTTTATCGCGAGCAAGCTCGCTCCAACCTTATCGAGCGCGGTAAGTGATGCGCCCTTTGCTCAAGTCATAAGGAGTCAGCTCTACGCGCACTTTGTCGCCGGTAAGAATACGGATGTAGTTCTTGCGCATCTTGCCGGAGATGTGCGCGGTTACGACGTGCCCATTTTCCAACTCCACACGAAACATGGTGTTGGGCAGGGTGTCGACGACAGTGCCTTCCATTTCGAAGCTGTCTTCTTTCGACATGCAGTAAAGCCCTCGGTGTCCAATGAATGGCCCGGTGCAACTGCGCCAGGCAAAAGCGGCGTGCATTGTGCCCGAAAAATGGGGTTTAAGCCAAGGGGTTTAGGGGCGGCTCTAGTTTAGAACCACCCAGCGCTGATTAATCAGCAACTCAATAGGGCGATATTGAGTCTTGTAGTTCATTTTTTTGCAGTTTTTGATCCAGTAGCCGAGGTAGACCGCATCCAGCCCCAGCCGCCTGGCCTCGGCGATTTGCCACAGGATCGCATAGCGCCCAAGGCTGCGGCGCTCTTCGGCCGGTTCGTAGAAGGTGTAGACCGCCGAAAGACCGTTCGGCAGTAAATCGGTGACGGCGACGGCCAGCAGCCGGCCATTCAGGCGAAATTCATAAAATCTTGAAAACGGCAGGTCCCGCACCAGGAATGTCGAAAACTGGTCGCGACTCGGCGGGTACATGTCGCCATCGGCGTGACGCTGTTCAATATAGCGCTGGTAAAGGTCGAAGTATTCTTCGTTGAAGCCGGGCTTGGCTGGACGTACCTGCAAATCCACGTTGCGCTTGAAGATGCGTTTCTGTTGCCGGTTGGGCGTGAACTGTCCCACGGGAATGCGCGCCGGAACGCAGGCATTGCAATTCTGGCAATGCGGCCGATAGAGATGATCGCCACTGCGACGAAACCCCATCTCCGACAGGTCTGCATAGACATGCACATCCATGGGCTGGCTAGGGTCGAGGAACAGGGTTGTGGCCTGCTCCTCCGGCAGATAACTGCAAGAGTGCGGCTGAGTGGCATAGAACTTCAATCGCGCCAACTCGGTCATGATCAACCCTCGGGATAATGCTTTTGAATAAGTGTAAGCCACCTGCGCAAAAGTCGCTCAGCAAACCCAGCTAGCGCGATTGGGCTGGTCCAGATGCCTGGCCAGATAGTTGGCAAATTCATGGCGGGGTATCGCCCGGGCTCCGAGACTGTGCAGGTGATCGGTGGGCATCTGGCAATCGATCAGTACAAAACCCGAGTCTTTCAGATGCCGCACCAGTGTGGCAAAGCCGAATTTCGAGGCGTTGTCAGCGAGGCTGAACATGGACTCACCGAAAAACAGCTGGCCCATTGCCAGGCCGTAGAGTCCGCCCACCAGTTCGTCCCCGTCCCACACTTCCACCGAGTGCGCGTGGCCACGCCTGTGCAGTTCGATGTAGGCGTCCTGCATGGCCTCGGTGATCCAGGTGCCGTCGGCGTAATCCCGGGGCGCGGCACAGGCGCGGATGACGGCGGCGAAGTCCTGGTCAAAGGTCACTTGATAGCGTTGTTGGCGTAGCAGTTTGTTCAGGCTGCGCGAGACGTGCAATTCGTCGGGAAACAGCACCGTACGCGGGTCCGGAGACCACCAGAGGATTGGCTGGCCCTCGGAAAACCAAGGGAAGCAGCCGTGGCGATAAGCCGAGATCAGCCGGTCGGCGGACAGATCACCACCGGCAGCCAGCAGCCCGTTGGGGTCGCGCATGGCCTTTTCCAGTGGAGGGAAATGCAAGGTATTGCGTTGTAACCAAGTCAGCATGGCATCCGGGCTTGCAGAAGGGGAGGGCAGTGGCGGGTGTTGGCCCGCCATAAAGTTTGCCTTCAAACGGTTGGAATGTCGTCCAGGTATTTTTCAGCGTCCAGCGCCGCCATGCAACCGGCACCGGCAGATGTAACGGCCTGGCGATAAACGTGGTCGGCCACGTCACCGGCGGCAAACACACCTGCAATCGCCGTAGCGGTGGCATCGCCTTCGCTGCCACCCTTGACCAGCAGATACCCGTCGCGCATTTCCAGCTGGCCTGTGAACAGGTCGGTGTTGGGTTTATGGCCGATGGCGATAAACACCCCGGCCAGCGACAGCTCCCGGGTTTCACCCGTGTGACTGTCCCGCAGGCGGGCACCGGTCACGCCGCTGGCATCGCCGAGCACTTCGTCCAGGTTTTGGTTCCAGTGCAGGCGAACATTGCCGTTGGCGGCCTTTTCAAAGAGTTTGTCCTGGAGGATTTTTTCCGAGCGCAGTTTGTCGCGCCGATGGATCAGGTGCACTTCTTTGGCGATGTTCGACAGGTACAAGGCTTCCTCGACCGCCGTGTTGCCGCCGCCGACCACAGCAACCACTTGATTGCGATAGAAAAATCCATCACAGGTCGCGCACGCCGAAACTCCTTTGCCGGCGAACGCTTCTTCCGACGGCAGGCCCAGGTATTGCGCGGAGGCGCCGGTGGCAATGATCAAGGCGTCGCAGGTGTAGGTGCCGCCATCGCCGATCAGCTCGAACGGTCGTTGTTGCAACTTGGCGGTATGGATGTGGTCGTAAACGATCTCGGTGGCAAAGCGTTCGGCGTGTTTTTGCATGCGATCCATCAGCACCGGTCCGGTCAGGCCTTCAACGTCGCCTGGCCAGTTATCCACTTCGACGGTGGTGGTGAGCTGGCCACCTGCCTGGATGCCGGTAATGACGACCGGCTTGAGGTTGGCGCGGGCGGCATAAACTGCCGCGCTGTAACCGGCAGGGCCGGAGCCCAGGATAATCAGGCGGGAATGCTTCGCTTCGCTCATAAAAAACACCTCATAAGCCTTTGTCACCAAAGAGAATGCATGCTCAAATTGAATGGCATGTCATGTGCTGTTGACTATGCTGCATCCAAGGGTCTCAAGCATGGCGTCGTGCGTACAAACCCGTACAATGCCCTGCGTGTTACATATATTCAGTGTGCGCCGTGTTTATAGAAACAGGGGTGCAGTGTTAAAAGTAGTCCCGGTTACACGTGTTAACTTTATTACCTGCCTGGATTGGGCAGTTTTTTCGCGGTTTTTATAGACATTCACCAGATGGACGCGCCATTGGCGCAGGAAAAGAAGCGTTTTGAAGAAATCCACCGCAGCACCCAAACCAGCCGTCGTGCCGCTCTGGCGCCAGCACTTGCACTACCGACTCAAGGAAGGTGCGCTGATCGCCATCGGTGCCTTGTGCCTGTTCCTGATGATGGCCTTGTTGACCTATGGCAAGGATGATCCGGGCTGGAGCCATAACAGCAAGATCGACGACGTGCAGAACTTCGGCGGGCCAGCGGGCTCCTACAGCGCCGATATCCTGTTCATGGTGCTGGGTTACTTCGCCTACATCTTCCCGTTGCTGCTGGCGATCAAGGCGTACCAGATCTTCCGCCAGCGTCACGAACCGTGGCAGTGGAGCGGGTGGCTGTTCTCCTGGCGCCTGATCGGCCTGGTGTTCCTGGTGCTGTCGGGCGCCGCTCTGGCCCATATCCATTTCCATGCCGCGACCGGTCTGCCGGCCGGTGCGGGCGGTGCGCTGGGGGAAAGCCTCGGCGAACTGGCCAGGAACGCCCTGAATATCCAGGGCAGCACGCTGTTGTTCATTGCGTTGTTCCTGTTCGGCCTGACTGTGTTTACCGACCTGTCGTGGTTCAAGGTGATGGACATCACCGGCAAGATCACCCTCGACCTGTTCGAGCTGTTCCAGGGCGCCGCCAATCGCTGGTGGGCGGCCCGTACCGAGCGCAAACAGCTGGTTGCCCAGTTGCGTGAAGTCGACGACCGTATGGATGAAGTGGTTGCGCCGACGGTCACCGACAAACGCGAGCAGGCCAAGGTCAAGGAACGCCTGATCGAACGTGAGCAAGCCCTGAGCAAGCACATGTCCGAGCGCGAGAAGCAGGTGCCGCCGGTGATTGCGCCCGCGCCGCCAAAGCCCGCCGCACCGAGCAAACGCGTCGAGAAAGAAAAGCAGGCGCCGCTGTTCGTCGACAGCGCCGTGGAAGGCACCTTGCCGCCGATTTCGATTCTCGATCCGGCGGAAAAGAAACAGCTCAATTACTCGCCTGAATCCCTGGCTGCGGTCGGCCACTTGCTGGAAATCAAGCTCAAGGAATTCGGCGTTGAAGTCGCAGTGGATTCGATCCACCCGGGCCCGGTGATCACCCGTTACGAAATCCAGCCGGCGGCCGGGGTAAAAGTCAGCCGAATCTCCAACCTGGCCAAAGACCTGGCCCGTTCCCTGGCCGTGACCAGCGTGCGCGTGGTGGAAGTGATTCCGGGCAAGACCACGGTCGGTATCGAGATTCCCAACGAAGATCGGCAGATCGTGCGTTTCTCCGAGGTGTTGTCGACTCCGGAATACGACAACTTCAAATCCCCGGTCACCCTGGCCCTGGGCCATGACATCGGCGGCAAGCCGGTCATCACCGACCTTGCGAAAATGCCGCACTTGCTGGTGGCCGGTACCACCGGTTCCGGTAAGTCGGTGGGTGTGAACGCGATGATCCTGTCGATCCTGTTCAAGTCTGGCCCGGAAGACGCCAAGCTGATCATGATCGACCCGAAAATGCTGGAACTGTCGATCTACGAAGGCATTCCGCACCTGCTGTGCCCGGTTGTCACCGACATGAAAGACGCCGCCAACGCCCTGCGCTGGAGCGTTGCCGAGATGGAGCGACGCTACAAGTTGATGGCCAAGATGGGCGTGCGAAACCTGTCGGGCTTCAACGCCAAGGTCAAGGAAGCCCAGGACGCCGGCGAGCCGTTGAGCGATCCGCTGTACAAGCGTGAAAGCATCCACGACGAAGCGCCACTGCTGCAGAAGCTGCCGACCATCGTGGTCGTAGTCGACGAATTCGCCGACATGATGATGATCGTCGGCAAGAAGGTTGAAGAACTGATCGCCCGTATCGCGCAAAAGGCTCGTGCGGCCGGTATCCACTTGATCCTTGCGACCCAGCGTCCGTCGGTGGATGTGATCACCGGTCTGATCAAGGCCAACATCCCGACCCGCATGGCGTTCCAGGTATCGAGCAAGATCGACTCGCGGACCATCATCGACCAGGGCGGCGCCGAACAACTGCTGGGCCACGGTGACATGCTCTACATGCCGCCGGGTACCAGCCTGCCGATTCGTGTTCACGGTGCTTTCGTGTCCGACGATGAGGTTCACCGCGTGGTGGAAGCCTGGAAGCTGCGGGGTGCGCCGGAATACAACGACGACATCCTCAATGGCGTCGAAGAAGCGGGCAGCGGCTTTGAAGGCAGCAGCGGTGGCGGCGACGGTGACGATCCCGAGGCCGACGCGCTGTACGACGAAGCGGTCCAGTTCGTGCTGGAAAGCCGTCGTGCCTCCATTTCTGCGGTTCAGCGTAAGCTGAAGATCGGCTACAACCGCGCTGCGCGCATGATCGAAGCCATGGAAATGGCCGGGGTCGTGACGTCCATGAACACCAACGGTTCGCGTGAAGTCCTGGCCCCGGGGCCGGTGCGCGACTGACCCGAGTATGAAAGGGGGGGTGCCTTTGGCACCGCCCGCACTCCCACGAATGTTATGAGGACTCCCATGCGTCTGATCCGCATGCTGTTGCTGCCGGTACTGGCCTTGACCACGCTCCAGGCTAACGCCGATGACAAGGACGTGGCGCGCCTGACCCAACTGCTGGAAAAATCCCAGACCCTGACCGCACGTTTCTCGCAACTGACCCTTGATGGCACAGGCACCCAATTGCAGGAAACCGCCGGCGAGATGTCCCTGCAGCGTCCGGGCCTGTTCTACTGGCACACCGATGCGCCGGCCGAACAGACCATGATCTCCGATGGCAAGAAAGTCACCTTGTGGGACCCGGATCTGGAACAGGCCACCATCAAGAACCTCGACCAGCGCCTGACCCAGACCCCGGCCTTGCTGTTGTCCGGTGACGTGTCCAAGATCAGCCAGAGCTTCGACATCAGTGCCAAGGAAGCCGGCGGCGTGATTGACTTCACCCTGAAGCCGAAAACCAAGGACACCCTGTTCGACAGCCTGCGCCTGTCGTTCCGCAATGGCCTGGTCAATGATATGCAACTGATCGACAGCGTCGGCCAGCGCACCAATATCCTGTTCACCGGGGTGAAGGCGAACGAGCCGATCCCTGCGTCCAAGTTCAAGTTCGACATCCCCAAGGGTGCGGATGTGATCCAGGAATAATCGGCTGATGCAAAACCTGTGGGAGCGAGCTTGCTCGCGATAGCGTTGGGTCAGTCGACATAAATGTTGAATGTGATGCCGTAATCGCGAGCAAGCTCGCTCCCACAGGGTCAGCGTTTTGGCCCGCAGGCATTAAGTAACCCGAGGTTTTAAACGTAAGCCATGGATCTGTTTCGCAGCACCCCCATCGCCCAGCCATTGGCCGCCCGCCTGCGTGCGGCCAATCTGGACGAGTACGTCGGTCAGGAACACGTGCTCGCTCGCGGCAAGCCCCTGCGCGAGGCGCTGGAGCAGGGTGCCCTGCATTCGATGATTTTCTGGGGGCCGCCGGGCGTGGGTAAAACCACCCTGGCGCGATTGCTCGCGGAAGTCTCGGACGCGCACTTCGAAACGGTCTCGGCAGTGCTGGCCGGGGTCAAGGAGATCCGTCAGGCGGTGGAAATCGCCAAGCAGCAGGCCGCGCAGTACGGCCGCCGCACCATTCTGTTCGTCGACGAAGTGCATCGATTCAACAAGTCCCAGCAGGATGCGTTCCTGCCCTATGTCGAAGACGGTACGCTGATTTTCATCGGTGCAACCACGGAAAATCCCTCGTTCGAACTCAACAACGCCTTGCTGTCGCGGGCGCGGGTCTATGTGCTGAAAAGCCTCGACGAAGCGGCCCTGCGCAAACTGGTGCACCGCGCGCTGACCGAAGAGCGTGGCCTGGGTAAACGTAACCTGACCCTCAGCGACGAAGGCTTCCAGATGCTGCTGTCGGCCGCCGATGGCGATGGTCGGCGCCTGCTCAACCTGCTGGAAAACGCCTCGGACCTGGCGGAAGACAACAGCGAAATCGGCACCGACCTGCTGCAAAGCCTGCTCGGCGATACCCGCCGGCGGTTCGACAAGGGCGGCGAAGCGTTCTACGACCAAATTTCCGCGCTGCATAAATCGGTGCGCGGCTCCAACCCCGACGGCGCCTTGTACTGGTTCGCGCGGATGATCGACGGCGGTTGCGACCCCTTGTACCTGGCCCGGCGTGTGGTGCGCATGGCCAGCGAAGACATCGGCAATGCCGACCCCCGCGCCCTGAGCCTGTGCCTGGCGGCCTGGGAGGTGCAGGAGCGCCTCGGCAGCCCCGAAGGCGAGCTGGCGGTGGCCCAGGCCATCACCTATCTGGCCTGCGCGCCAAAGAGCAACGCGGTGTACATGGGCTTCAAGACGGCATTGCGCGCCGCCGCCGAACACGGCTCGCTGGAGGTACCGCTGCACCTGCGCAACGCGCCGACCAAGCTTATGAAACAATTGGGCTACGGCGATGAATACCGTTATGCCCACGATGAGCCGGACGCCTATGCCGCTGGCGAAGACTATTTCCCGGAAGAACTCGACCCGATCCCGTTCTATCAGCCCGTGCCCCGTGGCCTGGAGTTGAAGATCGGCGAAAAACTCAATCACCTGGCGAAACTCGACCGTTTAAGCCCAAGGCAGCGGAGAAAATAGTGCTTCCCTTGATCGTTGCGGTTTCCGTCGGCGGGATGGCCGGCACGTTGTTGCGCTTCGTCACGGGCAACTGGATCAACGCGAATTGGCCTCGGCACTTCTATACCGCGACGCTGGCCGTTAATATCGTGGGCTGTTTGCTGATCGGCGTTCTATACGGTCTGTTTTTGATACGCCCGGAGGTGCCCATCGAGGTGCGTGCCGGGTTGATCGTTGGCTTCCTCGGGGGGCTGACGACTTTTTCATCCTTTTCACTGGATACGGTGCGCCTGCTGGAAAGCGGGCAAGTGCCGCTAGCCTTGGGCTATGCGGCGCTCAGCGTATTCGGCGGGCTGCTTGCCACCTGGGCCGGCCTGTCCTTGACCAAACTTTGATAAACGAGAAACCGACATGCTCGATTCCAAACTGTTACGTAGCAACCTTCAGGACGTAGCGGACCGCCTGGCATCCCGTGGCTATACCCTGGATGTTGCGCGCATCGAAGCGCTGGAAGAACAGCGCAAGACCGTCCAGACCCGCACCGAAGCACTGCAGGCTGAACGTAATGCGCGCTCCAAATCCATCGGTCAGGCCAAGCAGCGCGGCGAAGACATCGCGCCGCTGATGGCGGACGTCGAGCGCATGGCGGGCGAATTGAGCGCGGGTAAAGTCGAACTGGACGCGATCCAGACCGATCTGGACTCGATCCTGCTGGGTATCCCCAACCTGCCGCACGAATCGGTACCGGTCGGCGAAGACGAAGACGGCAACGTCGAAGTGCGCCGCTGGGGCACCCCGACTGCCTTCGATTTCCCGGTTCAGGACCACGTCGCCCTGGGCGAGAAGTTCGGCTGGCTGGACTTCGAAACCGCCGCCAAGCTGTCCGGTGCCCGTTTCGCCCTGCTGCGTGGCCCGATTGCCCGTCTGCACCGCGCCCTGGCGCAGTTCATGATCAACCTGCACGTCACCGAGCACGGCTACGAAGAGGCCTACACGCCTTATCTGGTCCAGGCCCCGGCGCTGCAAGGCACCGGCCAGCTGCCGAAGTTCGAGGAAGACCTGTTCAAGATCGCGCGCGAAGGCGAAGCCGACCTGTACCTGATCCCGACCGCCGAAGTGTCGCTGACCAACATCGTCGCCGGCGAAATCGTCGATTCGAAACTGCTGCCGATCAAGTTCGTCGCCCACACGCCGTGCTTTCGCAGTGAAGCCGGCGCATCGGGCCGCGACACTCGCGGCATGATCCGCCAGCACCAGTTCGACAAAGTTGAAATGGTGCAGATCGTCGAGCCATCGAAATCCATGGAAGCGCTGGAAGGCCTGACCGCCAACGCCGAGAAAGTCCTGCAATTGCTGGAACTGCCTTACCGCACCCTGGCGCTGTGCACCGGCGACATGGGCTTCAGCGCGGTCAAGACCTACGACCTGGAAGTGTGGATCCCGAGCCAGGACAAGTACCGCGAAATCTCGTCGTGCTCCAACTGCGGCGACTTCCAGGCCCGCCGCATGCAAGCGCGTTTCCGTAACCCGGAAACCGGCAAGCCGGAACTGGTACACACCCTGAACGGCTCCGGCCTGGCGGTGGGCCGTACCCTGGTCGCGGTGCTCGAGAACTATCAGCAGGCCGACGGTTCCATCCGTGTGCCTGAAGTCCTCAAGCCCTACATGGGTGGCCTTGAGGTCATCGGCTAAATGAACTATCTGCCGCTGTTTCACAACCTTCGCGGCAGTCGTGTGTTGGTCGTCGGCGGGGGGGAGATTGCCTTGCGCAAATCCCGCCTGCTTGCCGATGCCGGTGCGCTGCTGCGGGTGGTTGCACCTGAAATCGAAGCGCAATTGCGCGAGCTGGTTGCCGGCAGCGGTGGCGAGTGTCTGTTGCGTGGCTACGCGGAGGCGGATCTGGACGGTTGCGGGCTGATCATTGCCGCCACCGACGACGAAACGCTGAACGCACAAGTTTCCGCCGATGCCCATCGGCGTTGCGTGCCGGTCAACGTGGTGGACGCGCCGGCCCTGTGCAGCGTGATCTTCCCGGCCATCGTCGACCGTTCTCCCTTGATCATTGCTGTGTCCAGCGGCGGCGATGCGCCGGTGCTGGCACGTTTGATTCGCGCCAAGATCGAAACCTGGATTCCTTCCACCTACGGTCAATTGGCCGGGCTGGCTGCGCGATTCCGTCATCAGGTAAAAGGCCTGTTTCCGGATGTGCAGCAGCGTCGGGCGTTCTGGGAAGATGTTTTCCAGGGCCCGATTGCCGATCGGCAACTGGCCGGGCAGGGCGGTGAAGCCGAGCGGTTGCTCCAGGCGAAAATCGATGGTGAGGCGCCAGTGGCGACCGGTGAGGTCTATCTGGTGGGCGCAGGGCCAGGTGATCCCGACCTGCTGACGTTCAAGGCATTGCGTCTGATGCAGCAAGCCGACGTGGTGCTGTACGACCGTTTGGTGGCACCGGCGATTCTCGAACTGTGCCGTCGCGACGCCGAGCGGGTTTACGTCGGCAAGCGCCGATCCGATCACGCGGTGCCGCAGGATCAGATCAACCAGCAATTGGTGGATCTGGCCAAGCAAGGCAAGCGTGTGGTGCGATTGAAGGGCGGCGATCCGTTCATCTTCGGTCGTGGTGGCGAGGAGATCGAAGAACTGGCGGCCCATGGCATCCCGTTCCAGGTCGTGCCGGGGATCACGGCAGCCAGCGGTTGCGCGGCCTATGCCGGGATTCCGCTGACCCACCGCGATTATGCGCAGTCGGTGCGTTTCATCACCGGCCACCTCAAGGACGGCTCCAGCGATTTGCCATGGGCCGATCTGGTCGCCCCGGCGCAAACCCTGGTGTTCTACATGGGGCTGGTGGGCTTGCCGATCATCTGCGAACAGTTGATCAAGCATGGTCGCGCTGCCGATACCCCGGCGGCACTGATCCAGCAGGGCACCACGGTCAACCAGCGGGTGTTTACCGGTACCCTGGCGGACCTGCCACGACTGGTGGCAGAGCATGAAGTGCATGCGCCGACCTTGGTGATCGTGGGTGAAGTGGTGCAACTGCGCGAGAAACTGGCGTGGTTCGAAGGGGCTCAGGGGCAGGTCTAGAGACCGAGTTGCCCCCATCGCGAGCAAGCTCGCTCCCACAGGGGATTTGTGAACGACACAAATCAATTGTGGGAGCGAGCTTGCTCGCGATGAGGCCTTCAAGTCCTCCGAAAATCTCAGGCCTTGCGCCAAACCCCTTTCCCACTCAACCGCTCCCGATCATGGGCCGCGGTGAAATCCTGCGCCGGCCCTTTCGGCACCACACCCGTCGGGTTGATGGTGCGGTGGCTGGCGTAGTAGTGATTCTTGATGTGTTCAAAATCCACCGTCTCGGCGATCCCCGGCCACTGGTAAATCTCCCGCAGCCAGTTCGACAGGTTCGGATAATCCGCAATCCGCCGCAGGTTGCACTTGAAGTGACCGTAGTACACCGCGTCGAAGCGAATCAGCGTGGTGAACAGGCGGATGTCCGCTTCGGTCAGGTACTCGCCCGCCAGATAGCGGTTGGCGCCCAGCAGCAGCTCCAGTCGGTCCAGCTCGGCAAACACCTCATCGAAGGCTTGTTCATAAGCCTGTTGCGAGGTAGCAAACCCGGCGCGGTACACGCCATTGTTCACCGCCGGGTAAATCCGCTCGTTCAACGCATCGATTTCTCCCCGCAGCGGCGCCGGGTAGAAGTCCAGGTCGTTACCGGTCAGATCGTCGAAGGCGCCATTGAACATGCGGATGATTTCCGATGATTCATTGTTGACGATGCACTTTTGCTGTTTGTCCCACAGCACCGGCACGGTGACGCGACCGGTGTAGTCGGCGGTGTCGGCGGTGTAGCGCTGGTGCATGAATTCGAAATGGTCGAGCTTGTCGCCGGTCGACCCCAGGTGCTGGTCGAAGGTCCAGCCGTTTTCCAGCATCAACCAACTGACCACCGAAACGTCGATCAGGTTTTCGAGGCCTTTGAGTTTGCGCAGGATCAGTGTGCGATGAGCCCACGGACAGGCCAGGGAAACGTACAGGTGATAGCGCCCGGGCTCAGCCGCGAAACCGCCGACGCCGGTCGGCCCCGGCTTGCCGTCAGCGGTCAACCAGTTGCGACGCTGCGCCTGTTCGCGCTGGAACGCACCGTCCTTGCTGCTTTCGTACCACTTGTCCTGCCAGCGGCCATCCACTAACAAACCCATGTTCAAGACTCCCGAAACCCATAATCGATGGAGTCGAGTCTATTCCGATGAGTTCGAACAAAAAGCGCAAAGATCGGGCGCGAATGATCGATTAAATCGATTTGTCCCGCGCGGCCCAGTATTTTTCAGCGGTTTCGAAGGCCTGTTCGCGGGTCTGGCCAAGGCCACGCAGGGCCAAGGCCATGGTCGAGATCAGGGCCATTTGCGGGTAGCTGTCGACCACGTCGCCACGCCAGACCGCTTTCAAATGCTCAGGATCAAGCGAGGCAGGTTTGACGTGACGCTGCGCCGACAACTGCGGCCATTCCTCGTCCCAGCTCTCGCCCCCGGTGGTGCCGTACAGGTGACTGTCGGCGTCCGGGTTGATCTCGATCTCGCCGCCATCGCCCTTGATCACAATGGCGGTATCACCGAGCAATCCACTGGCGTCGCGATGCACGGCCTGATAACCCGGGTGGAAAATGCTCTGCAGGCCACAACGGGCGCCCAGTGGGTTGAGGATCCGCGCCAGGGAGTGGATCGGCGAGCGCAGGCCCAGGGTGTTGCGCAGATCGATCATGCGTTGCAGCTGTGGCGCCCAGTCCATCAATGGCATGAAGGCCAGGCCGCCGTTATCCAGCGCCGAACCCACCTGTTGCCAGTTACGGCACAACGGGATGTTCAATTCGCCCAGCAGTTGCTCGCTGTACAAGCGTCCGGCCGTGTGGGCGCCGCCGCCGTGCATGAAAATCCGCACGCCATTTTGCGCCAGGCACTTGGCCGCCAGCAGATACCACGGCAAGTGCCGCTTCTTGCCGGCATAGGTCGGCCAATCCAGATCCACTGCCATTGCCGGAGGATTCAGGCGTTCGCGCAAGGCTTCGGTGAAGCCCGCCATCTCCTCGAAACTTTCTTCCTTGTGCCGCAACAGCATCAGGAAGGCGCCGAGCTGGGTTTCCTCGACCTTTTCATCGAGCACCATGCCCATGGCTTCGCGGGCCTCGACCCGGGTCAGGTCACGGGCGCCGCGCTTGCCTTTGCCAAGGATCCTTACGAACTGGGCGAACGGATGCTCGGCGGGCGTTTCGAGTGTCAGTGCTGGGTAATCGGTCATAAGCAATTCGTCGGTTTGGGCAGGCCCGCCAGTTTCGCGGCGAGTTTGGCGGGAGTGCCTTTGAACAGTCGGTTCAGGTGCAGGCTGTTGCCTTTTTCCGGGCCGAGTTTCAGGGCGGTGTACTTGATCAACGGGCGGGTGGCCGGTGACAGCTGGAATTCGGCGTAGAAACTGCGCAGCAGTTCGAGGACTTCCCAGTGTTCGGGCGTCAACTCGATGTCTTCGGCAGCCGCCAGGGCACTGGCCACATCGGCGGACCAGTCACTCAGTTCGACCAGGAAACCGTCCTTGTCCAGTTCGATGGCGCGGGGGCCGACCGTCAATGCCTTCATAGCCAACTGTTGACCTTGTCGTAGTGAATCGACAGCTCGACGAAGGCCGGGTAATCGATGGCACTGGCCCAGTCTGGAACCGCAAGCGCACGGGCCTGGGCATCTTCGACCAGCACGAACAGCTTCAGGCCACGTGCGCTGAGCGCAGTGAACGGCGCGGTGCCTGGTTGCAACGCATAGGTGGCATCACCGGACAACAGCAACCCGTCGTTGGCGCCGATCACGCGCAGGCAACTGGTCAGGCGTTCGTCGCCGAACGGGGAATGAGACAACACATGCAAAGTCGACATCAGAGGGTGATCACCTGGTCGTAACGGTCAATGAGGGCGGTGATTTCGTGGGCGGCCAATACCTGGGCTTCTTCCAGCGACAGGCCGCTGGGGTCCAGGCCACGCCGGGTGATGCTGTCGCCGCAGGCGAACAGTTCCTCGACACCGAACATCGGCAGGGCTTGCAGGTTGGCGCTCAGGTCTTTCTGTTGCAGGGCCTTGGCGTTCTGACCGGCGGCCAGCTGGAACACGCCGTCATCGAGAAACAACAGGCCGATCGGCAGATCGAAAGCGCCCCCGGCCAGCACGATATCCAGCGCTTCCCGCGCGCCTGGGCCGGACCATGGCGACTGGCGGCTGATGATCAATATGGATTTGGCCATGTCATGCGCCTCCGAAACAGATCAGACGGTCGGCATCTTGCGCCGCGTCATGCAATTGGCCGAGGCCGGACAATTCCCACGGTGCGCCGACGGCTACAGCCTCACGCTGATAGCGCCTGGCTTCTTCCTCGTTCAACACGCCACGACGCAGCGCGGCGGCGATGCACACCACGCCATCAAGTTGATGGTCGCTGACAAAGGCGTGCCATTGCTTGGGCAAGTCCAGTTCATCCTGGGGCGTGACCACGCTGGCGGACGCGTTGTAGACGCCGTCCTGATAGAAAAACAGCCGGACAATCTCGTGCCCACCTGTCAGCGCGGCCTGGGCGAACAGCAGGGCGCGGCGCGAGGAGGGCGCATGGGCGGCGGAAAATACGGCGATGGCGAACTTCATGACGGACTCGATCAGCGAAACTGCCGCCATGATAATGCTTTATCGGCGGGGCGGCTAAAGTGATGTTGTCTGGGCGGGCCCCATCGCGAGCAAGCTCGCTCCCACAGTGGACGTGTGGTGGTTGCTGATTTTGTGTCCGACGCAAATCCCTTGTGGGAGCGAGCTTGCTCGCGATGAGGCCCGCATGGGTGCCGCCAAACTCAGCGCGGCATATACCCCAACTGCCAACGCCGCGGGATCTTCAACGACAACACCCCGAGCCCGGCAGCCAGCAGGCCACTGGCAAACAACGCCTTGAGCCCCAGGTGATGTTCCAGCACGGCACCGAGTACCGCGCCGGCGAACATGCCTGTCCATGGGATCAACTGCACCCGCCAGCCGCTACGGCGCTCGCCGAGCATCCAGCGGCCCAGCCCGCGGCCGAAACGCGACAGGGCACCGGTAACGTAGGTCAGGCCCACCGGCAGGCCATTCACTTCTTCCACCGCGGCGTTGAGCATGCCCATGGCGATGATCGCCGCCAGCAGGGCTGGCAGTTGCTCGTCATACGACCAGGCCGCGGCGGCGCACAGCAGGGCGGCAATGCACAGTAACAAGGGCAGGGTCCGGCGTCTGCCCAGGCGGCTGACGATAATGCCCAGCGCGTTACCGACGATGAAGGTGGCGATGAGGATCACCAGGCGCAGGGTCAACCCAAGGTCGCCAGCACTGATGGCGACCGCCATCCGGGTGGTATTGCCGCTCATGAACGAGACGAAGTCGCCGCTGGCCATGAAACCGATGGCGTCGGTCATGCCGGCGAGTACCGAGAGCATGGCCACCAGGCTCAAGCCTATGCGCCCGCGCCATTTCTGTGTGTGCAAATGACCTGGGCTGGCGTGGGTCCTGGCGGTGTTGGGCAGCATCGGCGATGGCCTCCATGAACAGTGTTTACGGTTTTATCCCATTCAACTCGCAATATTCCAGCCAGTCCATGCCGGCCATTTCCGCCACTTCCCGGTGCACTTCAAGGCGCTGCGCTTCGTAGTCCCGGGGCGTGGCGGCAGTTAACTGCAACGTCAGTTCCCAGGCGAACAACTGCTGGCGTTCAGCTTCAGCTTCAAATGCTTCGTGCAGCCGTTCTTCGCGATACTGTGCCGCCGTTTCACCCTTGGCCTGGGCCAACAGCGGGTTGAGGTGGTCGAGTTCTTCGCGCAACTCGGGGCGCGCATCGAGAAACCGCTTCAGTGCTTGCTCATGCTGCAGTTCGGTTGCCGCCATGGTCGCTCCTTGTGAACGGGTTACGAGGATTGCTTCTTACTGGCCTTGGCCGCTGCCGCCAGGCATTCGAGGGCAAACTGTTCGGTGTAGGTCATCTGGATCGGCGTGGTTTCGCCTTTGACGGTTCTTTCGCCGTCGAGGATGTAGCGAATCCGCTTGTCGGTGACGCCGATTCGCTTGGCAATCCAGGAAGGCGTCTGACCGATCTGGCTGATCAGCTTGTCGGCATATTCAGTGCTCGGTTTGTAGAACTCGGCATTAGGTGTCATCAGGTTTCCAGTCATGGGTGCGATGCGACGATATTGGCGCGACAGGGTGCGCGAATCGTTGCGCGCTGTCGCGGTATAAATGCAGTAAAGCAGAACGGTACGGCGCGCCGGGGTGATAAAGTCCGCTTTTTCCTGATGAGTGAATGCAATGCGAATTCTGATGGTGGCGCTGGCCGTGACGTTGCTGGCCGGATGCGCAGGCTCGGCGATGAACGACGCCCGCACCAAGGCCCCGTACAAGACCCTGAACTCGGAAAAACCGGGAAAAGACGTCGCCCAGTGCGTGCAGTTTTCCTGGCAGGACGAGGCCGTGTTCGGCGTCGATGCCGCTGCCTATCTGCAACCAGGGGAGAAGGGCGGCACGACGGTTTACACCCGTTCGGCGGAGTCTTTCGTCGACGTGACCACCGATGCCTCGGGCACGGTGTTGAGCTACTACGCACAGAAGGACGATTTCGTGGCCAAGCGCCGCTTGGCGGCGTTGGCGACTTGCCTGTGATCTGACGCTGTACCCCCTGTAGGAGTGAGCTTGCTCGCGATGGTCGTCAACGAAAACGCTGGATGCCTGACACCCTGCGGCATTCCGGTTTTTTTCGCGAGCAAGCTCGCTCCTACAGGGGCGGTATGGATCAGTAGCTCAAGCGTTTCTGGAAGAAGAAGTGCTTGTGGCCCGGCGGGTAATCGGCAATGTGCCCGATCTCGCTGTAGCCGCATTTCTTGTAGAACCCAGGTGCCTGGAATTCGAAGGTGTCGAGCCACAGCCCGACGCAGCGCCGTTCCCGCGCCAGGTCTTCGGCCATCTGCATCAGTTTCGAACCCAGACCCTGTCCCCGGGCCTGTTCCGGCACCACCAGCAAGTCGATGTACAGCCACTGGTAAAACAATCGGCCATGCAGGCCGCCGAGGATCTCGTCGTTGTCGTCGCGCACCAGCAAGGCGATGTGCTCGGGCACGTTGCCTTCGGCTTTCGAGCTGTTGTACGCGCGCAATGGTTTGAGAATGGCCTGGCGTTGTTCATCCGTGGGGTTTTGCGATAGTTCGATACGCAGGTTCATGGCTATATCCTTATGGCAGTGAAACCGCAGCCTAGCGTGGTCGCCGCGAATGTTCCATCAGGACAAAGCAGGTGGAACCGTCGCCTGCGCACAGATGTCACTCATTAGTACGCGTCATTCCAGAGTGCGACCGATGAGGACACGCCGTGAATATTTTCGAAGCCCTGCGCGAAAGCCATGAACGCCAACGTACTTACGCCAAAGCCCTGATCCACACCAGCGGCGACAGCCCCGAACGCGTCGAGGCCTACAAACAACTCAAGTCAGAACTGCAAGCTCACGCCACGGCCGAAGAGCGGCATTTCTACATCCCGTTGATGGAGCTCGACAACGGTGTCGACCTCAGCCGTCATGGCATCGCCGAACATCACGAAATGGACGAAATGATGGAGGAACTGGACGACACCGAGATGTCCAGCCCGGCCTGGCTGGTGACCGCGAAGAAACTCTCGGAGAAAGTGCATCATCACCTCGAGGAAGAAGAGCAGAAGTTCTTCCAGATGGCCGGCAAGCTGCTCAACGACAAACAGAAAGAGTCATTGGCCGGACAATACGAGAAGGAGTACAAGGCGCAGTTTGCCTGAGGGGGCAAAGGCTGTGCGTTTTCACTTAACATGTGGACCCTCAGACAAATCACAGGACGCGTTGTCATGTCGAACACAGCCGAGCGGGTCAACATCCTTGAGTCTCAGGTATTGTCCCACGACTGGTACCTGCTCAAGAAAATCACCTTCGATTACCAACGCAACAACGGCGAGTGGCAACGCCAGGTCCGGGAGGTCTACGACCGTGGCAATGGCGCGGCGATTCTCCTGTACAACCGCGAAAAGAAAAGCGTGGTACTGACCCGGCAATTTCGCCTGCCGGTGTTCGTCAACGGTCACGATGGGCTGTTGATCGAAGTGGCGGCGGGGCTGCTGGAAGGCGCGGCACCTGAAGACCGCATCCGCGATGAAGCGGAGGAGGAGACGGGTTACCGCGTGCACCATGTGCAGAAGGTGTTCGAGGCGTACATGAGCCCCGGTTCGGTGACGGAAAAACTGCACTTCTTCATTGCAGAATACGACGCGAAGTCGAAAGTCAGCGACGGTGGCGGGCTGGAGGCGGAAACCGAAGAGCTGGAAGTGCTGGAGTGGACGTTCGAGGACGCGCTCGAAGCATTTTACCGTGGCGAAATCTGCGACGCCAAGACCATCATGCTGTTGCAGTATGCGGCGATGAAAAACCTTTTCGCCCCAACCTGACCCTGTGGCGGAAGGGCTTTTGTGGCGAGGGGGCTTGCCCCCGTTCGGCTGCGAAGCAGTCGTAAAAAAACGGAGAACGCGACCTTCCTGGAATTCAGGGGTGTATGGATTTGGGACCGCTGCGCAGTCCAACGGGGGCAAGCCCCCTCGCCACAAAGATGCAGTGCGTCCCTAAAACAAATCATCCATGCGACTGGCGCCTGACCACTCGCAGCCCTCCAGGGTCAGCAACAACGCCTTCGCCTCAAGCCCACCGGCAAACCCGGTGAGCTTGCCCGACGCGCCAATCACCCGATGACAGGGCGCCACGATCGAAATCGGGTTCTTGCCATTCGCCGCACCCACCGCCCTGACCGCTGCCGGGTTACCGATCTGTTCGGCGATCTGGCTGTAGCTGCGCGTCTCGCCGAACGGGATGGTCAGCAGCGCCGCCCAGACCTTCTTCTGAAATTCCGTGCCGGCAAAATCCAGATCCAGTTCGAAGCGATCGCGGGTGCCGGAAAAATATTCGCGTAGCTGCGCAGCCGTGCGCACCAGGATCGGATTGTCCGGCGCTTCGCTCATCGCTCCCAGGCGCACCCGCCCGGGTTTGTCGTTTTCCCAGAGGATGGCCGCCAGTCGTGAGCCGTTCGCGACCAGCTTCAACTGGCCCACGGGGGAGGCCACGGTGGTGCAGGTATAGGTCATGCCAGGGCTCGCGCAAAATTGCTGAACAGGCGTTAAGGATACTGCCTCGGCGGGGAGGCGCAATACGTAATCCCGACCATACTTGCCTACTGCTTTCGAAACGTTCCCCTGTTTAATAACAAGAAGAGACCGACTCATGAAGTACGAACCTTTTGCCAAATCGCTGATTGCGACCTCCTTGGCGCTCAGCTGCCTGACTGCTCATGCCGCCTCCGTGGCCCCGGCTACCGGGGAAAATGGCATGGTGGTCACGGCCCAGCACCTGGCCAGCCATGTGGGCGTGGATGTGCTCAAGAACGGCGGCAATGCCGTGGATGCGGCGGTCGCGGTCGGCTATGCGCTGGCAGTGGTGTACCCCGCGGCAGGCAACCTTGGCGGCGGTGGTTTCATGACCATTCAACTGGCGGACGGGCGCAAGACCTTCCTCGACTTCCGTGAAAAAGCCCCTCTCGCCGCAACCGCCAACATGTACCTGGACAAGGAGGGCAACGTCGTCCCCGATCTGAGTACCCGTGGTCATCTGGCCGTGGGCGTGCCGGGCACCGTTTCGGGCATGGAACTGGCGCTGTCCAAGTACGGCACCAAGCCGCGCAAGGAAATCATCGCCCCGGCCATCAAACTGGCCGAAGACGGTTTCGTGCTGGAGCAGGGGGATGTCGATCTGCTGGACTACGCCACCGACATGTTCAAGAAGGACATCAAGGATTCCGGCTCGATCTTCTTGAGCAACGGCGAGCCGATGCAGGTCGGCCAGAAACTGGTGCAAAAGGACCTGAGCAAGACCTTGCGGGAGATCTCCGACAAAGGCGCCGACGGTTTCTATAAAGGCTGGGTGGCCGATGCCATCGTCACCTCCAGTCAGGCCAACAAGGGCATCATCACCCAGGCCGACCTCGACAAATACAAGACCCGTGAACTGGCGCCCATCGAGTGCGACTACCGTGGCTACCACGTGGTTTCCGCACCGCCACCGAGCTCCGGTGGCGTGGTGATCTGCGAGATCATGAACATCCTCGAAGGCTACCCGATGAAGGAACTGGGCTACCACTCGGCCCAGGGCATGCACTATCAGATCGAGGCGATGCGCCACGCCTATGTGGACCGCAACAGTTACCTGGGCGACCCGGATTTCGTGAAGAACCCGATTGCCCACCTGCTGGATAAAAACTACGCGACCAAGCTGCGCGAGGCGATCAAACCACAAAAAGCCGCGGTATCCAGTGAACTCAAGCCCGGCGTAGCGCCCCATGAAGGCAGCAACACCACCCATTACTCCATCGTCGACAAGTGGGGCAACGCAGTGTCGGTGACCTACACACTCAACGACTGGTTCGGAGCCGGCGTGATGGCGAGCAAGACCGGGGTCATCCTCAACGATGAAATGGACGACTTCACCTCGAAGATCGGCGTACCGAACATGTACGGCCTGGTGCAGGGCGAGGCCAACGCCATCGCGCCCGGCAAAGCGCCGCTGTCATCCATGAGCCCGACCATCGTCACCAAGGACGGCAAAGTGGTGATGGTGGTCGGCACTCCGGGCGGCAGCCGCATCATCACCGCGACATTGCTGACCATGCTCAACGTGATCGACTACGGCATGAACATCCAGGAGGCGGTGGATGCACCGCGTTTCCACCAACAGTGGCTGCCGGAGGAGACCAACCTGGAAACCTTCACCACCAGCCCGGACACGGTGAAAATCCTCGAGAGCTGGGGCCACAAGTTCACCGGTCCCCAGGATGCCAACCACCTGGCGGCGATCCTTGTCGGCGCGCCATCCCTGGGTGGCAAACCGGTAGGCAATAACCGTTTCTACGGGGCGAACGACCCACGGCGTAACACCGGGTTGTCTCTGGGTTATTGAGGGTTGTGTCTGGAGGGGGACGGGCTTATGTTCGTCTCCTGACCCCTCGACATATCAAGGAAGGAAATCATGACCACTGCGTTGTTAATCATCGATGTCCAACAGGCTTTGTGTTCCGGGGAGTACGAGTGCTTCGAGATTGGACGGGTCATCAACACCATCAATGACCTGTCTGCCCGGGCGCGCAAGGCCGGCGTTCCGGTGGTGCTGATCCAGCATGAAGAAGCGGGCAGTCCGCTGGCGCATGACGCTGCCGGCTGGCAAGTGGCGGAAGGGCTGCAAACCTCGCCAAAGGACCACCGCGTGCGCAAGACCACCGGGGATTCGTTCTATCAGACCAACCTGCAACAGTTGGTGCCGGTACAGGACTTCGAACGCCTGGTCATCTGCGGCCTGCAGACCGACTATTGCGTCAACGCCACCGTGCGCCAGGCCCTGAAGCTGGGCTACGACGTGGTGTTGGCGGCAGACGCACATTCCACCGTCGACAACGGCAACCTGACCGCCGAAGACATCATTTCCGAGCACAACAAGGACCTGGCGCACCTGACCGGTTCCGTGGCGCGGATCGACGTGGTTCCGGCCAAGGATATCCACTTCTGAAACCACCGCATTTCCCCTGTGGGAGCGAGCTTGCTCGCGATGACGTCATTACAGCCAGCATTGATGTCGGCTGAACCACCGCTATCGCGAGCAAGCTCGCTCCCACAGTGATTTCGGTTGCTGGAAGATGTTGCGTACACCCACTAACCCCGTGGGAGCGAGCTTGCTCGCGATGGCGTCATTACAGCCAGCATCGGGTTGACTGACCCACCGCTCCCACAGGACCTACACCGCTCCGAAAATCTCGATCAGCTCGTTCAGGAACGCACTCACCAGGTCCCGCTGCCGCGCCGAATGCCGCACCGCCGCATGAAAACTTACCTCATAGCGCAGCAGATCCGGGTTCAGCGGGTGCAACTGCCCCAGCTGTTCATGCCGGGTCGCGTAGTGCTGCGGCAGAAACCCCAGGTGCTGGCCAGACAGAATCAGCAGGGCCGCGCCGTCCATGCTGTCGGTGAGCACGGTCAGGCGTTCGATGGAGGTGGGGGCCGGCATTTCCGGCAACGGATGGCTCGGCCAGACCCAGTCAAACCCGCTGACATCTTCCCGGGTCAGCGCGCCAACCTGCTCGAACAGTGGATGCGAGGGCGCGCAGTAGGCAATCTGGGTTTCCGGGAACAGCGGGAAATAATCGATGCTGGGCAAGCGGTGCCAGAAGTAACCGATGGCCAGGTCGATATGGCCATTGATGATTTTTTCTTCCAGCAGCGACGACGACAGCTCGGTGAAGTGGAAGTACAGCCCCTCGTGCCGCGCCCGCAAACGGGCAATGGCCTGGCCGATTTTCCTGTTCGCCACCGGGTCGATTTGCCCTAGCAAACCGATGTTGATACTGCCCGAGACTTTGCGGTTGATGTGCTGCACTTCCACCCGGAAGCCCTCGGCCGCCGCCAGCAAGCGCCGGGCTGCCTCGATGAATTGAGTACCTTTGGGCGTTACCGAAAACCCGCCACGTCCGCGTTCGCACAGGCGGAAACCGACCCGCGCTTCCAGCGTTGCCAGTTGCGCGCTGATCGTGGGTTGCGTGGTGTTGAGAGCGGTTTGTGCCGCCGAGATGCCGCCCGCTTCGACGACGGTCAGAAATACCCGGATCAGACGCAGATCCAGCTCCGTTACAGTTCCCAGCATGGGGGCTCCCGATTCTCGCTTACATAGATACTGATCTATGTGAACAGTGTGCCTGCGATATTTTACTGCCAGAACTCACGCCCTACATTGCCGTGAAACCAGCGTCATCGTCAGCTTTTTCTGGAGTTTCACCTGACCTGGACGTCGTAGCGAGCGCTGTACCCACAAAAACAACAAACAACAGCATAGGAACAATCGTATGTCAGGTTCCCCAGTGTCTGCGCACGCCACCGAGGCGAGCGGCGGGTTGGCCATCGAAGGCCACTCCATCGATTACATTCCGGAAAACGAACGTCACGCCAAACTCAGCAGCCAGGGCCCATTCTGGTTCCTCGGCAATTTCCACTTCTTCACCATCTCCATCGGCTTTGTCGGCCCGAGCCTCGGCTTGTCGGCGCTGTGGACCATGCTCGCCGGTGCCCTGGGCATCATGTTCGGCACCATTTTCATGGCGTTCCACGGCTCCCAGGGCCCGGAAATGGGCCTGCCGCAGATGATCCAGTCCCGTGCGCAGTTCGGTTATCGCGGGGTGATCCTGGCGTTGATGGCGACGATGTTTGTGTTCGTGGGTTTCAACGTGGTGAACATCTCGCTGATCATGAACGGCCTTGAACATGTGTTCGGCATCGACCCGACCATCGTCGCCGTGGCCGTGGTGCTGATCGGCGCACTGTTGTCGATCTACGGCCACGACCTGATGCACAAGGCCTTCAAGTGGGCCTTGCTGGCGACCTTGCCGCTGTACGCACTGGTGACCATCGCGCTGATGTTCGGCGCAGGTTCCGAAGGCGTCACCCCGACAACCGACCTGGGCTTCAACTGGGTGGCCTTCGCCACGTTGTTCGCCATCGGTGCCAGCTACAACATTTCCTATGCACCCTACGTGTCCGACTATTCCCGTTACCTGCCGAAAAATACCAGCCGGACGAAACTGATTGCGGCGGTGTTCATCGGCGCCTCGTTGTCGGGCAGCTGGATGATCGGCCTCGGTGCCTGGCTGGCGCAGCAATTGAACGCGGCGGATGCGCTGGTGGCGTTGAATCAGGTCGGCTCGTCGATGATTCCAGGGCTGGGCAATCTGCTGGTGATCGTTTCGGTGGCGGGCTTCCTGCCGATCATCGCGCTCAACACCTACAGCGCCATGCTGACGCTGCTGACCGGCGTCGACTCGATCAAAAAAATCACCCCGACACCCCGCGCCCGTGTGCTGTCGATCAGTGTGATCAGCGTCATCCTGTTGACCTGCGTGCTGTCGATCAAAGGTGACGGCATCGCTCTGCTGAACACCTTCCTGGTGTTGCTGCTGTACTTCCTCGTGCCGTGGACCGCCGTCAACCTGGTGGACTACTTCTTCGTGCGCAAGGGCCGTTATGCGATCCCGCATTTCTTCACGCCAAAAGGCATCTACGGCGCCTGGCAATTTCGCGGCATCGTTTCGTACCTGATCGGCTTCGCCGCGATGGTGCCGTTCTTCTACATCTTCAACGCAGCGGCCAACAAGGAAGTGTTCGTTGGTCCGCTGGCGCGGATGCTTGAAGGCGTGGACATCGCCTGGCTGGTGGGGCTTGTGGTGTCGGGGCTGACCTACTACCTGCTCAGTCGCTCGATTGATCTGGCCGCCGAACGCCGGGTGATCGACGCGCTGAGCGAAAGCGACATCGTCGCCATGACCCATTCATCTGCGGAGACAGTGCGTTGAACAACGCTAAAAACACAGTGGTCGCCTGCTGCCAACTGGCACCGAAAATAGGCGACCTGGCCTACAACCGCACGCTCACCGAACGCGCGATTCGCCAGGCAGCCTTTCAGGGCGCGCAAGTCGTCGTGCTGCCCGAACTGGTGCAGAGCGGCTATCTGTTTGCCGACCGCTTTGAGGCGCTGGGCCTGGCGGAAACCGTTGATGGTCCGACCTTGCAACTGTGGCAGGCCCTGGCCCGTGAGTTGAACCTGGTGATCGTCGGCGGCTTCTGCGAGCGCCTGCCCGCTGATGAATTGGCCAACAGCGCGGCGATGATCGACGCCAACGGCCTGCGCGCGGTGTACCGCAAGGCGCATCTGTGGGATGCCGAGAAGGACATCTTCACGGCCGGCGATGCGCCACCGCCGGTGGTCGAAACGGTGCATGGACGGCTCGGCATGCTGATTTGCTACGACCTGGAGTTCCCCGAGTGGGTGCGTCTTCCGGCGTTGGCCGGGGCCGATCTGTTGTGCGCGCCGGTCAACTGGCCCGACGGTCCGCGGCCGCAGACCGAGCGCCCGGCCGAAGTGCTGCGGGTGCAGGCCAATGCCTCGGTGAACCGCATGTTCATTGCGGCATGCGATCGCTATGGCCATGAACGTGGGGTTGGCTGGGTGCAAGGATCGGTGATCGTCGATGCCGACGGTTACCCCTTGGCGGGGCCGGCGGAGCAGGGCGGCGAGCAGTTGTTGCTGGCTACCCTGAACCTCGCCGAGGCGCGCAACAAGCGCATCAGTGCGCGCAATGACCTGCATCGGGACCGGCGGCCGCAGTTGTACGGCTGAGCGGTTGTTGTAACTGCTGATGTCACGGCGAGCTGGACGCCATTCCCGGCGCTATGGCATCGTCCCGGCAACAGACCATGCAGTGAACGGGATCGCCATGATGGAGGAGGGGAACAAGGTCGGCGACGACGGGGCGTTGGCCACGCTGAAGGCGTTCAATCATTGCGTATTGCACCTGGGGCGGCTGGCGCGGGAGAGCGGGGCGTCGCGGTTCATCGCCGATGGCCTGCAGGCATTCGGTCAGCTGGTGCCCTTCGCATCTGCCTGGTGGGGCGAAATGTCTGCACCAGGTCCTGAGGTGCCCATGCAAAGCTGGATGCATGGCAGCATCAATCTTCCTGAATCCTTTGCCGCCGAATGGCATCCGGTGGCGGCCAACGATCAATTCTCCTACGCCACGCTCAATCGTCCCGGTGAGGTGGTATGCGACACGGGTTTCAACGACCCTTGCGAGGCGGTCAATGATTTCGCCCGGCGCTTCGACCTCTATCACTTGATGAGCATCACCTACGAATTGCCCGAAAGCGGCCTGATGTTTTTCGTCTGTCTCTACCGGGGGCAGGATGAACAGGCGTTCGAGGAGAACGAAGCCGAGCTGTTTTTGGCGTTCTGCGATCACCTGTTCCAGCTGTGGCGGTTTCAGGTGCAGGACATGATTCGCTTCGACAGCGAAAACGGCGCGAGTGATTTTGGTGTCGCGCGCATGGACGGCAGTCTGCTCTATGTGGGGGCCAGGTTGTGCGTCGCCATCCAGCGCGAACTGCCCGGCTGGAGCGGTTCCACGCTGCCACCGGAGGTGATCGCGCAATTGTCCAAAGCCCCCTGCGTGATCCGTCTGGGCCGCTGCGCCCTGACCCTGAGCCCCAACGCCGAACACGTCATCCTGTCCCTGGAAGCACCCTCGGGCGGGGACGGCCTGGCACCTCGGGAGCGCACGGCGGCGATGCTGTTCGCCGCGGGCCACTCCTACAAGGAAATCGCCAGAATGCTCGCCTTGAGCCCGTCGACCGTGCGCACCTACCTGCGCAATTGCTACTTGCAACTCGGTGTGAAAAGCAAGGTGGAACTGGGCTCGGTCCTGCGTTCGCCGGGCGCGCTGGCGGAGTCCGTGCGCCGGGACTGATCCCCGCCGTTTCAATTATTTGCCTGACCCCTCCTCATTTGCAGAGGTCCATTCGCGCGCTGCGCCCTATAGGGTAGGCCTTGTCTATACAAGGGCTTGCGCAGTCGCTTCGGGCCGCTTCAAAACAATAAGAACAGGGGTGAGGCATTTGAGACTTTCCAGGTTGTTCATCGCCGTTGCATCGACAACGGCGTTTTCCTGCGTGGCGTTGGGCGCGACGCCCGCCGACACGGTCATGCGCAATGGCTACGTCTACACCGTCGATGGCCAGAATTCCGTGCAGCAGGCCATTGCCATTTCAGGTGGCAAGATCGTCTACGTCGGCAGCGATGCCGGGGTCGACGGCTACATCGGCAAGCAGACACAACTGATCGACCTGGCCGGACGCATGCTGATGCCGGGCTTCGTCGATGCACACATGCACCCCGGGGATGGCGGTCGAGCCATGACCTTGTGCGACCTGAAATACCAGACCATGGCCCGCGCGCAGTTTCAGGCAAGCATCCAGGCCTGCCTCGATGCCGAAAAGGACAAGGGCCCGGACGTGTGGCTCGAAGTGGGCAGCTGGGACCGCATGGGCATGACCGGGCTCGACGGCGATGCCGACAAATCGACCCTGGACGCGCTCAAGACCCAGCGTCCGATCCAGGTGCGCTCCACCGATTTCCACACCGTGCTGACCAACTCCCGCGGCCTGGAACTGGCCGGGATCAACAAGAACACCGCCGACCCCGAGGACGGCAAATACCGACGCGACAGCGCCGGCAACCCGAACGGTATTTGTGAAGACGGCGCCGCCGAATCGTTGGCCGCCGTGGTGCCGCCGGCGACCGACGCGGAAAAACTCAATCAGATGCGAGCGGCCCTCGACGCCATGCGCCAGCAAGGCATCACCAGTTTCTTCGATGCGCTGGCGGGGTCGGAAAACGGCAAGGCCTTCACCAGTCTGCAAAAGTCCGGCGAACTGACCGCCCGGGCCTTGCTGGCGATCAAGCTGGACCCGGCCGCCGCGGCCGCCGACCCGGTGAAAACCATCGCCGAGGCCAAGGCCCTGGCCAGCACCTACGACCAGGGCGACGTGAAGGTCGCGCCGGGCGTGAGCATGCGCCACGTCAAACTGTTCTTGGACGGCATCATCAATGCCCCGGCGGACACCGGCGCCATGTTGACCCCGTACCTGCACAACAGCGGCACCGACAAGGCGCCGCAGTGGACGCCGGGCAAGAACCTGGGCGAGCTGTACTTCCCGCCGCAGGTGCTCAATCCACTGGTGCTGCAAGCGGTCAAGGCCGGTCTCGATCCGCACCTGCACGCCACCGGCGAGCGTGCGGTGCGCGACGCTCTGGACAGCGTTGCCTACGTGCGTCAGCAACTGCCCGGTCAAGACTTCCGCCCGGCCATCGCTCACGCCGAGTCAGTCGACCCTGCCGATTACGCACGTTTCAAGGCTCTGGACGTCACGGCCACCATGTCGTTCCAGTGGGCGCAGCAGGCCCCGTCCACGGTCGACGGTACCAGCGATCACCTCGGTGCCGCGCGATTTGCGCGCATGGAACCCTCGGGCAGCATCGCCCATGCCGGCGGTCGCGTGGCCTTTGGCAGCGATTGGCCGGTCGATCCGCTGGATGAATTCCTGGCGCTGAAAGTCGGTGTCACCCGTTCCGGCGACCCGAGCAATCCGCACAGCTATGGCCCCAAATATGCCGGGCGACTCAACGCCGATCCGGCGCTGTCGCGAGCCGAGGTGCTGCGCAGCATCACCCTCAGTTCCGCCGAACAACTGAAGCTGGACGCGGTGCTGGGCTCGGTCGAAGTCGGCAAGTTCGCTGACCTGATCGTGCTCGACAAGAACTTCATGCAGGTGCCCGAGGAGGAGCTGGGCCGTAATGACGTGCTGCTGACGCTGGTCGGCGGCAAGGTCGTGTGGGCCAAGGCGCCGTTCCTGGGACTGGCGCCACAGGTTGTTTCCCAAGTTGTCACTTCTCGATCCGTCCAATAAAAACTAGAGAGCGTTCCGATGCGATTTATTCCAAACCTGTTGGCCGCCGCGCTGGCCTTGTCGTCGGTGCAGGCGATGGCCGCCGCTGACCTGGTGTTGTTCAACGGCAAGGTCTTTACTGCCGAACCCGGCCAGGCGCTGGTGCAGGCTGTTGCGGTGCAAGACGGCAAGATTCTGAAAGTGGGCAGCGATGCCGAAATCAATGCCCTGGCCGATGCCAAGACCCAGCGCATCGACCTGGCGGGCAAGGTGCTGATGCCAGGCATGATCGACACCCACAGCCACCCGGTGGTGGGCGCTTTCGACAGCATGAAAGCCAACCTGCTGGACGAGGTCAAACCCTTGCCGGAACTGGAGCAATGGTTGATCGAGGAAGACAAGGCTGGACGCGCACGCGCCGGTGATGTGATCAGCGTGGCCGGGGTCAGTTCGGCTTACTGGGAGAAAAGCCGTGAACTGGGCAAGGTGTTCAACCAGGGACGCTGGGCGGATCAACCGATTGTCTTCAGTGGCATCGACGGGCACACCGGTTGGGCCAACAACGCGATGCTCAAACGCCTGGACATCGACGCGGCGCTGGTCAAGAGCCTGCCGGAAAAGGAACGCGGTTACATCGGCCATGAAGCGGACTTCACTCCTAACGGCTACTTTGCCGAATCCCGCTGGGACGTGGTGCGTAACGGGATTCCGGCGCCCACCCCGGAGGCCATGCTCAAGGCCGCTCGCGAGGCGGTGAAGATCAACAATCAATTCGGCGTCACCGCCTGGATGGACGCGGCGGCGAACGGCGGCAGTGAAGATTCGCTGTTCGATTTCCATGCCACCGCCGAAAGTGTCGGCGTGCTGCCGCTGTACAAGGAACTGGCGCAGAACGGCGAACTCAGTGCCCACGTCGCCGCGCTGATGGTCACCAATCCGAAGAGCAAACCTGCCGACCTGGAGGTGATCGCCACGGTGATGAAACAGTTCGAGGGCGTGCCTAACCTGACGTTCCCCGGCGTCAAGGTGTTTGTCGACGGCATTCTCGAATTCCCGGGGCAAACAGCGGCGGTCGTCGTGCCGTACAAGAACAGCCACAAGGACGGTCAGCTGCTGACCGACCCGGCGCACTTTGGCGAACTGGTGGTGGCAGCGGAAAAACGCGGCTGGATCGTGCACATGCATGCCGTCGGCGACCGCGCGGTGCGTGAAGCGCTCAATGGCGTGGCGTATGCGCGCAAACTCAGCCCGACACCCGTGCCCCACAGCATCGCGCACCTGCAACTGGTCAACCCCAAGGAGTTTGCGCGCTTCAAGCAACTGGGCGTGATTGCCTCGATGCAACTGCTGTGGGCCACCGGCGAGTCCTACACCGTCGAACTGGTCAAACCTTACATCAGCGCCTTTGCCTACGGTTACCAGTATCCCGCGCGGTCCTTGCATAACGCCGGCGCGACGATTGCCGGTGGCAGCGACTGGCCGGTGTCGAGCGCCAATCCGTTCAACGCCATTGCCCAGGCCAGCACGCGCAAGGGGCCGTTGGGTGTACTCAATGCCAAGGAAAGCATCGACCGCCAGACCATGTTCTACGCTTACACCATCAACGCGGCGAAAACCCTGCGCCTGGATCAGCAGATCGGTTCGCTGGCTCCGGGCAAGCAGGCCGACCTGATCATCCTCGACCGCGACGTGTTCAAAGTCAGCGATGACGACCTGTTCGAAACCAAAGTCCTGAACACCTTCTTCGCCGGCAAGCAGGTCTACGCCCCCGCGTCCTGACCTGCGTACACCCAGCACACGCAAAAAACCGCCAGCCCCTCGTAGCGCGAGGGGCCTGGCATCGCCATGCCTGAAATTCCCGTACGCCATAACAACAAGAGAACTGTATGAACGCACTTTCAGCATTGACCCTCGCGACACTGGCATTGATCCCCCTGAGCAGCCAGGCCCTGACCCTCAACGATGATTTCAGCCTGGACATGACCCTGGGCGTCGTCAGCGACTACCGTACCCGGGGCATCTCGCAAACCTTGGGCGATCCGGCAGTGCAGGGCGGCGCAACGCTGTTGCACAGCAGCGGCCTGTACATCGGAGCCTGGACCTCCAACGTCGATTTCGGCGGCGGCTTCGATACCCGCCAGGAGCTTGAGTACTACGCCGGTTATTACTGGCAGGCGACGGATGCCATCAGCCTGGATCTGGGCTACATCAAGTACGACTACCCGAAAAATTCCGACTTCAACCTCAGCGAGGTCTACGCCGTCCTCGACCTGTACGGCGTGAAGCTGGGTGCCTATTACTCCAAGGACACGCCGAACTTCTTCGGCGAGGACCAGGACACCCTTTACACCTACCTGGGCTACAAAATCGATTTGCCGGCCGAAGTCGGCCTGGACCTGCGCTTTGGGCGCAACGATGTGAATGACCCCGCGTTCTGGTCCGCCAATGGCGATAGCCGTGAGTCTTACTACGAGTGGGAAGCCAAGCTGACCCGCGACTTCGTCGGCGTCACCTGGGGCCTGAGCTATATCGACACGGACTTGTCGAAAAGCGAGTGCGCCAGTTGGTACGGCTATGACGACCTGTGCTCGGCCACGGTCGTTGCCAGTGCCACCAAGACCTTCTAAGTTCAGCCCCGACAACAAAAACAGTTCCTCAAAGGAAACACCCTCATGAGTGCGCAACGCAGTCCCCTGATCGAGACCCGCTCAATCGATTTCATTCCCGAGGCTGAGCGACACGGCAGCCTCTATAGCCAGTTCACCTTGTGGCTCGGCGCCAACCTGCAGATCACCGCCATCGTCACTGGCGCCCTGGCCGTGGTGCTGGGCGGCGATGTGTTCTGGTCGCTGATCGGCCTGTTGATCGGGCAAGTGTTGGGCGGTGCCGTGGTGGCGCTGCACGCGGCGCAGGGGCCGAAGCTCGGGCTGCCGCAGATGATCTCCAGCCGAGTGCAGTTCGGGGTGTATGGCGCGGCGATCCCGATTGTCCTGGTGTGCCTGATGTACCTGGGGTTCAGCGCCACCGGCGCGGTGCTGTCGGGGCAGGCGATCGCGCAGTTGATCAGTGTCAGCGACAGCACCGGCATCCTGATTTTCGCGGCCTGCATCGCGTTCCTGACGATCTTCGGTTATCGGGTGATTCACCTGGTCGGGCGGGTGGCCAGCGTGCTGGGCATCATCGCGTTCGCCTACCTGTTCACCCGGTTGATGACCCTCAACGACATCGGCCTGCTGCTCGATAACCGTCATTTCGGCTGGAGCACTTTCCTGCTGGCGGTGTCGCTCTCGGCATCCTGGCAGATCGCCTTCGGCCCCTACGTGGCGGACTACTCACGTTACCTGCCGAGCAAGACTTCGTCCTGGAAAACCTTCGCCGCCGTGGGCCTTGGCACCGTGCTGGGGGCCCAGACTTCGATGGTGCTGGGGGTGTTCGCCGCCGCACTGGCCGGGGCGAATTTCCGTGGGCACGAAGTGGCGACCATTGTCGGCCTGGGCAGTAGCGGTGTGATCGCGTCCTTGCTGTACCTGAGCATTGTGTTCGGCAAGGTCACGGTGTCCACCCTCAACGCCTATGGCAGTTTCATGTGCATCGCCACCATCATCAGCGGCTTTCGTCGTCGCCTGGAAATCACCGCCCGCCAGCGCATGCTGTTTGTGCTGCTGATCGTCGCGGCGTCCACCGCGCTGGCATTGCTGGGGCAGTACTCGTTCCTCAACTCGTTCAAGTACTTCATCCTGTTTTTGCTGACGTTCTTCACCCCGTGGAGTGCGATCAACCTGGTGGATTACTACTTCATCAACAAGGAACGTTACGACATTCCTGCGTTGTCCGACCCGAACGGTCGCTACGGTCGCTGGAACGTGCTGGGGATCAGCGTGTACGTGATCGGCGTATTGATCCAGTTGCCCTTTGTCGACACCCATTTCTACTCCGGGCCGATGGTTGCGCAGCTGGGCGGCGTGGATATTTCCTGGATCGTCGGGCTGCTGGTGCCGGGTGTGATCTATTACGCGCTGGCCAAGCCGTCGATGAGTGGCGTGGTGGTTGAGCGGGGTTAATTCCCGCATTTGTGGCGAGAGGGCTTTTGTGGCGAGGGGGCTTGCCCCCGTTGGACTGCGTAGCAGTCCCTTTTTTGGGTGCACTTCGTGCCCCAACGGGGCGATGCGGCGTTCCGACAAGCCCCCTCGCCACAGGGTTCAGCGTTTACTCGCGTTCGGGAAGTTCCCAGCGCAGGCGCAACTGTTCGTACTGCGCTTCGGGCAGTTGCACCAGCATCGGGAATTTTCCCGGGTCCAGCCAGTTGAGCAACCGCGCGATATCCGCCGGGGCCATGGCGGTGCAGCCGCGAGTCGGTGCGGTGGGTCCGCGCCAGATGTGGAAGAAAATGCATGATCCGGCAGCGGGAGTGGCCAGGGTGTTGTGCCGGATGAAAATGCCCTGGCGATACAAGTCATCGCTGCGGCGCATGCGTTCGGAACTGTTCCAGTCTCTTGCAATGACCGAGCTGTCGACCAGCTCGTTGTAGCGAGCCGACTGGCTGTCGTCCACGCATTCGATGGTCGCTGTCAGCGCCAGGTAGGGCAGGCGGGTATTGGCCGAAGGCTCGTAGCCAAACGCCGTGCCCAGGCTGAACATCCCGGCCGGCGCCTTGCCGTCGCCTTCCTTTTTGATCGGCCCTTCAGGTCGCCCGGGGTTGAGTTGGCCCTTGCCCCAGCCCATCCCATTCTTGCCGAGCACCACTGCAAAGGGCGCTTCGAATTTCTGCAAGGTTTGCCCGTGCCGTTCATAGCGCTGGGCAGTACCCTGGATGTCATCCCAGTCTTTACTGGTGACCACGATCAGTTGGTCACTGCCGTCGAGCCCTTGGGCCATTGCGGCCAGCGGAAAAAACGCCACCAACAGGGTCTTGAAGAGAATGTTCATGGTGCGAGCGGCGTGATGGGGAAGTTCATGACGTCCGGCTTCGGCGGATTCCCGCTGTACGTGAAGTGCCACCACTCGGCCGAATAACCCACAAAGCCTTCCTTGGCCATGGCACTGGTCAGCCGCTGGCGATTGGCCTTGGCCGTGGCGTTGATCAGTGCCGAGTCGGTGTGCGCCCGCTCATCGAAGCAATCGAAACCGGTGCCCATGTCGAGCGCGCCGTCGTGCCAGCGCTCGCCGTAGGGGGCGGTGCAATCCGCCGGTATCGCCGAAGGTGTCCAGGTGTCGGCGGGCAGGGCGTCGGGGCCGGTCAGGGTCAGGTCGACGGTGTTGCCTCGAGAGTGATTGGACACCCGCGCGACATAACCCAGGCGCCAGAAGTCCTGCTTGTCGACCCGTGGATAGAACTCGGTCTTGAGCGGGTCGCCGGGTTCGCTGGCGAAGCGTCCCATGTCCGCCACCGCGCGGGTCGGGCGATAGCAGTCGAATACCTTCAAGCCGTAGCCTTCGGCTTTCAGTGAGTTTTGCACTCGGGCTAACGCCTTCGCCGCATCCTCCGACAGCAGGCACTCCGCCGCCTGGTAGCCGTCGAGCGGGTGCCCGGTGAAGTTGTGCGCGCTGGCGTAGCGGATGTCTTGCGCGATGCCCGGGTCGACGCTGCGCACATACACCATGTGCCCGGGTTTCGACTCGTCGGCCATGCACGGCGTGGCAAGGCTCAGGCACAGCAACATCAGACAGGGTGAACGCGACATCGGGAACGGCTCCATGCATGACCAGTCATTCCATCATGGCTTGAAACCGTCCGTACCTCCATGAAGTTGTTGATCGGCGTGATAGGACGAACGCACCAGCGGCCCGGATGCCACGTTCTTGAAACCCATGCGCGTGCCTTCCTCGGCGAACCAGGCAAAGGTGTCCGGGTGCACGAAGCGCTGTACCGGCAAGTGACTGCGGGACGGTTGCAGGTACTGGCCGAGGGTCAGCATGTCGATATCGTGCTCGCGCATGCGCTGCATGACTTCGATGACTTCTTCGTCGGTCTCGCCCAGACCCAGCATCAGGCCGGACTTGGTCGGAATGTGCGGCATCATCTGCTTGAATTTCTGCAGCAGGTCCAGCGACCACTCGAAGTCCGAACCCGGCCGCGCGGCCTTGTACAGGCGCGGTACCGTTTCCAGGTTGTGGTTGAACACATCCGGCGGCTCATGGGCGGTGATCGCCAGGGCCACGTCCATGCGTCCGCGATAATCCGGCACCAGGGTTTCCAGTTGAATGCCGGGCGACAGCTTGCGGATCTCGCGCAGGCAATCGACAAAGTGTTGGGCGCCGCCGTCGCGCAAATCGTCACGGTCCACCGAGGTGATCACCACGTACTTCAGGCGCAGCTCGGCGATGGCCACGGCCAGGTTCATCGGCTCGTTGGCGTCCAGCGGCTTGGGCCGGCCATGGCCGACATCGCAGAACGGACAGCGACGGGTGCAGATGTCGCCCATGATCATGAAGGTCGCCGTGCCACCGGAGAAGCACTCGCCCAGGTTCGGGCAGGACGCCTCTTCGCAGACGCTGTGCAGCTTGTGTTTGCGCAACAGTTGCTTGATGCGGTCGACCTCGGGAGAGATCGGCATGCGCACGCGAATCCAGTCGGGTTTGCGCGGGAATTCATCCGTGGGAATGATCTTCACCGGAATCCGCGCAACCTTTTGCGCACCGCGCAGTTTGGTGCCGACCTCCACTTTGGCTGGACCTTTTTGCGCCGCTTCAGCAATGACAGTCATGGTTTTTCCTTGTGCAGACAGCTAATCAGGCAGGGCACGGAACCTGTGGGAGCGAGCTTGCTCGCGATGGCGGACTTTCATTCAACATCAATGCTGAATGCATTGGCCTCATCGCGAGCAAGCTCGCTCCCACAGGGTTTTTCCCACAGGTTTTTTGTGTGGTGTGATCAGTCGCGGTAGACCGGGAAGTCCGCGCACAGGGCGGCAGCCTGCCGTGCGACATTGGCCTCGATATCGGCATCGCCGAGGTGATCGAGGATGTCGCAGATCCAGCCAGCCAGGGCAATGCTCTGCGCTTCCTTGAAGCCACGGCTGGTGATCGCCGGGGTACCGATACGCAGGCCGGAGGTCACGAACGGCGATTGCGGATCGTTGGGCACGGCGTTCTTGTTCACGGTGATGCCGGCGCGACCGAGGGCGGCGTCGGCGTCCTTGCCGGTCAGGCCCTGGCGGATCAGGCTGACCAGGAACAGATGGTTGTCGGTGCCGCCGGACACCACGTCATAACCACGCGCGATAAACACCTGCGCCATGGCCTGGGCGTTGCGGATCACCTGCGACTGATAGGTCTTGAATGCCGGCTCCAGCGCTTCCTTGAAGCACACGGCCTTGGCGGCGATCACGTGCATCAGCGGGCCACCCTGACCACCCGGGAACACCGCGGCGTTGAGCTTCTTCTCCAGTTCCGGATTGGCCTTGGCCAGAATCAGACCACCACGGGGGCCGCGCAGGGTCTTGTGGGTGGTGGTGGTGACTACGTCGGCGTAGGGCAGGGGATTGGGGTACAGACCGGTCGCCACCAGGCCGGCGACGTGGGCCATGTCGACGAAGAAGTACGCACCGATCTTGTCCGCAATCTGGCGGAAGCGCGGGAAGTCCAGGGTCTTCGAATAGGCCGAGAACCCGGCGATGATCATCTTCGGCTTGTGCTCGACCGCCAGGCGCTCGACTTCGTCGTAATCAATCAGGCCCGTGGTGGTGTCGATGCCGTATTGCACGGCGTTGTACAGCTTGCCGGAAAAGCTCACCTTGGCGCCGTGGGTCAGGTGACCGCCGTGGGCCAGGCTCATGCCGAGCACGGTGTCGCCGGCTTGCAGCAGGGCCAGATAAACCGCCGCGTTGGCCTGGCTGCCGGAGTGCGGCTGGACGTTGGCATAATCGGCACCGAACAGCTGCCTGGCGCGGTCGATGGCCAATTGCTCTACCACATCGGCGTGCTCGCAACCGCCGTAATAGCGCTTGCCCGGATAGCCTTCGGCGTACTTGTTGGTCAGGCCGCTGCCCTGGGCTTGCATCACCCGCTGGCTGGTGTAGTTCTCCGAGGCGATCAGTTCGATATGGTGTTCCTGCCGTGCATCCTCGGCGTTCATCGCCGCGAGCAGTTCGTCGTCGTAGCCTTTGATCTGGTCGTGCTTGCTGAACATGGTGTGGTCCTTTTTCGGATTCGGGAAATGCGTAGGGGGCTTCAAGCGTCGGCGTGTTCTGCGGTCAGGCGTTCATAGGCGTCTTGATCCAGTAGATCGCTCAACGCCTGGACATCGACCGGTTTGAAGCGAAAGAACCAGCCTTCGCCCAATGGGTCTTCGTTGACCAGTTCCGGGGTGTTCTCCAGTGTCGCGTTGATCTCGACCACTTCACCGTCCAGCGGCATGCCGATACTGCTGGCGGCTTTCACCGATTCCAGCACCGACACTTCAGCGCCTGCATCGAAGGCGCCCAGCTCAGGCACCTGAACGAACACCACATCCCCCAGCGCCTGCTGGGCAAACGCCGTGATGCCGACGGTGACCAGGCCATTGCTCTCAAGGCGCAGCCATTCGTGATCGACGGTAAAACGCAATTCGCTCATCTCAACTCCTTATTGTTTTAAGGCTCGTGGCGGGGCGACGAGCGGGGTTGGAGGAGTGATAGCAAGGGTGGTGCCAATGTTTTTTATTTGTTTTAAATCAATAGGTTGAGTTGTTTGTGCGGAGTTTGTGACATCTCGCTCGTATTGAATTCAATACAAGCAGGTATGGCCTTGGGGGCAAGCGCCGTGATTGTTGGCGTGGAAGGGATTGTCTTGATTTCGCTACGCTGTATCGATTTACAGACGAAGAATTCAGCAACACCACTGATCCCCTGTGGGAGCGAGCTTGCTCGCGATTGCGGTGTGACAGGCAAAATTGATATCGACTGACACGGCCTCATCGCGAGCAAGCTCGCTCCCACAGGGGAATGTGTTGTCGGTGACAATGTGTCCGACAGATCACTCAGGGCTTGGCGGGAATGCCGTACTTGCGCAGGCGAATCGCAATGGCGCTATGGGACGTCTGCAGTCGTGCAGCGAGCAACCGGCTGGACGGGTAGCTGCGATAAAGCTGTTCCAGCAGATTCCTTTCAAAGTCACCCACAGCCTCTTCCAGGCTGCCGACTTCGCCGTCATTTTGCCGTTCAACGGCGGTGCGGGCGATGTCCAGATCGTCGATGTCCACCAGCGGATTTTCGCAAATCGCCGCTGCACGGAAGATCACGTTCTGCAATTGCCGCACATTGCCCGGCCAGCGGTTTCCGAGCAGGGCGCTGAAGGTGCTCGGTGCCAAACGACACGCCGGCCGCTGGATTTGCGCGCAGGCCTGTTGCATGAAGTGATTGGCCATCAGCAGGATGTCGTGACCGCGCTCGCGCAGTGGTGGCACTTGCAGGTTAAGCACGTTGAGGCGGTAGAACAGGTCTTCGCGAAAACGCCCTTCGGCGACCATTTTTTCCAGGTCGCGGTGGGTCGCGCTGAGCACCCGCACATTGACCCGGACCTCTTTATCGCCACCGACCCGACGGAAGCAGCCATCGCTCAAAAAACGCAGCAACTTGGCTTGCAGGTAGGGCGACATTTCCCCGACTTCATCGAGGAACACCGTGCCCTGGTCGGCCAGTTCCAGCAGGCCGAGCTTGCCACCCCGTTGCGCGCCGGTGAAGGCGCCGGGGGCGTAGCCGAACAGCTCGCTCTCGGCCAGGCTCTCCGGCAGTGCCGCGCAGTTCAGGGCCAGAAACGGCGCATCGTGCCGTGGGCTGATGGCGTGGCAGGCGCGGGCCACCAGCTCCTTGCCGGTGCCGGTTTCACCCTGGATCAACAGCGGCGCATCGAGGGCCGCCACCCGTTGGGCACGAGCCTTGAGTGCGCGAATCGGCGGTGATTCGCCCAGCAGTGCATCGAAGCCTTCGGCATGGTCATGGTGCAGCGCCGACAGGCGTTCGCCGATGCGATTGGGTTGATACAAGGTGAGCAGGGCGCCAGCGTCGGTGATCGGCATCGCGTCGAGGAGCAAGGTCTGGCCACCGAGGCTGACCTCGTGCATCGGCAGGCGGAAATGGTGAGCGATCAAGGTGCGTTGCAAATCGGCATCATCGAACAGCGCGGTCAGCGATTCACCGGCCGGTTCGCGCCCGCACAGGGCGATCAGCGCCGGGTTGGCCAGCAGCACATGACCTCGGTCATCCACCGCCAGCACCGGGTCGGAACTGGCTGCCAGCAACGCGTCCAGTTGCAGACGCCGGCGTTGCCCCGGAAGGATGTCGACCATGGTCACCGCTTGCACGCCGCGCACACAGAAAAGCGCCTCGCGCAACTCCTCCAGCACCTCGGCGCCGAGGGTTGGCGCATCGATGTAGACGTTCGGCGGCACCATCTCCACGGCGTCCAGATTGAAACTGCGTCCACCGAGCAGGGCCAGCACTTCCTGGGTGATTCCGACGCGGTCGATGAAGGTGACGTGGATGCGCATGACGGGCCTGCAAGGTTGGCGAACCGAATCAGTATGCCCGGCAAAATTTGAATTTGGCGAGTGTCACCTCACGGCTTGCCGGTTTTACGGGTGCTGGCGGCCAGGTCCTCGAGGAATGCCTGGAGGATCGGTGGCGGTGCCGTGCCGCGACGGGTGATCACGTCGAACGGTGATTTCAGGCGCAGGCTCGCGGGTGCCAGTTGGTGCATCTCGCCGCTCTTGACCCATTGGGCGGCGAAGTGCTCAGGCAGAAAACCCAGGTAGGCGCCGGAAATGATCAGGATCGCCGTGGCTTCGATGTTGTCCACGGTGGCGGCCGCCTTGCTGACGCCCAGGTGTTCGAGGTCGTATTGCTGCATGTAGCCGCGCACGACGATACGCCCCGCAGCGACTTCTTCGAGCAGCTCCTCACCTTCGGCGAGGCTGCCGTACAACGGGTGACGCCGCCCGCAATACAAGCCCAGGGCTTCCTGGTACAGCGGTGATTGCAGCAGGCCCGGCACATGGATCGGGAAGTGCCCGATGGCCAGGTGCAGGCGACCGTCGAGCACCCGTTCTTCGAGTTCCGCCGGGGTGCCGACGTACACGTTCAGGTGCACGTCATGCCCGCGGGAGACGAAGCGCTGTGTGGTGCGCGGAATCGGCGAGTCGGGGTCGGTAATCGTGGTGTCGATGATCCCCAGGTTGAGCTTGCCGCTGATGTGTTGCTTGAGCACGTCGGCGTCCATGCAGAAGTTTTCCACCGCCGACAGCAGGCGCTGGGTGGCTTCATGAATCGCCACCCCTTGTTCGGTCAGGCGAAAGCCGCTGCGCCCACGCTGGCAGAGTTTCACCCCAAGACGGGTTTCCAGGTGGGTCATCTGTTCGCTGATGGTCGACTGCCCGGCATTCAACGCCGCCTGCGCGGCCGAGAAACCGCCACAGCGCACAATCGTGGCAAACACCCTGAGCAGTTTCAGGTCGACGTCGTGCAGCTGGATCATCTTGGACCTCCGGCATGTGGATGCATCGGGAATGCCGATATGAGTATCTGATGTTTAGCATTTTTTCCACGAAAACCTGCGCCCATAGTCTTTCCAACGGCGGTCGCCTTGCAGTCCGTCAAGCCGATAACAAGAAGTGGAGAGGCTAGAAATGTCGAACAACGGTTATGAATCCGGTCGCCTGAACCTGCCATTCGTGGGTCATTGCACCTTTGGCAAATCCCCGGTGTGCACCGATTGGGATGCACTGGATGCCGACGTCGCGGTGCTCGGCGTGCCCAACGACATGGGCACCCAGTGGCGCTCCGGCGCACGCTTCGGACCACGCGGGATTCGTGAAGCATCGACGCTGTTTTCCTTCGGCCACGCCGGCGCCTACGATCATGAAGATGACGTGATGTACCTCACCGCATCGGACGTGCGCATGGTTGACGTCGGTGATGCCGACATCGTCCACACCGACATGGCTACCAGCAACAAGAACACCGAGTACGCCGTGCGCAAGATCCTCGACGCTGGTGTCATGCCGGTTGTTCTCGGCGGCGACCATTCGGTGCACGCACCAGTGATCAAGGCCTTCGAAGGCCGCGGCCCGATCCACATCATTCACTTCGATGCGCACCTGGATTTCGTCGACGAGCGCCACGGTGTTCGCTATGGCCACGGCAACCCGCTGCGCCGCGCCTCGGAAATGAACCACATTGTCGGCATGACCCAGATGGGCATTCGCAACGTGTCGTCGTCCAACCGTGATGACTACGAAGCGGCCCACGAAGCCGGCTCGAAAATCCTCTCGGTGCGCGATGTGCGTCGTCTCGGTGTCGAAGGCGTGCTGGCGCTGATCCCGCAGAACATCAACTACTACATCACCATCGACATTGACGGTTTCGACCCGTCCATCGCCCCCGGCACCGGCACCCCGAGCCACGGCGGCTTTCTCTACTACGAAGTGCTGGAAATCATCCAGGCCCTGGCCAAGCGCAGCAAGGGCAACATCGTCGGCATGGACCTGGTGGAAGTGGCGCCGGTGTACGACCCGACCGGCATGACCTCGATCCTCGCCGCGCAACTGCTGCTCAACAGCATCGGTTTCATCTTCCACGAGCGAGGCAAGGTGCGGGCCGCCGCCGAAAGCGAAACCGCATCAGCCTGATCATCGAAACCAGTGACCCGGCAGGCCCTGACTGCCGGGCAGAGAGAACAAAAATGGACACGATCGTCAAAAGTTACCTGCAAAAATTCGGCGTCAGCGAAGCCACCCAGACCTTCCTCTGCAAGGTCCAGAAAATGTTCATCGGCGGCGCCTGGGTCGAGGCCAGCGACGGCCAGACTTCCGATGTGATCGAACCCTCGACCGAAGGCCTGATCACCCGCATTCCCATGGGCACCACCGATGACCTGGACCGCGCCGTGCAAGCCGCCCGCGCCCAGTTCGACGGCGGCGCCTGGCGCCAGGCCAAGCCCGCGGAACGTGAGCGCATGATGCAGCGCCTGGCCGACCTGATCGAGCAGAACGCTGATGAACTGGCGCAAATCGAATCCATCGACATGGGCAAATCGGTTGCCTTCGCCAAGGACGTGGACATCCAGGGCACCGTGGATACCCTGCGCTACTTCGCCGGCTGGGCCACCAAGCTGCACGGCCGTACTGTCGAACCTTCGCTGCCGGGCAACTACCTGGCCTATACCCGCAAGGAAGCGGTAGGTGTGGTCGGCGCCATCGTACCGTGGAATTTCCCGCTGCAAACCATGGCCTGGAAGCTCGGCGCGGCGCTGGCGACCGGTTGCACCGTGGTGGTCAAGCCCGCCGAACTGACTTCGTTGTCGGCCCTGCGTTTCGCTGAACTGGTGCAGGAAGCGGGCATCCCTGACGGCGTGATCAACATCGTCACCGGGCGCGGCAGCGTGGTCGGCGCGGCCATGGCCACCCATCCCGGCATCGACAAACTGACCTTCACCGGATCGACCCCGGTCGGCCAGACTGTCGGCCGCGCAGCGCTGGATGACATGAAGCGCCTGACCCTCGAACTCGGTGGTAAATCACCGGTCATCGTCTGTGCCGACGCCGACATCCCGGCCGCCGCCCAAGCGGTCGCCAACGGCGTGTTTTTCAACTCCGGGCAGGTATGCGACGCCGGTACACGGGCCTATATTCATAGCAGTGTCTACGACGAATTCCTGCGTGAGCTGATCGCCTACACGCGCACCCTGAAAATGGCCCCGGGCCTGGATCCGGACTGCTTCATCGGCCCGCTGGTCTCGGCGCTGCAAAAGCAGCGCGTGACCGAGTACATCGAAACCGGCAAAGCCGAAGGCGCCGAACTGGTCTACGGCGGTCAACCGGTCGATGGCCCTGGCTTCTTCGTCGAGCCGACCATTTTCGCTAATTGCCGCAACGACATGCGCATTGTCCAGGAAGAGATCTTCGGCCCGGTGCTGGTCACCGCACCGTTCGACGACGAGGAAGAAGCGCTGGCCCTGGCCAACGACTCGCCTTACGGCCTGGCGGCGGCACTGTATTCCAACGACCTCGGGAAAGTGCACAGCCTGATCCCGCGCCTCAAGGCCGGTTCGGTCTACGTCAACGCCCACGGCACTCTCGATCCGTCGATGCCGTTCGGTGGCTACAAGCAGTCCGGATTCGGCAAGGACCTGGGCGCCGAGCAGCTCGACTACCTGCTCGAAACCAAGGCGGTGTGGATCACACTGCCTTAAGTCAGGGCTGACTCAATTCCTGTGGGAGCGAGCTTGCTCGCGATGACGGTTGCACATTCGACATCTGTGTTGCCTGACCCTCCGCTATCGCGAGCAAGCTCGCTCCCACAGGTTTTCGGTTCCAGCAACAACGCCAGGTAGGCACGGGCAACACTGAACCTGTGGCGAGGGAGCTTGCTCCCGCTGGACTGCGCAGCAGTCCCATTTTCAGGGCCACAGGGGAGTCGTTCACCCGAAAGAACGCGGTTATCTCGTCATGATCTTCCAACAATAAGAGTCCGTCATGAACACTAACGCCAAGTCCGCCACGAGCGTGTCCGCCCTCGACGAAAAATCCGTCGTCGAGGGGCATTCGATCGACTTCATCCCCGAGAACGAGCGCACCGACAAACTGTCGAGCCAGGGCCCGTTCTGGTTTCTCGGCAATTTCACCTTCTTCACCATGACCATCGGCTTCGTTGGCCCGAGCGTCGGCCTGACCGCGCTCTGGACCACGCTCGCCGGCACGCTGGGCATCATGTTCGGCACGCTGTTCATGGCGTTCCACGGCTCGCAAGGCCCGCACCTTGGCCTGCCGCAGATGATCCAGTCCCGTGCGCAGTTCGGTTATCGCGGGGTGATCCTGGTGCTGCTGGCGACGCTGTTCGTGTTCGCCGGCTTCAACATCGTCAACCTGGTGCTGATGATGCAGGGGCTGCACACGCTGTTCGGCTTCAACCCCGCAGTGATCGCGGTGGCGGTGACCATACCGGCGGCGGTGCTGGCGATTCTCGGCCATGACTGGATGCACCGCAGCTTCAAATGGGCGTTGTTCCTGTCGCTGCCGCTGTATGGCCTTGTCACCGTGGCGGTGTTGATGGGTTGGGTGCCGGACGCGGTAATGCCGGCGCTGGCGGCGGGCGAAGTGGCCCGGGAGCCGCTGGGTTTCAACTGGACCGGTTTCATCGCGCAGTTTGCGGCGGCCGCCAGCTACAACATCGCCTATGCGCCTTATGTGTCGGACTACTCGCGCTACCTGCCGAAGAATACTTCCAGCGGCAAGCTGATCGCCGTGGTGTTCCTTGGGGCGTCGCTGTCCGGTGCGTGGATGATTTCCGTGGGTGGCTGGCTGGCCGATCACCTGCACTCCACTGACGTGCTGGTGGCCCTCGGGCAAGTCGGCAACACCGTGTCGCCGCTGGTGGGCACGGCGGTGGTGGTCGTCACCATCCTGGCGTTCCTGCCGGTGATCGCGATGAACATCTACAGCGCCAAGCTGACTACGCTGACCTGCGTCGACTCGATCAAGCACATCGAGCCAACCCGCAAGGCGCGCATCCTGGCCATCGGCTTCGTGATCCTGCTGCAACTGGGCGTGGCCCTGAGCATCCAGAGTTCCGGCAAAGGCCTGTCGGTACTGGGGATCTACCTGGTGGTGATGCTGTACTTCCTGGTGCCCTGGACCTCGGTCAACCTCACCGACTACTTCTTCGTGCGCAAGGGCCGCTACGCCATCCCGCACTTCTTCATGCCCCACGGCAACATTTACGGCAGCTGGGGGCTGCGCGGTATCGCCGCCTATGCCATCGGTTTTATCTCGATGATCCCGTTCTTCTACATCTTCGACGGCGTTGAACAGCGCGAGGTGTATGTCGGTCCGCTCGCCAAGGCGCTGGGCAGCATCGACATCGCCTGGCTGGTCGGGCTGATCGTATCGGGCCTGGCGTACTACTGGCTGAGCCGCTCGATCGACCTCAAGCGCGAAGAAGCGGTGATCCAGCAGATTGAGAAAAACTCCCCGCAATACACCACCGGCGACACGCTGACCCACAAACAGCAGCCTATGCCGGTATTCACTGAATCAACGGTCGGGAGATAGTCATGACCACACAAAAAATGGCTACGCAAAAATACGACTACATCATCATTGGCGCAGGCTCGGCAGGTTGTGTGTTGGCCAACCGCCTGAGCGAAGACCCGGCCACCTCGGTGCTGGTCCTGGAGTTCGGCGGCAGTGACAAGAGCGTAGTGATCCAGATGCCGAGCGCATTCTCGATCCCGATGAACACCAAGAAGTACAACTGGCGCTACGAAACCGAGCCGGAGACCCACCTCAACGGCCGACGCATTCACTGCCCGCGGGGCAAGGTGCTGGGCGGCTCTTCGTCGATCAATGGCCTTGTGTACATCCGTGGCCATGCACTGGACTTTGACGAGTGGGAATCCCTGGGTGCCGAAGGCTGGGGCTATCGCAACTGCCTGCCGTACTTCAAGCGCGCCGAGAGCTACGAGTCGGGCGGTGATAGCTATCGCGGGCAAACCGGGCCGCTGCACACCACCAACGGCAACCATATGAAAAACCCGCTGTACGGTGCCTGGGTCGAAGCCGGCGCGGAAGCTGGCTACATCAAGACCGAAGACTGCAACGGCTACATGCAGGAAGGATTCGGCGCCATGCACATGACTGTGAAGAATGGCGTGCGCTGCTCCACGGCCAACGCCTATCTGCGCCCGGCCATGGGCCGTCCGAACCTGACGGTGATCACCCATGCGATGACGCGCCAGGTCATCCTCGAAGGCAAGCGTGCGGTGGGGGTCATGTATGACCACGGCGGCCAGACCCACCAGGTGTATTGCAACCGCGAAGTGCTGATCTCGTCCGGGCCGATCGGTTCGCCGCACCTGCTGCAACGCTCGGGCATCGGCCCGGCGGACGTCCTGCGCAAGGCCGGGATCGGCGTACGCCATGACCTGCCGGGGGTAGGGGAGAACCTGCAGGATCACGCCGAGGTGTACATCCAGTTCGGTTGCAAGGAGCCGGTGACCCTCAACAGCAAGATGGACCCGCTGAGCAAGCTGATGATCGGTCTGCGCTGGCTGCTGTTCAAGGACGGCCTGGGCGCCACCAACCATTTCGAGGCCGGTGGTTTCATTCGCTCCGAGAAGGGCCTGCGCTGGCCGGACATCCAGTTCCACTTCCTGCCGGCGGCGATGCGCTACGACGGCAACAAGCCGATCAAGGGCCATGGCTTCATGGTGCTGACCGGGCCGAACAAACCGAAAAGTCGTGGTTATGTGCGCGTGCGCTCGGCTGATCCGTACGAGCATCCGGAAATCCGCTTCAACTATCTGGAGCGGGAAGAGGACCGTGAAGGTTTCCGCCGCTGCATTCGCCTGACCCGCGAGATCATCGGCCAGAAAGCCATGGACCGCTTCCGCGACGGCGAAATCGCCCCGGGGGCGCAAGTGACCAGCGATGAAGACCTCGACGCCTTCGTGCGCGACAACCTGGAAAGCACCTACCATCCGTGCGGTTCGTGCCGCATGGGCGAGGACGACATGGCGGTGGTCGATTCCGAATTGCGCGTGCGTGGCATCGCCGGTCTGCGGGTGATCGACTCGTCGGTGTTCCCGACCGAGCCGAACGGCAACCTCAATGCGCCGACCATCATGCTCGCCGAACGGGCATCCGACCTGGTGCGTGGCGTGCAGATGTTGCCGTCGGCGGATGTGCCGGTGGGGCTGGTCGAGGGCTGGGAAAGCAGCCAGCGTACTTCGTTGCCGGGGCGTAATGTGCGGGTCTGACCGCAACCTGCAAACCAATGTGGAAATCTAATGTGGGAGCGAGCTTGCTCGCGATGGCGGAGTGTCAGGCAGCGTCAATGTCGACTGATCCACCGCCATCGCGAGCAAGCTCGCTCCCACAGTGGACGGCGGAGCTTTCAGAAAGTTTTACCTCGCAGTTCCGTTGTCATTGCTAGTCTGTAATTCCTTGAGACCGCAATGGAGCACCCTCATGGCTATTCAGGCCCTGCGCGCCGACGCATCGCACATCGACCAGATCGCCCCTTTGTTTGACGCCTACCGGATGTTCTACAAGCAGCCGTCGAACCTTTCGCAATCGCGCGCTTTCATCGCCGAGCGCCTCGCCCGGGATGAATCGGTGATTTTTCTTGCCCGGGACAGCGATGGTGAAAACCTCGGCTTCGTCCAGCTGTTCCCGACCTTTTCCTCGATCGACGCCCATCGCACCTGGCTGCTCGGTGACCTGTTCACCACGCCCGCCGCCCGGGGCAAAGGCGTCGGCACCGTGCTGATGAACACAGCCCGGGATTTTGCGAAGCTGGCCGGTGGCAAAGGCATGACCCTGGAAACCGCCACCGACAACTTCACCGCCCAGCGCCTGTATGAATCCCTGGGCTGGGTGCGCGACCCCGGTTATTACACCTATTGCCTGGATCTGCAAAAAGGCTGACTCAGCGCGCCTGCTCGCCAAACACCGGCCGCATGAATGAACGCTCGTAGCTGAGGATGAATTTCTTCTCCTCGGCGTACTTGAAGGCTGCGATGCACTCTGGATCGTTCATCGACTGCTGCCGGTAATGTTCGTACGCCGCCAGGCTGGGGAAGGTGAACAGCGCCAGGGCGATGTTGTTGGCGCCCTCCGATGGCAAAAAGTAGCCGTGGTGCTGGCCGCCGAATTTTTCCACCAGGGGAATCCACAACTTGCCGTAGTGCTCGAACGCTTCGAGCTGGTAGGGATCGAGCATGTATTTCAGGTAGCAAGTGACCATTTTTTCGTTCCTTGATCAGGTTTTTAGGGCAGTCGCCACTGTAATGAACAGTGGGCGTGCGGCACAGCCGCTTGTTCGACATTGACCGGTAATTTTGCGCCAAAGGCAGCTGCTGGCGCCGCAGCACTATTGGTTCAGTCAATAGTCACCATCAAGAATCGCAAGTTCTGTTTTTTGCGCAAAGGCGGAAAATTGCCTGCATTGAACACGCTGCTCAAGGAACCTGCGCGATGAAAATCTTGACCCGACTGGCTGTAATTGCCCTGTTGCTGGGCAGTGTTGCGTCCACCGCATCGGCCTTTGCCGAGGACGTACGCGCCTGCCAACTGCCGCCGATCACTGGCGGTCACAGCGGGCTGCAATACGGTCAGACGGTCGGGGTGCTCTACAGCGACAACACTGTGGAAGACCTGCAATACCTTGAGCAATACCACTCGGTGGCCGTCAACGGTGCGAAGAACGCACTGGATACGCGGATTCGCCAGGCGTTCGTCAACAGTTCCGATCCGGACCTGGCCATCGACTGGCTGATGGGTTCGTTGCACCACACTTTTCTGTCGGTGACGGTCTACGAAAATCTCGATGCCCTGGTGCAGGCCCACCCCGATGTGGTGGTGATGCTCGATACCCACAACCAGTTGCTGACCCAGCGTAACGACCGGGTCGAGGCGCGTTTCGCCGCGCGGTTCTACGACGCCAACCTGCAGTACATCGGCAAGGCCGAAGGCGCGGTGGAAAAACAACTGCCGTCGGTATGGATGCATGACAAGACCGCGCCCGAGATCGCCGCGCAAATCGAACAGCAACGCGACCTGCAACTGACCGCGCTGAAACAGTTCGATGCATCGTTGAAGGCGCTGGTAACCGCCGGATTGACCGCAACAACAAATTAACAAGCCCGACGTCCATTGAGCGGCGGGCAACCCGATCCACCGTGGATTTCTATTCAGGACCTGATACATGCGCACTGTTTTTGCCCCGAGCCTGGCCTTCGCTTCGCTGCTGCTGGCCGGTTGTGCCACGCCGAACGATCCGACCATGACCTTGCAGACCAGCAAGTCGCCGGAGGAGTACACCCATTGCGTGGTGCCGAAGTTGCAGCACGATGCGCTCAACCCAACGGTGTCGCAGACCCAGCGTAGCTACCGGATCGTCGTATCAAGCAAAGTGTCTGCGGACAACGTGCTTGAAACCTATAAAGCCTCGAACGGCGGCAAGGTGTTCCTGTACGAGCGCAAGCTGCTGGCGTCGACCTTCGTGCCGTCGCCGTTCGAGCGTGCGGCGCAGGAGTGTTTGTAAGGGCAATTTCAGGCAAAAAAAAGCTGCCGGGACTGGCAGCGGAAAGTTAAAGCACGCATTGGATGGACTGAGTATGGCGCTCGGTCCATGACGATTCGATGACAGCTTCATGGCCATCCATCAGGATGCCGAAAATCCTGCCAGTGTTGTGGTGTGGCTCAGAACTCCAGGCCTGTCATCCGGGTGTCATCAAAGCAATGGCAAGATCCTCGCAATCCGTCTTGAGTGACCGGCGGCCGTCAGTCCGCCGGCAGATGAATGTGCAAGGAACCCCATATGAAAGACGCCCCGCTGTTTGCCGCCATCGACCTGGGTTCCAATGCGTTTCGCCTGATGATTGGCCAGTCGGTGAGACGGAACCAGCAGATGGTCATCCAGGAAGTGAAAACCCTGCGTGAACCGGTGCGTCTGGCCGAGGGCCTGCAGGGCGGGGCGCTCGATGAATTGGCGCTGGACCGTGGCTGGCAGGCGCTGGCGCGATTCGGCAAGAAACTGCGCGGCTTCGAGGCCGGGCGCGTGCGGGCGGTGGCCACCAGCGCGGTACGCGAGGCGGACAATGCGTCGCTGTTCCTGGCCAGCGCCGAGCGGCACCTGGGCTTTCGCATCGACGTCATTTCCGGTCACGAAGAGGCGCAACTGGTCTACGCCGGCGTTGCCCACACCTTGCCGGCGCAAACCACGCGGCTGGTGGTGGATATCGGCGGTGGCTCCACGGAAATGATCATCGGCCGTGGCGACCGGTTGCTGGTCACCGAGAGCATTGCCATCGGCAGCGGCACCTTCGGTGCGCATTACTTCCACGGCGGGCGGATCGTGGCCGAAGCGCTGCTGGAGGCCGAACGCGCAGCCACCGTGCAATTCGAACGCATTGCCCGCCGCTATCGAGCCATGGGTTGGCAGCAGACGATCGGTTCTTCAGGGACGGCGCGGATGCTGGCCAAGGTGCTCAAGGCCAATGGCTTGAATGATGATGGCCAAGGCGGCATCACCTACGGCGGCCTGTTGCGCCTGTCGTTGCGCCTGCTGGAAGTCAATCATGTGAAACACCTCAAGTTGGCCGGTTTGCCCATCCACCGCCTGAGCATTCTGCCCGGTGGTCTGGTGGTGATGCTGGCGGCGTTCAAGGTGTTCGGGATCACGCATATGATTGCGTCGGAACCGGGTCTGCGGTTCGGCGTTCTGCATGGATTGATGAGCAAACACTAAAAACCTGCCAGCCGAGGTAAACCCATGACCGACCCCCGTCGCGTGCTGTTCGTCTGCGCCCGAAACGATGTCCGCTCACCCATGGCTGAAGCCCTGCTTCGCCACACCGATCCTGCCGATTTCCAGGCCTTCAGCGCCGGGCTTGAGGCCAGCGAGATCGACCCGCGCACATTCGAATCCCTCGATCACATCGGTGTCGATGCCAGCGGCTTGCGCAGCAAGTCCCTTGAAGATTTCGAAGGCCAGGAATTCGACTACGTCATCACCCTGTGCGACAAGTCTTGCGAAGAGGCCTCACGCATGCCGTTTACCGGTGAAGTGATGGTCTGGAGCTTCGAAGACCCGACCACCAGCGAAAGACACGACCCGTTCCGCCATACCCTCCAGGAAATCGGCGACCGCATCAAAATGTTCGTCACCGTGAAAACCCGCCCCGTGCCCCAGGCGCCGTCAGGCAGCGATTCCTGAAACCCTCGAACACCGTCTACCCTCATCGGTCACAACCATCATGATGAGCACAGGCCCCCTGTGGGAGCGGGCTTGCTCGCGAAGAGGCCTTCACATTCAACATCGTAGGTGGCTGGACTACCGCTTTCGCGAGCAAGCCCGCTCCCACAGGGATTGCGTCCATTTGACCACTTGGGATATCCCCGGCCCGCATGTTCCAATAGCCATCCGGCAACACCCGACTGGAAACGGAACATGAAGAAACTCGCAGCACTGACCCTCGCCTCGGCGCTCACCGCGGGCCTGTTCAGCACACCCACCCTTGCTGCGGGCGATGTCCAGGCCGGGGAGAAAGTGTACAAGCGCCTCTGCAGCGGCTGCCATCAGATCGGTGAATCGGCTCGCGCCTTCTTTGGCCCGCAACTCAATGGCGTGATCGGTCGCCATTCCGCCGTCACCACGGACTACGTGTATTCCGACGCGATGAAATCCGCCAACCTGGTCTGGGACCGCGAAACCCTGATCGCCTACCTTGAGGCGCCGAAGAAAGTCGTGCCCGGCACCCGCATGATTTTCTGGGGGCTCAGCGATCCGGAAAAGATCGAAGACCTGTTGGCCTACCTGCAAACTTTCCCGGCGCAATGATCACGCCGCGGTCTGCTGCTCGGCCGCCAGGTTGTCGACCAGCCACTGGGTGAAGGCCCGGGCCATCGGGATGTTCTCGCTGTCACGGTGGGTCAGCAGCGCCCAGTTCGGGCCGCGGATGGTTTGCTCCACCATCGGTTGCAACAGCCCGGTGGCCCGTGCCTGCCGACTCAGCAACTGGCTCACCAGCGCAATGCCCAGGCCGGTACAGGCCGCGTCCAGCAGCAAACCCGGATCGGAAAAATTCAGCCCCTGATCCATCTGCCCCACATCTATGCCCGATTCCACCGCCCAGTGGCTCCAGTCCATTTCCCGCTCGCCATGCAAGGTGGTGCGCTGTTCCACGGGCACGGCCAACAGGCTCGGGTGACACGCCGGGTAGAGGCGGTCGGCGTGCAGCACCTTGAAACTGCATTCGGCCTGGGAACTGATGTCGTCGCGCACCGCTAGGTCGATGGTCTGGCTGGCCATGTCCGGCACTTCATCGGTGCTGAAAATCCACAGATCGACCTGCGGATGCTGTCGGCGGAAATCCCCCAACCGTGGCAACAACCAGTGCCGGGCAAACGCCGGGGTGGTGTTGAGTACCAGTTGATTGGGCTTCTGGTATTGCCCCAAGCGGCGAATGCCCACCGCCAGTTGCTGCAACAACGCCTGGGTGGTGCTCAGCAGATCGTGCCCGGCATCGGTCAGGCTGACGCTGCGCCCGCTGCGATGGAACAACGGTTGTTCCAGGTAGGCCTCAAGGCTGCGGATCTGCTGGCTGATCGCCGATTGGGTGAGGTGCAACTCGTCGGCAGCCTTGTGAAAACTGCCCAGCCGGGCGGCGGCTTCGAAGCCGCGCAGGGTGCTCAGGGGCGGCCAGTGTTTGAGCATATCGATAAGCTCCTCTAATCAGTTGTCTGCAAAATCCATCGTTTGTTTGCCCGTTTTTCCAGCCGTAGCATGCATGCCAAGACCGCCAAGGCCGTTTTCATTGAACACAATGACTTAACTCAGAGGTGCTTGTCATGCAGCAGAACGTAATTCAAAACAGCGGTTGGACGATGCCGGCCGAGTGGGTCACTCACGCCGCCACCTGGATGGTCTGGCCGCACAACAAGACCCTGTGGGAGTCAGGCTGGCGGGTGACACTGCCACAGGTTCAAGAAGATTTCGCCCGGGTGGCCAACGCCATCGCCCGCTTCGAACCGGTGAAACTGGTGGTCGATCCTTCAGCTATCGCCAGTGCCAAAGCCTTGTGCGGACCGAACATCGAGTTGATCGAACTGGCGGTCAACGACAGCTGGTGCCGCGACTCCGGCCCGAGCTTCGTCTGCCACCCGCAGCAAGGCCTGGCCGGTGTGAGCTGGCGCTTCAATGCGTGGGGCGGCAAGTCGGCTCACGATCTGGACGAAAGCCTGGCCCGCCGTGCGCTCAATCATTTGGGACTGGAGTGCTTCGGCACGGCGTTGAGCAACGAGGGTGGCGCGATTCATGTGGACGGCGAGGGCACGCTGATCACCACCGAATCGGTGTTGCTCAACCCCAATCGCAACCCGGGCGTGAGCAAGGCCGAGATCGAAGAGATCTTCACCCGCCTGCTGGGCGTGAAGAAAACCATCTGGTTGCCGGGCGATCCGGACTACGTGACCGGCGACATGACCGACGGCCACGTCGATGGCGTGTGCGCCTTTGCCCGTCCCGGCGTGTTGCTGGTGGACGCCACCCACGACAAGCAATCGGTGTACGCCGAAGTGGCCCGGGAGAACCGCCGCGCCCTTGAACTGGCCACCGACGCCCAAGGCCGCCAGTTCGAACTGATCGAACTGTTCGAAGCCACCGATGCGGTGGACACCGAGGCCGAAGTGTTCTGCGCCTCCTACACCAATTTCTATATCGCCAACGGCGCGATCATCATGCCGGCCTACGGCATCGATGCCGACAAGGTCGCTGCCGAAGTGCTGGCGCAGGCGTTCCCCGGTCGTGAAGTGGTGCCGGTGCGGATCAACCATCTGGCCCATGGCGGTGGCGGTGTGCATTGCATCACCCAGCAACAGCCGGCCTGGCCGGTGCGGGGTTGATGCCATGACACTGCTGGCCATCGCCACCACCCAGATGCCCTGCACCTGGGACCTGAAACACAACCTCGACCAGGCCGAGCAACTGGTCCGCGAAGCGGCGGCCAAGGGCGCGCAGGTCATCCTGTTGCAGGAGCTGTTCGCCACCCCGTATTTCTGCATCGAGCAACACCACAAACACCTGGCACTGGCCGAGGAGTATCGCGAAAGCCACGTGCTCCTGCGCTTCGCCGCATTGGCGAAAGAGTTGGGCGTGGTGCTGCCGCTGAGCTGGTATGAGAAGGCCGGCAACGCCTACTTCAACTCACTGAGCGTGGCCGACGCCGACGGGCGCCTGTTGGGTGTGTACCGCAAGACCCACATCCCCAACGCCATCGGCTATCAGGAGAAAGAATACTTCAGCCCCGGCGACAGCGGTTTCCGGGTCTGGGACACCGCGTTCGGGCGCATCGGCCTGGGCATCTGCTGGGATCAGTGGTTCCCCGAAACCGCCCGCTGCCTGGCGTTGATGGGGGCCGAAGTGCTGCTGTTCCCGACGGCCATCGGCTCCGAACCGGGTTGTGCCACTCTCGATTCCCGGGATCACTGGCAGATGACCATGCGCGGCCACGCCGCCGCCAACCTGTTGCCGGTGGTGGCGGCCAACCGGGTCGGCCGGGAAGCGGCGACCACCGACCCGACTCTGCAAATGAGCTTCTATGGCTCGTCGTTCATCTGCAACCACAAGGGCAAGTTGCTCGCCGAAGCCGACCGTGACAGCACCGGCGTGCTGGTCCACAGCCTGGACCTGGCGGCCATGCGCGAGGACCGCCTGACCTGGGGTATCTACCGCGATCGCCGTCCGGAAATGTACGGCGCCTTGTTGACCCAGGACGGTCGTCAGATCCACTCACGCTGGGCAACCCAAGGGGTGTGACATGAACACGATCAACAAGCTGTGCCTGGCCATGGGGCTGACGCTGAGCTGTGCGGTGCCTGCGTTGCACGCCGAGGAGAAAACCCTGCGGCTGTACAACTGGGCCGACTATTTCGCCGAGAACACCTTGAGCAAGTTCACCGCCGAAACCGGGATCAAAGTGATCTACGACGTGATGGACGGCAGTGAAACCCTGGAAGCGAAAATGCTCGCTGGCGGCAGCGGCTACGACCTGATCTTCCCCGGTGACACCGTGGCCGAACGCCTGATGCGCGCCGGCAGTTTGCAGCCCTTGGATCAGTCAAAACTTACTGCTCTGAACGACGTCGAGCCGGGGTTGCAGAAATTGCGCTCGCACTATGAGCAGTCGCGCCAGGCCACGGTCCCGTACACCTGGGGCACCATCGGCCTGACCTACAACGCCGGGCAGATCGCCCAGCGTGCGCCGGATGCGCCGGTCGACAGCCTGGACATGCTGTTCAAACCGGAACTGGCGGCGAAATTCGCCGACTGCGGCATCTCGATGATCGACTCGCCGGACGAAGTGCTGGCCGTGGTGCTCAATTACCTGGGCCGCGACCCGCGGAGCGCCAAACCGGCGGACCTGGCGGCGGCCAGTGACTTGCTGATGAAACTGCGGCCGTACATTCGCAAATTCCAGTCGCAACCGGTGACCGACCTGGTCAACGGCAACCTGTGCATATCCCTCGGCTACAGCGGCGACATGACCCAGGCGCAACGCACGTCTGACAGTGCCGGCAAGAAAACCGCCTTCCACTACCGCATCCCCCGCGAAGGCACCACGGTGTGGATGGACACCATGGCCATTCCCGTCGACGCCCGGCATCCGGAGTACGCCTACGCGTTCATCAACTTCGTGATGCGCCCGCAGAACATGGCAGCCATCAGCAACTTCACCGGCTACCCGACCTCCAACGCCAAGGCACGCCCGGATGTCGATGCCGCGATGCGCAACAACCCGGACATCTACCTTGATGATGCCACCTACGCGCGGCTGATTCCCGGCAAGGACATTCCCCAGGCCGACATGCGGGCACGCATGCGCACCTGGACCAAGTTCAAGACCGCTACAGTCAAATGATCACCGGCCGGCCCGAGGGCCGGCCAAACCTCGATTTCAGGAAAACACATGCCGACACGTCGAACATTCATCAAGCAGGTATCGGTCGCAGCCGCAATGGGCACGGTGGCGTCCATGGGATTGGGCCTTGGGTCCATGCCCGCGCGAGCGGCCGGCAAAGGCAATTGGTACATGCCCGATGAAGGGGACAAACACCAGCGGGCCTTCATCGCCTTCGGGGCACAGGCCGCGATCTGGGAGGACTTCACGCCCCACGTGCAAGACGCCCTTGGCCGGATCGCCCGCAGCATTGCCCAATACGAACCGGTCACCGTGTTCTGTCGCCAGAGCGAACGGCGCCTGGCCGAAGCCAAATGCGGCAGCCACAACACCACCTTCGTGATCACCGAACTGGACGACATCTGGATGCGCGACATCGGCGCCAATTTTGTCGTCGATGGCAACGGCGACCTCGGCGCCGTGGACTTCAACTTCAACGGCTGGGGCAACAAACAGCAGCACGCAGACGATGCGCAACTGGCTACCCTGGTCGCCGAAAACGCCAAGGCGGATTACCAACAAAGCGAACTGGTGGGCGAGGGCGGTGGCATAGAAGTGGATGGCCACGGCACCGGGATCATGACCGAAAGCAGCTGGATCAACCGCAACCGCAATCCCGACTGGAGCAAGGCCGAGGTCGAAGAGGAATTGAAACAACGGCTGGGCCTGCGAAAAATCATCTGGCTACCGGGCATCAAGGGCAAGGACATCACCGACGCCCACGTCGATTTCTATGCGCGCTTCGTCAAGCCCGGTGTGGTCATCGCCAACCTCGACAACGACCCCGAGTCCTACGACTACAAGGTCACTCGCGCCCATCTGCAGATCCTGGAAAACGCCACGGATGCCGATGGCCGCAAGTTGCAGGTGCATACCGTGTCGCCGCCGCTCAACCCGCGCAACAGCCGGTTCAGCAAGGACAACCCGGACTTCGCCGCGGGCTACATCAACTACTTCGTGATCAATGGCGCGATCATCGCTCCGCAATTCGGCGACGAGGAAGCCGATGCCAACGCCTTCGACCTGCTGTCCGAACTCTACCCGCAGCGCAAGGTGGTGCAACTCGACATCGACGCGATCTCCGCGGGCGGTGGCGGCATTCACTGCGTGACCAGTCACCAGCCGATGGTGTGATGACTTCCGGTTTTACACAAAACCTGTAGGAGCGAGCTTGCTCGCGATGGACTCAAGAGCGCCGCGTTTAGCCAGCAAGCACGCGTTTTCGTTGACGACCATCGCGAGCAGGCTCGCTCCTACAGGGGGGGCGGGATCAGGACATCAGGCCTTGCTGGCCTTCAGGTAAGCCCCCAACCGTCGCCCCATTTCCTCACCCAGCGCCTGCAAGCCACTGAGCGGCCGCACCATCACTTCAAATTCGACAATCTTGCCCTGTTCGTTGAAGCGGATCATGTCGATGCCCTTCAGTTCTTTCTCGCCGACCCTGGCGCTGAATTCGAGAATCACGTTCAAGCCATCCGCCGTCGCCAGCTCACGGTGATAGGCAAAATCCTCGAACACGTCCATGACCGTATTGAGGATCATCGACACCACCGGCGCTCCCGGATACGGCGTGTGCGCCATCGGCGAACGGAACACCGCCTGCGGATCGAGCATTTCGGGCAAACCGCTCAAGTCGCGGTTGTCGAGCATCGCGTGCCACTGCTTCAGGGACGCTGCGACATTGGGGTTCAGTTTCAGCTCAGACATCTTCAACTCCTGTTTTTATTGTTGTGGTGCGAAAGCGTTGGTCGATCACCCTGGCGGCATCGTCGGCCCATTGCCGATAAAGCATCGGCCCCGGATGAAAACCATCGCTGGCCATCAGGCCCGGTTCGGGCGCCAGCGGGGTGGTCAGCATCGTACATTGATCCAGGCGTGCGGCCAGATCCGCAAGATGTGCATTGAACCGGCGCGCCCTGAAACCCAGAAACCAGCGCAGCGGCTGGGGCAGCGCGGGGAACAAATGCATCGGCGGAAGCGGCGACACCACGATCTGCCTCACCGTGTATTTATCGCAGAGCAGCGCCATCAAGCGCCGTTGCCGAGCGAGCCACTGGTCCAGGGTGAGAGAGCTGGTGACATCGTTGACGCCAATCGACAACAGCGCCACATCGAACGGCTCGGGGGCGTGCTGTTCGAGCAGCTCCAGCAACCCTTGTGAATCCAGGCCCGAGTGCGCCCAGAGTTTCCACGACAACTGGTAATCATCGGCCAGGCGCGCGACCAGCCGACCACTGAGGGCTTCACCTTGAGTCGCCGCACCCACCCCCGCTGCGGCGCTGTCGCCGACAATCAACAAGCGCAGCACGGCACCGCTGCCTGCCTGGCCCTGGCGGTCACCTTCGGCCTCCGGCAACTTGGGCGTCACCCGCCGCGTATACAGGCCCTGTACCAGCAATAACGGGCCGAGCAGGATTTTGGCGAGGGTTTCAGTGTGGCTCATTTGACGTTATCGCCCTGCAATACACAGCTCCCCGGTCGCACGAATCATCGCCTGGCCATGCAAATAATCCTTGATCAGCGCGGAACGTTCGGTAGCCAGCCATTGCGGGCAGTTCGGGTCGTTGCGGTAGGGCAGGAACGCGGCGTACTGCGTGAGCAGCAGGTTTTGCAGGTTGTCGAGCTTGGGCCGGATGTCGTTGCCCAGGTCTGGCCGTGGCGTGTCCGGTGCCTTGTGCGCCGCTTGCCATTGTGCGAGCCGGCCGTATTGCACCAGTTTGCTGGCTTCAATCTGGGCGGCGATCAGGTCGGCGACATCGTCGGGGTCAAGCTGGCGCTCGGACGCCTGCTTCCTGGCGTTGGCGATGACTTGCGCTTCCCGGGTGTTGTCCTGGACCGGTTTGCCGCTGTCCCACTTGGTCAGCGCCACCAGTTCGCTGATGTTCAACCGCTCATTCATCGTCGCCAGCAAGGGCTGCAAGGCATCTGGCGCCGGGGGTGTCGTGCCGGCTTGGGCGCTGCCAGCGAGCAAGCCGAGCAGGGCGCAGGCCAGCCAGTGCGGCAGGCGCAGGGAACGGGGCATGGGCAGAACCTCCTTGGACGCGAAAATCACTCCGGCTTGTGTATCACAAGTGCGGCCAGGGAACGACAGGTTGCGAAAGATTCAGGCCAGCAGCCGTTCAATCTGCGCCAGCTCCCAGGTGCTGAGCAAACTCACCGGGTCGGTGCCGAAGCGCTGCCCGTTGTCGAACACATATTCTCGGCCATCGGGGCTTTGGCCGTGCAGGCAGTGGCGCAGGTGACCGGCGTCGACGTCGAGCGTCAGGCGCCAGCCGTCGATGTCGACCTGTACATGGTCAGGCTCGCAGGCGTCGTCGACTCGCTTGAAGGTGCAAATGCCTTGAGCGGCATCGCGCAACGGCTGGTAAACCTCGCGGGCGGTGAGGGCGGGCACAGGTGTCTCCGGGGCGGAATCGGGGAGGCACAGGATAGATCATCAGCCTGCAAAAAAACCGGAAACGCCAAACAACCTTGTGGGAGCGAGCTTGCTCGCGATTAGGCCGGCACATCCAACATCAATGGCGCCTGACACGCCGCCATCGCGAGCAAGCTCGCTCCCACAGGTTAATCAGCACTCGCCTATTTCCTGTCCAACGCCGCCTCCGCCGCGGCAATTTCAGCCTGGCGCTTGACGATCATGTCGCCCACCGGTGGCCCCTGGAAGCGCCGGGCTTCAAAACCGAACCAGACGATGGCCGTCAGGATCAGGAAACCGATGGTGATGTACAGCGCCCAATCGTTCGGTGGCTGGATGCCGATGACGAAAATGATGATCATCGCCAGGATCGAGAGGATGGCGAACACCGAGTACCAGAAACGCCCCATGTTCCACGGCCCCATGGTCGGCCACTTCGACGTCCCAAAGGTAAACAGGCCGAGCGCGATGGGAATGGCGAAGGAGAAGAACAGGAAGATCACCGTGCAGGACACCACGATGGTATAGACCGGCGTTGTCCCGATCGAGATCACCGACGATCCCCAGACGAACAACACCGCTAGGGTGGCGCCGGTCCAGATGGCCGCTACCGGGCTGCGATGGGTCGATGAGACCGAGGACAGCGCTTTTGAGCAGGGCAGGCCACCGTCCCGGGAGAACGCGAAGATCATCCGTGAAACCGAGGTGACGGTGGCCAGCCCGCAGAGCACCTGCGAAATGAAGATCGCCACGAAAAGCACCAGTTTCAGTGTCGGGTCGACCTGGGTGTTCATGGCCCAGAAAAACACGTTCCAGCCTTGCTTGGCCGCCTCGTCCATGTTCGGCAGCATCAGCACGAACGCGCTGAGCATCAGCCAGCCGAACAGCAACGACCAGACCACCGACATGACCATGCCGCGCGGCACCGACATGGCCGCGTTGCGGGTTTCCTCGGAGGTATGCGCAGAGGCGTCATAGCCGGTGATGGTGTAGATCGGCAACAGCAGCCCGAGCATGAACACCCAGCCGTTGGTGACCTGCGGCCAGACGCTGCCACCCGCTTCGCCGGAATAGTTGCCGAAGGTCCACAGCCGTGCGAATTCATAGCTGGGTGCCGATATCAGGCAGACGATGGTCAGGGCCAGCGCCGTGGCGAAGATCAGGTAACCTGAGAAGTCAGTGAGCTTGGCGGTCAGGCCGATCCCCAAGTGGTTGCACAAGGCCTGCAGGCCGGTGAGGATCGCCAGGAAAATCACCCTGACCGTGGTCGTGTCTTCCATGCCCAGTGCCGGCCCGAAGGCACCGAAAAAGAAGTAATAGGTACCGACGTTGATCGCGCCCAGCACCGTGACCAGCCCCAGCAGGTTGAACCACGCGGTCAGCCAGCCGGTGAAGCGGTTACCGAGGATCGAGCCCCAGTGGTACAGGCCGCCAGCGGTGGGGTAGGCCGAAGAAATCTGCGCCATGGCCATGGCGAATACCCCGGAGATCAGGCAACCGATTGGCCAGCCGATCCCGATGGATGCCCCGCCCGCGCCCGAGGTGCCCTGGGCCAGGGAGTTGATGCCACCGGAAAGGATGCAGATGATCGAAAAGGAAATGGCGAAGTTGGAGAAAACCCCCATTCGTCGTGAGAGTTGCTGGGCATAGCCCATGCTGTGCAGCACCTTGACGTCATCGTCGTGCGTTTCGGTGCCCGGCTGGCTTGCTGGGTTCATGATGTGTGCCCCTTTTCAGGTTTTGGACAGGCCGAACTGAGCCGCCGTAGGCTCGACCTTGGTTTTCTGTAGGAGCGAGCTTGCTCGCGATGAACGTCAACGATGACGCGGGGAGCCTGACCCCTCGCGTCATCCTCAAGTCCATCGCGAGCAGGCTCGCTCCTACAGACGGCCGTGAAGTGCCGCGTCGAAAATCTTTGCCACGCCGTCCCGGGTCAATGGCAGCGGGTTGCCGCCAGCGGAAGGGTCGACAATCGCCATGTCGGCGATCAGGTCGGCCTGCCGGTCATCCACGCCCAGTTCAACCAGGGTATGGGGCACGCCGATGTCCTTGCGCAGCTTGAGGACGAAGGCCAGGAAACTGTCGAACCCCGGGGAGGGCAGGCGCAGGTACGCCGCCAGGCGGGTGATGCGCTCCTCGATGGCCGAGCGATTGAAGTGCAGGACATAGGGCATGAAGGTGGCATTGGTCATGCCGTGATGGGTGTCGTACAGCGCACCCACCGGATGGGAGAGCGCATGCATCCCGCCCAGGCCTTTCTGGAATGCCGTGGCGCCCATGGCCGCCGCCGCGAGCATTTGTGCGCGGGCCTCAAGGTCCGACGGCGTGTGTACCGCCTTCACCAGTGAGTTGGCCACCAGGCGCATGCCCTCCACGGCAATGCCATCGGCCAGGGGGTGAAAGCCGGGGGCGCAGTACGCTTCCAGGCAATGGGACAGCGCGTCCATGCCGGTGCCTGCGGTGATTTTGGCGGGCATGCCGACGGTGAGGGCCGGATCGCTGATCACCACGCGGGGCATCATTTTCGGGTGGAAGATGATGCGTTTGGTGTGGGTGCGCTCGTCGATGATCACCGCCGCACGGCCGACTTCGGAACCGGTTCCCGCCGTGGTCGGCACGGCAATGACCGGGGCGATGCGGCTGTCGTCGGCGCGGGTCCAGTAGTCGCCGATGTCTTCGAAGTCCCAGACCGGACGGGTCTGGCCGCTCATGAAGGCAATGAGCTTGCCCATGTCCAGGCCACTGCCGCCGCCGAACGCGATCACACCATCGTGCTGGCCGGCACGCCAGGCATCGAGCCCGCCGGCCAGGTTGGCTTCCACCGGGTTGGGCTTGAGGTCACAAAACAGCGCCACGCCAAGACCGGCGGCGCGCAATGCGTCCAGTGCCGCCGTAGTGATCGGTGCGCGCGCCAGGCCGCTGTCGGTCACGAGCAAAGGTCGCTGGATACCCTGGCTGCGACAGACCTCGGCCAGTTCGGCGATGCGCCCGACACCGAAACGAACGCTTGTGGGGTAGCTCCAGTTTCCTGTCAGGTTCATGGTCTACACCTCGTGACGCAGATGAAAGGATTTGGCCCGGGTCAGGTGCTCGTAGCCCAGTGGCGACAGGGTGACGCCGCGACCGCTGTTCTTCACGCCGGTCCAGGCCAATGCCGGGTCCAGGTAGTCGCAGCGGTTCATGAACACCGTGCCAGTGGCGATCTCGTTGCCCAGGCGTTCGGCCGCTGCGAGGTCCCGGGTCCAGATGGAAGCGCTGAGCCCGAACTCACTGTCATTCATCAAGGCGATGGCTTCTTCATCGCTGGCCACCGGCATGATGCCGACCACCGGGCCAAAGCTTTCGTCGCGCATGACAGACATTTGATGGTTCACGTCCACCAGCACTTGCGGTGCCAGGTAGGCGCTGCCCGGCACGTCGGCGGGAAAGGACTTCGGATCGATCAGCGCTTTGGCGCCCTGGGCCAGCGCATCGGCAATCTGGCCGCGAACGAAGAATGCGGCGCCCGGTGTCACCAGCGGACCGAGGGTGGTGGCTTCATCCAGTGGGTTGCCCAGCACGTACTGGCGGGTCAGTTCGGCGAAGCGCTCGACAAACACCGGGTAGATTTTCTGGTCGACGTAGATGCGTTCCACGGCGCAGCAACTCTGCCCGGAATTGAAGAAACTGCCGTCCACCAGATTTTCCACCGCCTGTTCAAGGTTCGCGTCTGCCCGGACATAGGCCGGGTCTTTTCCGCCGAGCTCCAGGCCCATACCGAGAAATTGTCCGCTGGCGACGCTTTCCATGACTTTTCCAGCCTCCACGGAACCGGTGAAGTTCACTTGCTGCACGCGCCCGCAAGCAATGATCGCCCCGGTCGACACATGGTCGAGCAGCAGATTCTGGAACAACCCCTCGGGCAGTTTTGCGCGACGCATGGCCTCGGCGAAGCGCTCGCCCACCAGCAGCGTTTGCGACGCATGCTTGAGGATCACGCTGTTGCCGGCCATCAGCGCCGGGATAATCGTGTTCACCGCCGTCAGATAGGGGTAATTCCACGGAGCGACCACCAGCACCGTGCCCAGCGGCTCGCGTTTGATATAGCGGCGAAATCCCGCGACAGGCTCGGGCTCTACCCGGTCAAGGACTTGCGGTGCGATAGCGATCATGTGCCGGGCGCGTTCGGCGAAACCGCGCAGTTCGCCGGCGCCATAACGCACCGGGCGGCCCATTTGCCAGGCCAGCTCCGGCACGATGTCGGCCTGCATCGACAGCATTGCGTCCACCGCGGCAGTGCAAAACGCCGCGCGTTCGCTCAGTGAGCGGCGTTGCCATGCCGCCTGTGCGCTGGCAGCGGCCGTCAGCGCCTGCTCGATCTGCGCCGCATCGGCCACCGCGCGTTCGGCGTACACCCGGCCATCGACCGGGGAGATCAATTGAACCTTCGCAGTCATGATGTTCTCAATAGCGCTCGAAGCCGCGCTGCAATTCCCAGTCGGTGATTCGCCGGTCGTACTCTTTCTGCTCCCACTCGGCGGTGTGCACGTAATGGTCGACCACCTCGTCGCCGAACGCCTTGCGCAACATGCCGGAGGCCTTGAGTGCGGCGCTCGCTTCGCGCAGGGTCTTGGACACTTCCGGCAAATGCTCGTCCAGGTAGGCGTCACCTTCGAACGGCGGTGCGAGGTCGAGCTTCTCGTCGATACCGGCCAGGCCCGCCGCGATCAATGCGGCGAAGGCCAGATAGGGGTTGAGGTCGGCGCCACCGATGCGGCATTCGATGCGGATGGCCTTGCTGCCTTCGGCGCACAGGCGAAAGCCGGCGGTGCGATTGTCGCGGCTCCAGACCGCCCGCGTCGGCGCAAAAGTGCCAGCCTGGAAGCGCTTGTAGGAGTTGATGTAGGGCGCGAGAAAACAGGTGATGTCGTTGGCATACTTGAGCTGGCCGGCGACCCAGGAGCGCATCAGTTTCGACATGCCGAACTCGGCTTTCGCGTCGAAGAACAGCGACTTCTTGGCGTTCTTGTCCCACAACGAATTATGGATGTGACTGCTGGAGCCGGCAGCGTCGTAGCGCCACTTGGCCATGAAGGTGATCGCCTTGCCCTGCAATTGCGCGATCTCTTTGCAGGCGTGCTTGATGATGACGTGGTGGTCGGCCATGGTCAGGGCATCGGCGTAGCGAATGTTGATCTCTTCCTGCCCCGGGCCCCATTCCCCCTTGGAGTTTTCCACGGGAATGCCCGAGGCCTGCAAGTGCTTGCGAATCGCCCGCAGCACCGGCTCTTCGCGGGTGGTCTGGAGGATGTTGTAGTCCTCGATGTAATGGCCGGCGGTTTTCGGTTTGTGATAGTTGCGCTTGTGGATCGCCTCGTAACTCTCATCGAACAGATAGAACTCGAGCTCCGAGGCAAACATGCCGGTGTAGCCACGCTCGCGCAGGCGCTCGACCTGTTTTTTCAGAATGGCCCTTGGGCTGTGGGGCAGGTCCTGGCGATGGTGATGATCGAGCACGTCGCACAGCACCAGCGCCGTGCACTCAAGCCAGGGCACGCGCCGCAGGGTGGACATGTCGGGCTTGAGCACGAAATCGCCGTAACCCTTGCTCCAACTGGCCGCGGCGTAACCCGGCACCGGCTCCATGTCGATGTCATCGGCCAGCAGATAGTTGCAGCAGTGGGTTTCTTCGTGGCCGCTGTCGATGAAAAACTCGACCTGGAACCGCTTGCCGACCAGGCGTCCCTGCATGTCGACCATGCAGACCAGTACGGTATCGATTTCGCCGGCAGCCGCGGCGCGCTTGAGTGCATCAAAGCTGAGGAGGGGCTCTGTCATCACGGCAATCCTGCGTGAAAGGTTTGGGCCAGTCTGGAATAGCTGTTGCAGACGCTCTCCAGAAAAACCCAAAACCTGCAGAACCGAGCATCATGAGCAACGAGTTGATCAAAGCTTAGCCTACGTTGTAGGAGCGAGCTTGCTCGCGATGAACTTGAAGACACCGCGTTTAATCAGAAAACCCGCGTCATCGTTGACGACCATCGCGAGCAAGCTCGCTCCTACAGGGTGGGCGTCTTCACTCCGGTAGCCCGGCCAGCCGCAGTCCATCGACGAAACGGGCGAAATCCTCAGGCCGTTGAATGGGCAGCCAGTCCTTGAGGGTGCACAGACGCAAAGAGGGATCCAGCTTTTGCAGACGCTGCATCGCCAGATTCGCTTTTTCCATTCGACCGCCGAGCGCATCACTGGCCGCCACCAGCGCCGCCGCGACCAGCAGACTGGGCAGGTTACCCAGGGCCTTTTCCGCCCACTGCGCAGCGGCATCGAAGTGCCCGGCGAAGAAATGCGCGAGCGCCATCCCCACCTGCATCCTGAACATTTCCGGATCCAGCGGACTCAAGCGAACGGCATGGTTCAAATGCTCGATGGCGGCGTCTGTTTCACCGTGCAGTGCCCGCAGGATACCGCCCAGAAACCAGGCGGGGGCGAGGTTGGGATTGAGCAGGCGCGCCCTGTCGAGCAGCGCAATGCCGCCGTCGACTTCGCCGGCGAGATGAGCAAGCGCATGTCCGCCCCGGGTCAACGCGACGGCATCGTCGCGGCCGAGGGTCACCGCCAGACGCGCCAGGCGTATGCCCTCGGCGATTTCTGCGGGTCGATCGCTCATCCAGCCATTGAGCTTGCGCCAGAAGTGGCACCAGGCGGCCATGCCATAGGCCGAAGCGAATTCCGCATCGAGTTCGATGGCCTGGTAGAACATCGGCAGCGCCTGCTCGATGGCTTCCCGGCTGCCGCTGTGCAGTTTTGCCATGGCCCGCAGGTAATAGTCGTAGGCGTCCAGGCTTTCCGTCGGCTTGCGCTTGGCGCGTTCGATTTCTGCCCGCTCCAGTTGCGGCGCGATGGCACCGACGACGCTTTCGGTGATTTGGTCCTGCAGCTCGAAGAGGTCGTCGAGCAGGCCTTCGAAGCGCTCCGCCCAGATATGCGTCCCGCTTGTCGCGTCGATCAGTTGCCCGGTAATGCGCAGCCGGTTCCCGCACTTGCGCACGCTGCCTTCGAGCACATAGCGCACGCCCAGTTCCTGGCCGACGCCCTGGGCGTCCACGACCTGGCCCTTGTAGGTGAAGCTCGAATTGCGCGCAATGACGAACAGCCAGCGGATACGCGACAGGGCGGCGATGATGTCCTCCACGACGCCATCGGCGAAATACTCCTGCTCCGGATCGCCGCTCAGGTTCTGGAAGGGCAGGACGGTAATCGAGGGTTTGTCCGGCAGGACGAGCGTAGGGGAGGGGATTTGTTTCGGGGCAGCGCTTGCGCGTTCGTCGATGTCAGACTGTGGTGTTTGCCCGCTCAAGTCGTCGTTGATCCGACCAACGAAGCGGTAGCCCTTGCGGGGGACGGTGCGCACCAGGCGCTGCTCCTCACCGGTATCACCAACGGCCTTGCGCACCGCATTGATGTGGCTGGTGATCGTCGATTCCGAAACGATCCGGTCGCCCCACACCGCCTTGAGCAACTCGTCCTTGCTGACGACGCGGTCGGGATTGTTGACGAACAGCAGCAACAGATCGAAAACCTGCGGTCCGACGGCCACGATTTGCCCGCGCAGGGTCAGCTCCCGGCGCTCCTGATCGAGTACGTAGTCTTCAAACGTGAATGGCAAATTGAGCATCCCCTGGCGAAGCGCCCTCAACTCCGTGTCCCAGGCGGCTGGCGGTTGGTAACTGAGGCAGATGATACGGCAGCTCGACACCCGCTGCACCGTCTGCGGCAAGGGCGGCTGGACGAACGTCAATAGCTTTGGACATAAATCCAAGCACTCGCCAAGGCAAACCCAAGCCCGGCGCAAGGACTTGCCTGGTGCGCGCAGGCACTCTTTCTACACCGACGCAATGGTTGCAGTCGACAAGTGGAGAAAAGTCATGAAGATCGTCGTCATCGGAGGCTCCGGCCTCATCGGATCGAAACTTGTGAACACCCTGCGCGAGCGCGGCCATGATGCGCTCGCCGCCAGCCCCAGCACGGGCGTGAACAGCATCACCCGCGAAGGCCTGGCCGAAGCGATGGATGGTGCTGATGTGGTGGTCGACGTGGCGAACGCGCCGTCGTGGGAAGACCAGGCCGTTCTCGATTTCTTTGAAACGTCGAGCCGTAACCTGCTGGCCGCCGAAGCCGCTGCCGGGGTTCGTCATCACGTAGCCCTGTCGATTGTCGGCAGCGAACGGCTTCCCGATACCGGCTATTTCCGGGCCAAGGTCGCGCAGGAAGCCCTTATCAAGGCATCCGGCGTTCCTTACACCATTCTACGTGCCACGCAGTTCTCCGAGTTTGCCGGCGGCATTGTCCAGTCGTTCGCCGTTGGCGAGGAAATTCATGCTTCGCCGGCGCTGATCCAGCCGATAGCGTCCGACGACGTGGTAGCGGCGCTGGCCGATGTCGTGCTGGCAGCACCGGTCAATGGCACCGTTGAAGTCGGCGGCCCGGAAACCATGCCGATCGACGAACTGGCCAGGCGTTATCTGCGGGCGACCCAGGACAACCGCAAGGTCGTGCCGGATGTACATGCCCGTTACTTCGGCGCCGTGCTCGACGATCAATCGCTGGTCACCGGCAAGAACGCACGCCTGGGGGCGATCCGCTTCGACGACTGGCTGGCCCGGTCGATGGCGCAGTAACGGATCGCACCCGCACATTTCCCTACGAATCCAGGAGAAATCCCATGGTTACCCGATTGCTAATGGCCGCTGTCTTCGCGGCGCTCTCGATCAGCGCCGCATCAGCCGCCGAGCCGCCCCCCGGCAAGGTGACGGTGGTGTTCGACCGTCCCATTCCCAACATCCCTGGCAAGAGCATGAGGGGCGTGGTCGTCGAGTATGGGCCGGGTGCCGCATCGCCGGCCCACACCCATCCGAAAACGGCCTTCATCTATGCAACGGTGCTGGAAGGTTCGTTTCGCATCCAGGTCAAAGGCGAGCCGGAAAAGATCTACAACGTCGGCGAAAACTTCGTAGAGGAACCGGGCTCCGTGCACCTGGTCAGCGCCAACGCCAGTGACACCCAACCTGCACGCCTGTTGGCGGTGTTCGTCCTCGACACCGAGGAAAAGGTACTCGTGACACCGATCAAACAGTGAGCCGATCACGCGCTCATGAAGGCTCGACCGCCGGGCGGCAGACCCTGTCGCCCAGTGGCTGAGTCAGTTCTTGGCACTGAACAGGAAATGAAAAAATGAACTCGCTCCTGGACAAGGCCGCCATTGCCACCAGCGCAAGTAGCGGCACGCCTGTGGTCGTGGTGCGGCGAAGCAAGCGCAAGACCATCGGCCTGTTGCTGTGCGTCGCGGCTGTAATGGTCGTGGCGGTTTGGGGAGCCATGGCGTTTTCAAGTGGCGTGACCTCGACCGACAACGCGTATGTCCGCGGGGACGTCACCTCACTGGCCGCCAAGGTCGCCGGCTATGTCACGGCGGTCGAGGTCCGGGACAACCAGGCCGTGCGTGCCGGTGATGTGCTGTTTCGAATCGATGACCGCGACTACCGTGCCAAACTTGCGCAAGCCGAGGCCAATGTCAGCGCCGCCCAGGCGCGCCTGACCCATGTCGACGCACAGATCCAGCTCCAGCATGCGCTGATCAGGCAGGCCGAAGCGCAAAGGCGCTCAGCCTCCGCCGACATGAGCCTGGCGGCCAAGACCCACGACCGCAGCCGCAAACTGATCGTCAGCAATGCGGTCAGCCAGGCCCTGGTCGATGAAACCGGTACCGCGCAATCCAGAGCCGCGGCCTCGGTTTCGGCCGCTTCGGCAACGGTCGAGGCGCAACAGCAGCGCATCACGGTGTTTGTAGCCGAGCGCGAGGCTGCCGTGGCCGCTGTGAGCCAGGCAGAGGCCGCACGTGATCTCGCCCGGATCGATCTCGAGCACACCGTGGTACACGCACCTGTGGATGGCGTGGTCGGTAACCGTCAGGTTCGCCTCGGTCGTTTCGTCACACCGGGCGTTTCCCTGCTCGATATCGTGCCGGTCAATGATGTATGGGTCGTGGCGAACTTCAAGGAAACCCAACTGGAACATATTCGCCCCGGTCAGCCGGTGCGCGTCACGGTCGATGGCTACCCCGATGCGGCACTCGATGGCGTGGTCGACAGCTTTGCACCAGGCAGTGGCTCGGCGTTCAGCCTGCTGCCGCCCGACAACGCCACCGGGAACTTTGTGCGTGTCGTGCAGCGCGTTCCGGTGAAGATCCGCCTGGCTGAAAACCCCCTGCCGGGGCGCATCGTGCCGGGCCTGTCCGCGCGGGTGGAAGTTGCACAAGGGGCCGGCTCATGAGCCGCGTTGCCTGCGCCACGCCGAGCAGCGCCAGGACAATGAACGGCGTCCTGCTCATGGTGGGCATCGTGCTGGCGACGTTGACGGAAGCGATCGCCAGCACCGTGTTGGCCCTCGGCCGCGGCGACATCATTGGCGACACCTATGCCACGCCTGACGAGTTCGCCTGGCTGGATGTCGGCTACATCGCGCTCAAGCTGATCGGGTTCATGATCGCCCCTTGGCTGATGCAGCGATTTTCTGCGCGCAACGTGATCATCGGCGCCACCCTGGTCATGGGCCTGGCGTGCTGCGTGGCTGCCGTTACCGCCTGGCTGGAACTGCTGATCGCATTACGCATCCTGCAAGGCTTCGCGGGAGGTGCTTTGCTGGTGGCGGGCCAGGCGATCATCTTTCGCGGCTATCGGCGCGCGCTTCAGCCGATCCTGCAAGCCCTGTTCGCCATGGCGGCGGTGGTCGCGTCGGCGACCCTCGCGCCGGCCCTGCAAGGGTGGTTGATCGACAGCCAGTCCTGGACCTGGATTTTCTTCAGCGTAGTGCCGTTGGCCCTGGCGGCGATCGGCTTCTTGCTCATCGCCGACCACCCCATGCCCGCCAGGGGCCGGCAACCTTCGTTTGACTGGCTCGGGTTCTCGCTGCTCTCTGCGGCCCTGTTCTGTTTCACCTACGTGCTCAGCCAGGGCAGTCGCTGGGACTGGTTCGAGGAACCGCGCATACTGGTGCTGACGGTGATCGGTGCCGCCGCGCTGCTGGCCTTTCTCGGTCAACAGGTGTTGGCCAGCGGCCAGGGGCTGCTCGATTTCAGCCTGTTCAAAACAAGCGATTTCACCTTTGCCTTTATCGTCAGTTTCGTCGCCGGTGCCGCCCTGTTCGGCAGCGCCTACCTGATCCCGGCGTTCGCCCTGTCGGTACTCGCGTTCACGCCGACCGATGCCGGCCTGCTCCTGTTGCCCAGTGGCGGTTTTTTTGTCGGTTCGCTGCTCATCGCCGCCTATCTGTTCAGCGTGCGTCGCGTGCCGCCGGTGGCGACCGTGCCGTTGGGTATCCTGCTGATCATGGGGGCGATGTGGATGCTGTCCGGCTCCAACAGCGAAAGCGGCACCGACGACATGATGGCGGCCATCCTGTTGCGCGGCCTGGGCCTTGGCTTCCTGTTTCTGTCGATCACGCTGATCGCTTTCAGCCACCTCAACAGCCGCAACCTGGCCAGCGGCATTGGCCTGTTCAACACAGGGCGCCAGTTGGGAGGCTTGATGGGCGTCGCCGGGCTGCAGACCTTGATCGACCATCAGGTTGTCAGCAATGGCGTGGTCCTCGGCGCCAACGTCACCCCAGGGGGACACGCGGTCATCGAACGGCTGATGACCACAACCGCGATGCTGACAGGGAAGGGCATGGATCAGGTGGCCGCTGGCCGGGCAGCCACGAGCTTGCTGGGCAAGGCGGTATCAGGTCAGGCCACGGTGATTGCTTTCGATACGGCGTTCTTCGCCGTGGCCCTGCTGTTCGTCTTTGCTGCGCCCATACTGGTGGGCATCAAGATTGGCCTCTCGCGATCCGCGAAAGTGCATGACCTACAAACGAATTGATAACCCGCACGAAAAAGCCCGGCTGTTGAAGCCTGATGCTGTTCAGTTAAATGAGAACGATCCCCTGCAGGAGCGAGCTTGCTCGCGATGGTCGTTAACGATGCCGCGTGTTTACAGGCTAAACGCGGCGTTCTTGATTCCATCGCGAGCAAGCTCGCTCCTACAGTGAGTGGATCATTCTCGCTTGATTGAGCAGCATCAGGCTGTTGAGGCCGGGCTTTTCGTTGAGTCTTGCGGTAAAGCACTGCATTCAGACAGCGCGGCTTTCGATCAGACGGTCGGAACCGCCTTCGGCAACACGTTTTTCCAGCAGGCGATCCGAACCACCTTCAGCCACGCGGTTTTCGATCAGGCGATCGGAGCCACCCTCGGCCACCCGGCTTTCAATCAGACGATCCGAGCCGCCTTCAGCGACCACAGGATGAGCAGGGTTTGCGGCGAAAGCGTTAACTGCGAAAACCGAGAAAGCGATGCTGAGGAGGGTTTGGCGTTTCATGGTGGTGTGCTCCGGAGGTGCTTATGGGTTGGTATGGAGCAGATGTTACGCCGGGGATTTTTTAAGAGAACTTCATTGAAATGATGGTGACTATCGATGCGCTCAATGGATCGCAGATCCCTGTGGGAGCGAGCTTGCTCGCGATGGCAATTTCACGTTCAACATATGTGTCGATTGACACACAGCAATCGCGAGCAAGCTCGCTCCCACAGGTATTCATGTGCCTGACAACGGGGCTCAAGCCTCACTGATCTGACTGACACTGGTGATCTGCCCATTCCAGACCATCTCGTAATGCGCCGTCTGCACAATCGACGAAACCGGCCTCGGCGTCATCAACGCCCAGCAATGACTGCCCGGCATCCGCACCGAGTGATAACGCAAACCGGGGCAACCGGCATCGCGCACCGCCTGCCCCAACACACGGGAGTGGCTGTAGTCGTCCGGCGCATACACCGGATCGCTCATCGGCAGGGCCGTGGCGTCCTTCATCCCGCCATCGCCAAATGCACAGGCCAATCCACGAAACACAAAGCGCTCATAGTTCAGGCTCGGAACCCTCGACCAATACAGCGCCTGGTGATGTCGCACCTCGGCCAGCGCCGCGTCCATCGACTCCGCCAAGTACAACACCCCAAAACGGCCATCGCTGAAACGCGAGCCCGCCGGGTTGACGTGGGTAAACGGCGCAATGGCATAGGAGCAACCCGGAATGCCGAACGGGATCTCGCTGCGCGCAATCAACTCCAGCTGACCCACCTCATTCTTCAACCGCGGATTGGTCAGAGCCTGAATCTCGAACAACACCTCGAACTCAGCCGCATCCGCCACATCATCAAACAACGCAATGGGCGGAAACTTCGAATTGACCAGGCGATAAGCCTGCAACGACTGACCGGCAAACACCGCCAGCTCACTCGCCATCACCATTGCGCACCCCGCAGCATGTCGATGCGGCGGAAGGTTTCGTACAGCGAAATCATGTCGCCCTGGGCCATGATCTCCAGCGGCGAACGCCCGTTGAAAAACTCGTTGTCATTGGCCATCGAGGCAAAGCCGTACACGTTATCCGGGTTGTCGAACACCAGCCGCAACGTCGCGTGAATGTTCAACACAAAACTGATGCGCTGCATCTGGTCCGCATCCAGCGCCACCGCCCAGTCCGGGTCTCGCTGCCGGGCGCGGGTGTAGGTGCTGCGGGAAATACGCAGGATGCGACAGGCCTGATCGCTGTTGGCCTTCCACTTTTCCAGAATGCTCACGGCGGCACGCAGGCCGGTGACGCATTGGTTTTTGCTGAAGGATTGGGGTTGCAGGGGGACGGCCATGATCAATACCTATCTTGAGTCCATAGATTCAAAGATAGGTTTGTTGAGTCTGAAGAGCAAATCGGTTCGACCAACGGAAAACTTCTCCCGTCGAGCATCACTGATGAAACGTCCGCCCCAACGCATCCAGCCGGGTCGCAATGGGCGGCAAGCGCCGACTGCTCAGCGCCAGTGTCTCCACATCATCCGCCGTGTTTTGCGCAATGCTCTGCACCGACTGCAAGCGCCCGACAATCTCGAAACTTGCCGAGGACTGTTCGCGGGTCGTCGTGACGATCCGCCCATTGAGCTCATCGATCTGCGAGATGTCGCTGCCGACGGCCTGCAACATCGCTGCCGCCACTTGACTGTCCTCGACGCAGCGCACTACACCTTCGCGGCTGTCCTGCATGGCCTCCACGGCTTTGCGGCTGCCTTGCTGCAAGGCCTCGATGATGGTGCGGATTTCCTTGGTGGACACCGCCGTGCGTTGCGCCAGGCTGCGCACCTCATCGGCCACCACCGCAAAGCCCCGGCCTTGCTCGCCGGCGCGCGCCGCTTCAATCGCGGCGTTGAGCGCCAGCAAGTTGGTCTGCTCGGCAATGCTGCTGATCACCTCCAGCACCGTACCGATCTGCTGCGCCTGCCCGGCCAGTACCTGCACGGTCTGGTTGGTGCCTTCCAGGCGTGAGGCCAGTTGAGTGATTTCCTGCCGCGCACGGTTCACGCTTTCCTGGCCGCGAGTGACTTGCGCGCTGGCCTGGCCGGCATGGACAACGGCATGCTCGACATGCACCACGATGTGCTCCATCGCATCGCCCATGCGCTGCATCGACCCGGTCATCTGCGCGATTTCCGTCAACTGATGCTTGGCGCCTTTCTCCAGCGTGTTGCTGGCCTTGGCCAACTCCTGGCCCAACTGACCCAAACCCTGAGAGTCACGCACCACGCCGTCCACCAAGGCGGTGATCTGCGTCAAAAACTGATCGAAGCGCTGGGCCAGCGACACATGCACCCGAGCCTTGTCACCCTGGCCGGCACCGACAGTGAACTGGGACGTGGTCGCCAGCATCTTGTCCAGCATGTCCTGGCTCTCCACCGCATCGGCCTGGCTGTGCACCGCCAGATAGAGCAGCGCGACCGTTTCCATCACCACATAAAAAGCGTGAACGAACACCATTGTCCAGCCACCGTGATGGGCCATCACAAACACCGGAAAACCCTGATGCTGCAGCGCATGAAACACCACGTGATGCAGCGCAATCGTCACCGCCGCCACCAGAATCGGCAGCCAGTCCCGATAAAACGTCAACACTGCCAACAACGCAAAAATCCCGAAGTGCGACTCAATGACCCCCTCGGCCTGATTGATATGCAACGCCGCCATCACCATCAAACCCAGGCCCAGCAGACAACGCATCAACCGCGTTCCGCCGATGGCTCGATACAACAACGTCAACAACACACTGGTGCCGCCGCCCACCAGCAGCGCCTGCTTGAAGGTGTCGTGCCAGAACGCCAGGCCGATAGCGAACGCGAACATCAGCCAGATCAGACCCAGCATGATGCGGTCGGCTTTGCGGTAGTGGTCGAGGAAACGAGGGGGGAAGGGCATGTACGCTTACTCCATGTAAATGAGCCAGAAAAAGCAGGGTTTATGGCAACACGGGACATCGCGAAAGCTTGGGTGCGTTAAGGAAGCAGACGTTTTCAGAGTCAGGGATGCGAATCAGTTGGCAGCATGGTCGAGGTGTATTTGAGAAACCGTGGAGAGCGTAGCCCTTGGCCATCATTCTGGGCAGCTACGACGTCGCTCGTGGAAAACAATGTCCGATATAGAGGCAAGTAATGCCGAAGTGACGGGGGAGTGCGACAGACTCCGTTGCAAAGCCTGTCGTACACCCGAGGCAATTACGACTTCTTCGGCGGATAGTTACCGCGCAAGCCACCAGACTTGTTGCCGGTTTTGCCCGGCAGGTTCGGCACCAACGGACGGGATCTGGGTTGGGGGTTGGAGCGGCTTTGGGGTTGAGGTTGTTTGCTCATGTTCGCCTCCTGATTTTTCAGGGATTCGCGAAGTGGTTTACTCATGAAGTTTAGCTAATCGACTGTCGGTCGCTTCGTTTAGCACTTCCGCATATTTATGGCCGTAGAAATGCGTAGCCCGCCCCCGACCGCGACCCGCGCTACTCTGCTGCCGTTCGGCATCGGTGCCGCCCTGGCACTGATAATCTTTGCCGCCGCCGCCATAGTCGTCTGACTGCTCTAGTCTCTTGTCTTCAGCCCTGATGGCTGGGGCGTCTTGTTGATTCATGCGAATTGAATCGAGCAGACGAAAAAAAGCCCGCGATGGGGAGAGCGGGCTGGAAATCACAAAGGAGCTGGATCCACCGTATGCCAATGGATGTGAAAATACTGTGATGGATGGCTGATTACTTGCTCGCGTTCGATTTGACGTAGCTGTGTGCCCTGCGAAGTCATACCGGTTGCATCACCTTTCGATGCACCCACTGAGCCTCGCTTTGCAGTTCCAGAACTTGCCAATGGAGGCGTTCCAGCGAGGCATTGTGGCCGACGCTGATCAGGATCGTCTCCGGCAGCGTTTGTTTGAGTAACTGATAGCAGCGCGCCTCGTTCGCCGCATCCAGCGCCGAACTGCTCTCATCGAGGAACAGCACCGCGGGGCGGGCCAACAGGGCGCGGACGAAGGCACAGCGTTGCTGTTCGCCAACGCTCAGGATTTGCGACCAGTCCAGTTCGTCATCCAGTTGCTCGCTCAAGTGTTGCATTGCCGTAGCCGGACGGTGCGCTGATCAGCAGGCTGTCACCGGGCTCAAGTGAAAGGTTGAAGCTATTGAGCAAGCGCCGACCGTTCGGCAACCAGATGTCCAGATCCTTGCGAATGCCAGTCAGTTAAGCGTTTAAGCACCGCAAACCTTGTGGGAGCGAGCTTGCTCGCGATGACGGTTGGACAGTCACACAAGGGGTGACTGACGGTCCGCT